>NZ_CP156081.1:3549014-3861915 GCF_039830135.1 Defluviimonas sp. SAOS-178_SWC | reverse complement strand
ATCCGGCTCTTGCGCCGGCTCGGCTGCGACGTCGTGGTGGCGAAGGGCGCCGGCTGCTGCGGGGCGCTTACCCATCACATGGGGCGCGAGGCTGAGGCGCAGGGGTCGGCGGAGGCGAATATCCGCGCGTGGATGGCGGAAAGGCGCGGCGCGGGCCTCGACGCGATCGTGATCAACACGAGCGGTTGCGGGACGACGGTGAAGGACTACGGCCACATGTTCCGCACCACGGACCTCGCGACCGACGCGGCGGAGATCGCGGGGCTGGCCTGCGACGTGACGGAACTGCTCGCGCGGCTCAAACCCGAGGCGACGGCGCCCGAACCGCTGCGCGTCGCCTATCATGCCGCCTGTTCCCTGCAACACGGGCAGAAGGTGACCGCCGCGCCGAAGCAATTGTTGAAATCGGCCGGGTTCGAGGTGGTGGAGCCTGCGGACCCGCATCTTTGCTGCGGCTCGGCCGGCACCTACAATCTTCTCCAGCCAGAGATTTCCGGCGAATTGAAGCGGCGCAAGGTGAAGACCCTGGAGGCGAAGGCGCCCGATCTCATCGCCGCGGGCAATATCGGCTGCATGATGCAGATCGGATCGGGCACCGGGATCCCGGTCGTCCACACTGTCGAACTTCTCGACTGGGCGACGGGCGGGCCGAAGCCCCGCGCCCTTTCAACCGGAACCTAGGGGGACCGCAGAGGGCGGGCGTCGCCGTGCCGTGAGGCGCGCAACGGTTCAGCAGCCGCTTGCCGGAGGCGGCGGGCGGCCATAATCTTGCCCAAACCGGAGACTAGAACCGGCGGAACTCCGGAGGGCGAGATGCGGGCATTTCTGGCGGCGATGATTCTGGCGACCGTGCCCTTCGGCACGGCGGCGCAGGATACCGCCTTGACGGCGCTGACGACGGCCGACGAAACGCGCGGATGGGAAGCGGTCGGGCGCATCGATATCGGCCGATCGGCGTTTTGCACCGGGGCGCTGATCACGCCGTCACTCGTCCTGACGGCCGCGCATTGCCTCTACGACCAGACGAGCGGGGTTCGTCACGATCCGGCGGATTTCAAGTTCCTTGCCGGCTGGCGCAATGGCCGCGCGGTCGCCTATCGTGGCGTCACGCGGACCGTCAGCCATCCCGATTACGCCTATGAGGGCCGCGACCGGATGGACCGGGTGGCCTACGATCTCGCGCTCCTCGAGCTCGACCAGCCGATCCGGCTGCCGTCGGTTCAGCCGTTCGAGATCGGCGCCGATCCGATGCAGGGCGACACGGTCGGCATCGTCTCCTATGCGCTCGAGCGGTCGGAGGCACCGTCGCTCCAGAAAGCCTGCGAAGTGCTGGGGCGGCAGCCCGGCATTCTAGTGATGACCTGCTCGGTTGATTTCGGATCGTCCGGCGCGCCGATATTCTCGATCCGCAACGGCGTCCCGAGCATCGTCTCGGTGGTCTCGGCGAAGGCGGAGATGGACAGCAAGCCGGTCGCCCTCGGGACCGCGATGACCGAGCCGCTGGCGGAGCTTCGCGCGGCCTATGCGGTCGAGGAACGGACGTTCAAGAAGGTGACGCCGGGTTTCGGGGCGCAGCTTTCGCAGAACACCAAGGCGGGCGGGGCGAAGTTCCTCAAGCCTTGACGCCGCTTCGCCCGGCCCCTTGACAGACCTCATTTCCATTCACATCTGAGCCGTACCGGGGTGCCGCATCAGGGCCCTGGAATGAACCCTCGTCTGGTCCTGCGCAAGGACGGACGCACATCGCTCAATGGAGGATGACCCATGCGCACGTATGATTTTTCGCCGCTTTATCGCGCGACCGTCGGCTTCGACCGGATCGCCGACATGATGGACCGGGTGCTGTCGGCCGATGTGGCCCAGCCGACCTATCCGCCCTACAACATCGAAAAGACCGATGAGAACGCCTACCGGATCTCGATCGCCGTTGCCGGGTTTTCCGGGGACGAGCTCAACGTCGAGGTGAAGGAAGGCGCCGTGATCGTCGCTGCCCGCAAGGCCGCCGAGGAGACCGCGAAGACCTATCTGCACCGTGGCATCGCGACCCGCGCGTTCGAGCGGCGTTTCGCGCTCGCCGACCACGTGAAGGTCACTGGCGCGACCCATGCAGACGGCATGCTGCATATCGACCTTGTGCGCGAAGTGCCCGAGGCGCTGAAACCGCGCCGGATCGAGATCGCCAAGGGCGACACGGTCGAGGCGAAAGCGGTCGAGACGGTCGGGGCCTGATCCGCCACTCTGATCCCATAATAACGGGGGCGCGTGGTGACACGCGCCCTTTTTGTTTTGGCCCGCCGGGTGAATGGCTTTCGCCGCTAGCTGCGCGGCACCCTTTTCCCGTCAGGCCCGAAAAGCATCGCATGCTCGTCGCTCCAGGCAAGGCCGGTGGTCGAGCCTTCCGACGGCGGCGTGGCCTTGCCGCCGATCCGCGCCGTTACCTGTACGCCGTCGGCGAGCCGCAGATGGACCAGCGTTTCGGCGCCGAGCGCTTCGGCGTAAAGCACGGTCGCGTCGACCTTGCCCGCCCCCGGCGCCGTCAATTCGACATGCTCGGGCCTGACCCCAAGCTCCGTCGTCGGTGGTAGCGCCGGCAGCGCCACGCCCGAAAGGAAGTTCATCGGCGGTGAGCCGATGAAGCCGGCGACGAATGTCGTGGAGGGGTTCTCGTACACCTCCATCGGCGCGCCGATCTGTTCGGCGACGCCCGCATTCATCACGATCATCCGATCGGCCAGCGTCATCGCCTCCACCTGGTCGTGGGTGACGTAGAGCGCGGTGATGCCGAGCTTGCGCTGTAGCTGCTTGATCTCCAGCCGCATCTGCACGCGAAGCTTCGCGTCGAGGTTCGACAAAGGCTCGTCGAAGAGAAACACGGCCGGTTCGCGCACGATGGCCCGGCCCATCGCCACCCGCTGGCGCTGGCCGCCCGACAACTCGCGCGGCTTGCGATCGAGATAGGGTTCGAGTTGCAGGAGCCGCGCGGCTTCGGCCACGCGCTCCGCGATCTCGGCCTTGGGTTTTCCGGCGATCTTCAACCCGTAGGCCATGTTGGCCGCGACCGTCATATGCGGGTAGAGCGCATAATTCTGAAAGACCATCGCGATGTTGCGGTCCATCGGCTCCTTCTCGTTCACCCGCGCGCCATCAATCCGCACCTCGCCCGAGGTGACGGTTTCCAGCCCCGCGACCATCCTGAGAAGCGTGGACTTGCCGCAGCCCGAGGGGCCGACGATCACGATGAACTCGCCGTCGGCGATGTCGATATCGACGCCGTGGATGATCTCGGTCTTGCCGAAGCTCTTGCGCAGGTTTTCGAGCGTCACGGTCGCCATTCGTCATTTCTCGCTTTCGACAAGGCCGCGGATAAAGAGCTTCTGCATCGACACGACGACGAGGATGGGCGGCAGCATGGCAAGGATCGAGGTCGCCATGATCACCGGCCAGTCGGCGATGTCGTCGCCCGACGGGAACATCTGCTTGATGCCCATCACGATGGTGTTCATCTCCGGGTCGGTGGTGATGAGGAGCGGCCAGAGATACTGGTTCCAGCCATAGATGAAGAGGATCACGAAGAGGGCCGCGATGTTCGTACGGCTCATCGGCAAGAGGATGTCCCAGAAGAACCGCATCGGGCGGGCGCCGTCGACGCGGGCGGCTTCGGCCAGTTCGTCCGGCACGGTCAGGAAGAACTGCCGGAAGAGGAAGGTCGCGGTCGCCGAGGCCACGAGCGGGAAGATGAGGCCCGAATAGCTGTTCAGCATGCCGAAGCCCGCCGCGACCTCGTAGGTTGGCACGATCCGCACCTCGACCGGCAGCATCAGGGTCAGGAAGATGAGCCAGAAGAACGCCTTCCGTCCGGGGAAGCGGAAATAGACGATGGCGAAGGCCGAGAGGATCGAGATCACGATCTTGCCGACCGCGATCCCCATCGCCATCACGAACGAGTTGAAGAGCATCGTCGCGACGGGGGCGTTGACGCCCGAGACGAGTGCCTTGCGGTAATTCTCGAAGAACTGGTCGCCGGGCAGAAGCGGCATCGGCGGGCGGGCGATTTCAGGCTGCGTCACGGTCGAGGCGACGAAGGCGAGCCAGATCGGGAAGAAGATGAAGAGGACGCCGACGATCAACCCGAGATGGGTGAGCCACAGGCCAAATCCGCGCTTTTCGACCATTCCCGCCATCAGTAATGCACCCTCCGTTCGACGAACTTGAACTGGATGATGGTCAGTGCGCTCACCACGATCAGAAGGATCACCGACTGCGCCGCCGAGGAGCCGAGGTCCTGCCCCACGAAGCCGTCGGAGAAGACCTTGTAGACAAGGATCGTGGTCGCCTGCTGCGGGCCGCCGGCGGTGATCGTGTGGATCACGCCAAAGGTCTCGAAGAAGGCGTAGACCACGTTGACGACCAAAAGGAAGAAGGTCGTGGGCGAGAGGAGCGGCCAGACGATGGTGCGGAAGCGCGTCCAGAAATGCGCGCCGTCGATCGCGGCGGCCTCGATCACCGATTTCGGGATCGCCTGAAGGCCGGCCAGGAAGAAGAGGAAATTGTAGCTGATCCGGCCCCAGGAGGAGGCGACGACGACGAGGCCCATCGCCTCGGTCTCGTTCAGCACATGGTTCCAATCATAGCCGAGGACGCCGAGATACCAGGCGACGACGCCGACGCGGGTGTTGAACATGAAGAGCCACAGGACGCCCGCGACCGCGGGGGCAACGGCATAGGGCCAGATCAGGAGCGTCCGGTAGGTGCCCGATCCCTTGATCAGGCGGTCGGCCAGAAGCGCGAGGTAAAGCGCCACGCCCATCGAGACGACCGTGACGAGGGTCGAGAATACCGCCGTCGTCACGAAGGAGGCCCGGTAGTAGCTGTTGCCGAGGAGGTATTCGAAGTTGCCAAGTCCCACGAACTGCGACTTCAGCCCGAACGGATCGGGGATGAACATCGACTGCCAGACCGCCTGTCCCGCCGGGTAAAAGAAGAAGACCGCCGAGACGACCGCCTGCGGCAGGACGAGGAGGAGCGGCAGGAGCCAGCCCTTGAAGGTGACGCGCTTTTCCATCGGAGCGAGGGCGGGGGCGGCGGAACCGCCCCCGCGCGGACCTTAACGGTTCGCCTGCTCGAAGCGGCGCAGGAGCTCATTGCCCCGCGTCACCGCGGAGTCGAGCGCCGCCTGCGCGTCCTTGTCACCGGCCCAGACCGCCTCCAGTTCCTCGTCGATGATCGTGCGGATCTGGTCGAAGGAGCCAAGCCGGATGCCCTTGGAATTGGGCGTCGGCGCCTTTGCGGTCATCTGCATGCCGGCAATGTCGGTGCCGGGATTGGCGTCGTAGAAGCCGTCGGCCTTGGTCTTCTCGGCCGCCGCGAGCGTGATCGGCAGGTAGCCGGTGTTCTGGTGCCAGGCCGCCTGGACGTCGGTCGAGGAGAGGTAGTTCAGGAACGCCGCGACGCCCTTGTAGTCCTCCGCCGGCTTCCCGGCCATGACCCAGAGCGAGGCGCCGCCGATGATGGTGTTCTGCGGCGCGCCCTCGACGCCGTCCCAATAGGGCAGCGGGCGGATGTCGAAGGCGAACTGCGCCTCGGACTTCACGCCGGCATAGCCGGCCGAGGATTCGGTGAAGAGCGCGCATTCGCCGCCACGGAAGTTGGCGCCGCCTTCGTTGCGGCGACCGGTATAGATGAACTTCCCGTCCTTGGCCCAGTCGCCCAGCGCCTGGATATGCTGGACCTGAACCGGGCCGTTGAAGGCCAGCTCGGTGTCGAACCCGGCGAAGCCGTTCTCTTTCGTGGCGAACGGGACGTTGTGATAGGCGGAGAGGTTTTCAAGTTGAATCCAGCTCTGCCATGCGGTGGTGAGCGGGCAGGTGGAGCCGCCGGCCTTCAGCCCGTCAAGCGCTACGCCCACGTTCTGCCACGTCGACAGGTCCATGTCGGGATCGAGCCCGGCAGCCGTGAATGCGTCGCGGTTCACGTAGAGGACCGGCGTCGAGGAGTTGTAGGGCAGCGACAGCATTTGCCCGTCGGTCGTCGTGTAGTAACCCTTTACGGCGGCCATGTAGGCATCCGGATCGAAGGGCAGGCCGCTTTCGGCCATCACCTCGTAGACCGGCTTCACCGCACCCTTGGCGGCCATCATGGTCGCGGTGCCGACCTCGAAGACCTGAAGGATATGCGGCTGTTCGCCCGCGCGGAAGGCGGCGATGCCGGCGTTCAGCGTCTCGGAATAGTTGCCCTTGTGGGACGCCACGACGACATACTCGCTCTGGCTGGCGTTGAAGTCCTTGACCTGCTGCTCGAGCAACTCTCCGAGCCGGCCGGTAAAGGCGTGCCACCACTGGATTTCGGTCTGCGCGGCGGCAGGGGTCACGAACCCGATGACCGCGCTGGCCAAAAGGACGCCCTTGAAATGACGTTGCATTCTCTCCTCCACAAATGAATGGCCGCTTTCCGATTTGCGGCCTTGAGACTCTGCCAATCAAGGAGAACCCCATGTGCCTCATAATTCAAGTAAATTTTATATTGAAAAAATATAACATAGAGTTATGAGAAGCCATTGGCTGCTCTGCGAGGGCCGCAGCGACGAGGCACCCGAGATGTCCTTCCCGATCCGTCAGCTTGAAGCGTTTCGCGCCGTTGCGCTGAAAGGCTCGATCACTCGCGCAGCGGAGGAGATGGCGATTTCGCAACCCGCCGTAAGCCGGCTGTTGTCGGCGCTCTCGTCCTCGGTCGAATTCGAGCTTTTCCAGCGTTCGAGCGGTCGCCTGGTGCCGACGCGCGAGGCGGAATTCCTCTTGCGCGAGGTGGAGCGGGTTCTCGACAATCTCGGCCGGATCGGCCAGTTGACGCAGGATCTCAGCACCAGAAAAGCCGGCCATCTGCGGATTGCCTGCTTGCCGGGCTTCGCAACGAGCCATCTGCCGAAAGTCCTCGCCGACTTCCTGTCCGACCGGCCGAACGTCACTGCGGTTCTTGAGCCGGACAGGCCGGAACGCATCCTCGAGTGGATCATCGGCGAGCAATACGATTGCGGTGTCACCGACGAGTTCGCGGGGCACCCGACGGTGGAAAGCTCAACGATCCTGATGCGGACCGTCTGTATCTTGCCCACGGGCCATGGGCTGGCGGCGAAGGCGGAGATCTGGCCCTCGGATCTCGCACACGAACGGATCATTCACACGCGGCGCGACAGCGGCTTCTATCAGCGCCTGTCAGAGGCGTTTGCCTTGCGAAACATGCGGCTCGGCAGCCATGTCGAGACGCGGCAGTTCACGGCCGCCTGCATGCTGGTCGCGGCCGGGGCCGGCGTGTCCGTCGTCAGCGAAATGGACGCGCGGGAATACGAGCATCGCGGGCTCGTCATCCGGCCGTTCCGCCCGGATGTGCCGCACCGGCTGTCGCTTTTGCGCCCCTCGAACGCGCGCGCGTCGCTCCTCGCGCTCGAATTCCTCGACGCGTTCGAAAAGAGCCTCGAGCCTTTCCGCTTTCGGTGACGGCGCGCCCTGCCGTTCGTCAGACCCGTTTCCGCGCCCGGAGCGCGGCCTGGATCGTGCCGTCGTCGAGGTAGTCGAGTTCGCCGCCGATCGGCACGCCCTGCGCCAGTGAGGTCACGGTGGCGCCGGTCCCCTCCAGCGCCTCGGCGATGTAATGCGCGGTCGTCTGGCCGTCGACGGTAGCGTTGAGGGCGAGGATGATCTCGGCGATCCCCTCGTCGCGGATACGGTCCAATAGCCGGGGAATGCGCAATTCCTCGGGGCCGACGGCATCGAGGGCGGAAAGCGTTCCGCCAAGAACGTGGTAGCGGCCCTTGAACGACTGTCCACGCTCCATCGCCCAGAGGTCCGCCACGTCCTCGACCACGCAAATCTCTCCCGTCGCCCGCCGCTCGTCCCGGCAGATGTCGCAGATATCGGCGGTGCCGATGTTGCCGCAGATGGCGCATTCCCGCGCGGTTGTCGCGACCTGGGCCATCGCCTGCGCGAGCGGCGCCATCACCTGCCCACGCTTTTTGATCAGATGCAGAACCGCGCGCCGCGCCGAGCGGGGTCCGAGGCCCGGCAGGCGGGCCATCAGCTCGATCAACGCCTCGATGTCGCGGGTGCTGTCGGACACGGGGGTCAGAAGGGCAGCTTCATGTCGGCCGGAAGGCCCATCTCTTGCATCATCTTCTGTTGCTCCTGCCGCGTACGGTCCTGCGCCCGCTTCTGCGCATCCTTGATCGCGGCGAGGATCAGATCCTCCACCACTTCCTTCTCGGAGGGCTGGAAGATCGACGGGTCGATGTCGAGCGACTTGAGCTCGCCCTTCGCGGTGCAGACCGCCTTCACAAGCCCCGCGCCGCTTTCGCCGGTGACGGTGATGCGATCCATCTCCTCGGTCAGCGCGGCCATCTTGGACTGCATCTCCTGCGCGGCCTTCATCATCTTGGTCATGTCGCCAAGTCCGCCGAGCCCGCCCAAACCTTTCAGCATCGTCTTCTCCTCAATTGTCCTCGAACGGGTCCCATTCGTCCTCGACCTCGGGCAGGGCTTCCGCCCGGACCTCGGCCTGAACGTCGTCGGGCGTTCTGATAGCGGTGATATGGGCATCCGGGAAGGCCGCGAAAACCGCCTTTACAAGGGGATTGTCCTTCGCCTTCACCTTCGCGGCGTCTTCCTTGGCACTGCGTTCCTCGGCGATCGTTTGGGCGCCGCCTTCGGAGACGACGGAAACCCCCCAACGCACGCCGGTCCAGCTTTGAAGGCGCCCGGCCAGCGTCGCGGCGAGGTCGCGGGGCGCGTCCGCCGCCGGTTCGAACTCGATCCGGCCGGGGGCGTAATGAACGAGGCGGACGTGGTTTTCCACTTCGAGAAGCAGTTTCACGTCGCGGTTGTGGCGGATCAGCTCGATAACGGCCGGAAAGCTTGCATATCGGGCAAGCGAAGTTTCCGGCGCCCGCGCGAGCGCCGTTGCGGTGCCATTCCCGGTCGGGGCCGAGGCCACCTGTGCGCGGGCGGTGGCATGGGCCGGCGCGGCATGGGCTGTCGTCCCCGAAGGCGCCCCCCCGCGTCCCTGCGGCGCGGCGGGACCGGGGCCTTCGGACAGGCGGCGGAGCAGTTGCTCGGGATCCGGCAGGTCGGCAACATGAGTCAGGCGGATCACCGCCATTTCCGCCGCCATCATCGCGTTCGGGGCGGCGGCCACTTCCTCCAGCGCCTTCAGGAGCATCTGCCACATCCGCGTCAGCACCCGCATCGGCAAGGCCGAGGCCATCGCCTGACCGCGCGCGCGTTCGTCGGGGCCGATGGTCGGATCCTCGGCCGCTTCTGGCGTGATCTTGATCACGGACACCCAGTGGGTGATCTCGGCAAGGTCGCGAAGCACCGCCATCGGATCGGCGCCGTCGGCATATTGGGCGCTGAGTTCGTTCAGCGCGCCGGCCGCGTCGCCTTTCAGGATCAGGTCGACGAGGTCGAGCACCCGGCCCCGGTCGGCGAGGCCGAGCATCGCCCGGACCTGATCCGCCGTCGTCTCTCCGGCGCCGTGGGAGATCGCCTGGTCGAGAAGCGAGGTCGCGTCGCGTGCGGAGCCTTCGGCGGCGCGGGTGATGAGGGCGAGCGCGTCGTCGGTGATCTCGGCCTTCTCGGCAGTCGCGATCTTGCGCAGGAGCGCGATCATCACCTCGGGCTCGATCCGGCGCAGGTCGAAGCGCTGGCAGCGCGACAGGACCGTGACCGGCACCTTGCGGATCTCGGTCGTGGCGAAGATGAACTTCACATGCGCGGGCGGTTCCTCAAGCGTCTTCAGAAGCGCGTTGAAGGCGTTTGTCGAGAGCATGTGAACTTCGTCGATGATGTAGATCTTGTAGCGCGCCGAGGCGGCGCGATAGTGAACGGATTCAATGATTTCGCGGATGTCGCCGACGCCGGTGCGGCTGGCTGCGTCCATCTCCATCACGTCGACATGGCGGCCTTCCATGATCGCCACGCAATGTTCGCATTTGCCGCAAGGATCGGTCGTGGGGCCGCCCGTGCCGTCGGGGCCTACGCAGTTCATGCCCTTGGCGATGATCCGTGCGGTCGTCGTCTTTCCGGTGCCCCGGATGCCCGTCATGATGAAGGCCTGTGCGATCCGGTCGGCGGCAAAGGCGTTCTTCAGGGTGCGCACCATCGCGTCCTGCCCGACGAGGTCGGCGAAGGTCTCGGGGCGGTACTTGCGGGCGAGGACCTGGTAGCGGGTCCCTTGGGTCTCGGTCATAAGGTGTTCGGGCCGCTCTCGGATTCGGGGCTCGGGCTAACGTAAGGGTCCGTGTGGCCCTCGTCCACCCGTCAGCGGCCCGTCGGTTTCGCGTCCCGGACGCGTAGGGTACGTGTGGTTTTTCCGTAGCTACACGGCACGCGGTGGCGTCATGGTTTCGCAACGGTTTTTTTTGGGCATGCTCTTGCCGGTCCGGCGGTCCGCCGAGCATGGCCGGCTTGCGGGATGGCGGCCGATCCCCGAAAAAAGACCGACATGCCGCCGGAACTGGAGAGACCGGAGATGATCACCGAGATCGAGGACTTCTTCACCAAGGGCTGCGGCCGCTGCGCGCGGTTCGCGACGCCCGATTGTTCGACCCGGACATGGAGCGTGGGGCTGGGCAAGCTGCGCGGGATCTGCCGGGCAGCGGGGCTTGTCGAGACGGTGAAATGGGGGCATCCCTGCTATATGCACGCCGGGCGGAACATCGCGATCATCGGCGCGTTGCGCGGCGACTTCCGGCTGACCTTCTTCAATGCCGCGCTGATGACGGATCCGGCGGGGGTGCTTGAACGGCAGGGGCCGAACACAAGGCACCCCGACATGATCCGATTCCGCGACAACGATCGGGTCGCGGCGATCGAACCGACCCTCGCGGCCTACCTGAAGGAAGCGATGGGCTATGCCGAGGCCGGCCTCCTGCCGGCAAAGGACACAGCCGCGCCGACGTTGCCGGAGGAGCTGGTCGAGGCGCTCGATGCCGACCCCGAGCTTGCCGAGGCTTTCCACCGGCTGACGCCGGGGCGGCAGAAGAGCTATGTGATCAACCTTTCTTCCGCCGCCAGGCGCGACACGCGCCTGGCTCGGATCGAGAAGTTCCGCGGCCACATCCTGTCGGGCAAGGGTGCGACCGAACGGTAGGCGTGGCCTCCGGGATCATTCCCCGCGTTTCACCTTCTTCACCTGCCTGACGAGCTTCGACAGCGACTTGCCCTTCCGCTTGCGGTCCAGTGCGAGGGCCGAGTGTTCGGCATCCTCGGCGCGGAGCTTCTTCCAGCGCTCGACGCGGGCGGCGTCGACATCGCCCGCCTTGACCGCCGCCTGAACGGCGCAGCCGGGTTCCGGGCCGTGCGAACAGTCGCGGAAACGGCACTGGGTCGCGAGTTCGGCGATCTCGGCGAAAGTCTCGTCGATCCCCTCGGCCATGTCGGTAAGCCTGAGTTCCCGCATCCCCGGCGTGTCGATCAGCCAGCCGCCGCCCGGGATCGCGTGCATCTCGCGCGCGGTGGTGGTGTGGCGGCCTTTCATGTCGTCCTCGCGAACCTCGCCGGTGTCGAGGTCGAGGCCGGTCAGGGCGGAGGCGAGCGTGGACTTGCCGACGCCGGACATGCCGAGGAAGGCGACGGTCTGGCCGGGGCCGCACCAGGGTTTCAGGGCCTCCACAGCGCCGGGGGCCTTGGCGTTCACCGCCACCGCCGGCACGTTCGGGCCGATGGCACGGAGGCGGTCGAGATAGGCGTCCGGCTCGTCGGTGCGGTCGATCTTGGTCAGGACGAAGACCGGTGGCACCCCGCCGGCGTGGCAAAGCGACAGGTACCGCTCCAACCGCGCCTCGTTGAATTCCTCGGTGCAGGTCGTTGTGATGAAGACGGTGTCGACATTGGCCACGATGAGCTGCTCGCGCGAGGGATCGCCGGCCGCGCGCCGGAAGATGCGGGACTTGCGGTCGAGAAGCCGCGTGGCGCGGCCGGTTTCGCCGTCGGCAAGCACCCAGTCGCCGACGGCGACATCGCCTGCCGAGAGGTCAGGCGGCAGGGTGAGCTCGACGGGGCCTTCCGTGGTCAGCGCCGACAGCCGGGCCCGGTGGACGCCGGCGATGCGGGCGGGGGTGAGGTTGGCCAGATCGTCGTCGTCGAGCTGGCGCAGGAAATCCGCCGACCAGCCGAGGTCAGCGAGGGATTGGGAGTTCGGGGTCAATGATCTGCCCTCGGGATATGCCGATACCGATGCCCGGCGGCCTTGGCCGCGGGCGGGAAATGTCGGGAGGGGCGGGGCAGCTTAAGGTCTCAGCAAACCCCGGCCCGGAGGGAAACAAGCTCTGCCATGTTCGACTCCTTCGCGGATGGGGTTGCGGGTGAGAGGCTGGACAACGACCCAAGCGGGGCTCGTTACGGCTGCTTCCTTCCGGACCTGACCGGGTTGGCGAGGCGCTCGCCCGCGCCAACCTCTCGACGTTCTATTTAGGCTGGACGCGCCGCCGGCGCAAGCCCGGCGCGGCCAGAGTTGATCCCGCCGTCGCAAGGCGCGATCATCGCGCGCCGGCACTGTGCGGGGAGGCGGGTTTGAGCGGGTTCATCATTGCGGCGGTGCCGGCGGGCGGCGGCAGGCTGGCGCTATGCCCGATGCCGGGGCGCGATGGCGATTATGCCGGCGACCTCGGCGCGATCCTCAACTGGGCGCCTGCGCTTGTGATGACGATGGCGACGGGACCGGAACTGGCGACGCATGGCGCGCTTCGGCTGTCGGCCGATCTGGCGGCGCGGGGAATCGGCTGGCGGCACCTGCCGGTCACCGATTTCGGCGCGGACAGCGCGGCGTTGCGCGAAGGCTGGGCCGAGGCGTCCGCCGGGGCGCGGGCGCATCTGGCAAGCGGTCGCGGTGTTCTGGCGCATTGCCTCGGCGGATGCGGGCGGTCGGGCATGGCGGTGCTGCGCTTGATGGTCGAGGCTGGCGAGGCGCCCGGTACCGCACTCGCCCGGTTGCGCGCCGCGCGGCCCTGTGCGGTCGAGACGGCGGCGCAGGAGGCGTGGGCCGCGCGGGCGACGGGGTCGTGGCGGTCAGTTCTCTAGCACACCCTTTTCGCACCAGATCTTCGTGAAGGCACCCGTGCAGCTTGCCCGGCGCTCCCCCTCGACGACTGTGAACCGGGTGAAAAAGGTCCGGTCTTCGGCCGAGACGTCAAGGCTCTTGCGGACGAGGTTGAAGCAGTCGGATGGGCGCAGCTTGCAACCGACAAGCGCGATTGTCGACAGGGCGTCACCATCGGTCGTGACATCGGTCGTAGCGATACGCCGCTCGATCGCTGCGCGCAGGAGTGCGTCGAAATCCGCCATTCCCGGACGCGTGGCATAGGCTGCGCCGGCCACGATAACGGCAAGGGCGAGAGCCCAAAGGATGGGACGCAAGACGACACCTCCCGGTAGGTTGCCCTGCGGTTATGCCGCGCGCGGGCCCTGCCGTCGAGTCCGATCAGAGCGTAATGCGGAACCGGGCGAAGCCGTCCGGCCCGTCGCCCGCAGGCTCTATCTTCACCGCCGTCAGGTCGCCGATATGTTCGGTGGCCTTCGGGCCGGTGTCGAACAGGACGCTGGTTCCGGGGAGTGCCTTGAAACGCCAGTTGGCGTCTGCGGTCGGGTTGATCGTGCCTTCTTCGACAATGTAGCGGACGATGATGTCGCGGTTGGTGTCGGGCCCCTCGAAGATGATCGTGTCACCCTTGGCGCCGGGGAAATCGCCGCCGCCGGAGGCCCGGTAATTGTTCGTCGCGATCACGAATTCGGCGGCCGGGTCGACGGGCTTGCCGTCAAAGGCGAGGTTGACGATGCGGTTTGCCTCGGGGTTCAGATCCTCGCCCTTCGGTCCGTATCTGGAGGGCTGGGACAGGTCGATCTCGTAGGTGACGCCGTCGATCACGTCGAAGTTGTAGCTGGGGAAGTCGGGGTTCAGGAGGACCTGATCGGCTTCGCCCGGCGTCACCTGGTTGAACATGCCGGCGGACCGTTCCAGCCAGTCCTTGAGCTGGGCGCCCGTCACCTTCACCGCCCGGATCGTGTTCGGGTAGAGGTAGAGGTCGGCCACGTTCTTGATCGCGATGTCGCCGGCCGGAACGTCGGTGTAGTAGTCCGGCCCGCCCCGACCGCCGGCCTTGAAAGGCGCCGCCGCCGAGAGGATCGGCAGGCCCTCGTACTCGGTGCCCTTCATCATCTCGGTGATGTACCATTTCTGGGCGATGGAGACGATCTGCACCGAGGGGTCGTCCGCGACGAGCGCGAAATAGGAGTACAAGGGCGCCGAGGTCTTGCCCACGGCCTGCCGGACATAGGCGAGCGTCGCGTCGTGTTCCATCTCTACCGAAGAGAGAACCGTCGGGACGCTCTCGACCAGTGCGGTGACCGAGCGATCCTCGTTCCGCCTGGATATCGGGCGCGCCTCGGAGGTGGAACTGATCACCTTCCAGCGATTGCCGTCGCGTTCGAGGAGAAGGTCGATGAGCCCCATATGCGACCCCCAGAAACCGCCCATCACGGCGGGCTTGCCCGAGATCGTGCCGGTGGCCACGTCGACCTCTGCAACGCCGTCGAAGGCCGGGGACGGGAAGACAAGGTGGCTGTGCCCGGTCAGGACCGCGTCGATGCCCTCCACGCGGGCGAGCGGCGTCGAGGCGTTTTCCATCCCGTCGGTATGTTCTGCCGCGCCGATCCCGGAATGCGACAGCGCGACGATGATGTCGCAGCCCTCTTCCAGCATCTGCGGCACCCAGGCCTGTGCGGTCGTCACGATGTCGCGCGTTTGCACGTTGCCTTCGAGGTGGCGGCGGTCCCAGGTCACGATCTGCGGCGGCACGAAGCCGATGAGGCCGACGCGGATCGGGTGCTTTTCGCCCGCCCCGTCCGTCACCTCGCGGTCGAGGATGATGTAGGGCTTGATCAGCGTCTCGTCCTCGCGCGGGCTCGCGCCCATCTTCTTGACCACGTTGGCGGAGACGAACGGGAAGTTCGCCCCGGCGAGCGATTTCATCAGGAAGTCGAGGCCGTAGTTGAATTCATGATTGCCGAGCGTCGAGGCGTCGAAGTTGAGCGTGTTCATCGCCTGGATGATCGGGTGCATGTCGCCGTCCTTCATGCCCCGCTCGTAGGCGATGTAGTCGCCCATCGGGTTGCCTTGCAGCAAGTCGCCGTTGTCGACCAGCATCGCGTTCGTCGCCTCGGCGCGCACGGCGTCGATCAGGGCGGCGGTACGGGCGAGGCCGACGGTGTCGACCGCCTTGTCGGAATAGTAGTCGTAGGGAAAGACGTGGACGTGCAGGTCGGTCGTTTCCATGATCCTGAGATGGGCCTGATTGGCGGCGGCGAAGGCGGAGTAGGGGTGGAGGGCGATCAAGGAAGCTCCGGCGGCGCTCCCGGCGAGGAATCCCCGGCGGGTCAGTGGGTGTTGCGGTCGAAACGTCATTGTCGCCCCCTTGGCTGAGTCGTCGAGACTATCGCAGGCTAGTATGACACATCCGCGTACTTATCCGCTGATTCAGAGCGGCGCCACTTACATGGCGAAATTTGGTGGAAATATTCGCCACTAGGTTGTGCAATCCGCGAAGGGACGCGGCGTTGTTGCCGCAATTGCAACCCCCGCCCGCCCGTGTCACATCTGGCGCAGCTGGAGGACGGGATGCGGCTTGCGGAAACGGTGACATTCGGCGGTTCGGCACTCGACCGCGCGGCTGAATTGCGACGGCGGCCGGGGGAGATCGCGGCGCTGTTCAGAGAGGAAACGGCCCGGGTTCTGCCGGTCTGGCGCGGCAAGCCGCTTGTTGCCGGGGCGGCGGCGGGCTGGGTCCGGCCGGGGCATCCGGCCCTGTCGGATGCGGTGGCAGAGCCGATTTTCCTTGGTCTCGATGACGGAATGCCGCGCTTCGCAGCCGACATATCCGCCTGGGCGCCGGCCGAGGGCGAGGTGCCGCCCACGGCGGTCTTCTTCGATCCGACCGAGCAGCGCCACCCGGCACTGCCCGAGGATCACCGTTTCGCCGAACTGCGCGGGGTGATGGCCGCGCTCTCGCCGCGCGACGCCGAACTGGTGGCGACGGCAAAGTCGGTCCTCGCCTGGCACCGCAGCCACCGGTTCTGTTCGGCCTGCGGCGCCCCGAGCGAGGTGGCTGAAGCCGGCTGGCAACGCCGCTGCCCGTCCTGCGGCGTGTCGCATTTTCCGCGTACCGACCCGGTGGTGATCATGTTGATCACGCGGGGAAACCGCACGCTCATCGGCCGCTCTCCGGGCTGGCCCGAGGGCATGTATTCCTGCCTCGCGGGCTTCATGGAGCCGGGCGAGACGCTTGAGGCGGCGGTCCGGCGCGAGGTCGCGGAGGAGGCGGGCATACATGTCGGCCGCGTCACCTACCTGGCGAGCCAGCCCTGGCCCTATCCCTCCTCGCTCATGTTCGGATGCGCGGGTGAGGCCGAGGACGAGGAGATCACGCTGGACCTGGCGGAGCTGGAGGATGCGCGCTGGATCAGTCGCGACGAGATGGCGGAGGTGCTGGCGGGCCGCCATCCGTCGATCCGCCGCCCGCGCGCGGGCGCGATCGCGGGGTTCCTGCTGACCAACTGGGTTGCGGACCGTCTGGATTGACGCCAGAACGTCCGGGAAGGAATGATCGGGGATTGCCGGCGTGAAGTTTTCCACGAAAGAGGATGTCGAGGCACCGGCCGAGATCGTCTTCGGCGCGGTGTCGGATTTCGCGGCGTTCGAGCGGAGCGCGCTCCGGCGCGGCGCCGACGTGGCGCGGGTCGATCCGGCGGCCGAGGCGGGCGTCGGGATGACCTGGAGCCTGCGGTTTCCCGTGCGTGGCAAGATGCGGCGGGTGGTCTGCGAACTGGACGAATACGATCCCCCGTCCGGTCTTCGGTGCCGGATCGAGGGCAAGGGGTTCAACGGAATGCTGACGCTCGGCCTCGTCGCGCTGTCGCGAAGCCGCACCCGCCTTGCCGTTCAGCTCGAAGTGAAGCCGCAGACGCTTGCGGCGCGGCTTCTCCTTCAGTCAGTGCGGTTGAACCGGGCAAGCTATACCCGCCGGTTCGAAGGGCGGGTGCAGAAGTTCGCGGCCGATCTGGAACTCAGGCACCTGACATCGCGGGCGCCCTGACCTTTCCCGTCAGTGCCGGCTGGGATCGGCCGGGTAGACGCCGAGAAGCGTCATCGACGAGGTGAAGTAGTCCAGCTCCTCAAGCGCGCGGCGCACGTTCGCGTCGTCGGGATGGCCTTCAATGTCGGCGTAGAATTGCGTGGCCGAGAACGAGCCGTCGACCATGTAGCTTTCGAGCTTGGTCATGTTGACGCCGTTCGTGGCGAAGCCGCCCATCGCCTTGTAAAGCGCGGCCGGGATGTTGCGGACGCGGAACACGAAGGTCGTCATCATCCCCGCATCGCCGCGCCGCTTGAGGTTCGGTTCGCGCGCCATCACCAGAAAGCGGGTGGTGTTGTGGGCGCGGTCCTCGATCTTGTGCGCGAGCGCGTCGAGCCCGTAGATCTCGCCCGACAGTTCGGAGGCGAGGGCGGCAAGCTTCGGGTCGCCCAGTTCGGCAACGTGGCGGGCCGATCCGGCCGTATCGGCGCCGGTCACGGGGCGGATGCCGTGTTTCGTGAGGAACCCGCGGCACTGGCCGAGTAGCACGGTGTGGCTCATCGCGCGCTCGATCTCTTCCAGCCGCGTGCCGGGCACCGCCAGCAGGGCGATATGAACGCGCACGAAGGTCTCGGCGATGATGTGAAGGCCGGATTCCGGCAAGAGGTGGTGGATGTCGGCGACGCGGCCATAGGTCGAGTTCTCCACCGGCAACATGGCAAGGTCCGCATCGCCGCGGCGCACCGACTCGATCGTTTCCTCGAAGGTCGGGCAGGGCAGCGCTTCCATGCCGGGGTAAGCCTGCCTGCAGGCTTCATGAGAATAGGCTCCGGGCTCTCCCTGGAAGGCGATCCGACCGGTCATTGGGGTGGCTCCTTGACGTCGGCCCGGTGGCCGGGCGTTTCGTCGCGCTAACTATACCTTGAAACCGGGCAGGGGAAGCGGGTAGATACGCCGCGAGGAAATGCCAGGGTAGAGGCGCGACATGTTCGACACGATGACGATAACCAAGGCCGGCGGCGCGCTCTGCGGGGCTTTTCTGATTTTCCTTCTGGGCAAATGGGCGGCCGACTCGCTTTATCATACCGGCGCGGTGGCGCATGGCGGTGAAGAGGTCGCGCAGGCCTACACGATCGACACCGGCGCGTCGGAAGAGGCCGCGCCGGAGGCGGATGCCGGCCCCGACTTCGCGACGCTTCTGGCTTCGGCCGATGCCGGCGCGGGCGAGAAGGTTTTCGGCAAGTGCAAGGCCTGCCACAAGATCGACGGCACCAACGGCACCGGCCCGCATCTGGACGGCGTGGTGGGCCGCGCGGTCGCCTCGGTCGCGGGCTTCGGCTATTCGGACGGCATGGTCGGCCATGGCGGCGACTGGACGCCCGAGGCGCTGAACGACTTCCTCGAGAACCCCAAAGGCGTCGTCGCGGGCACCAAGATGTCCTTCGCGGGCCTGAAGAAGCCCGAAGATCGCGCGAATATCGTCGCCTATCTGCAAACGCTCGGCGGCTGAATGACGGCCATATCGGATGACCGGGGCCGCCCGTTTCGGGCGGCCCTTTTTCGTCGCCCGCGCGTAATCTCACAAATTCGCAACTTGATGCCCGGGGCCACGACGTTCTAGCCTCGTCGCGGCAGACACGGACGCGCCGCATCGCGCGCCACGGAGGACTTTATGGGCATGGAACGAATGGGCAGCGGCGCGGTGATGGCGAGCGTCGGGCGCGGGCTGCGTCGGGGGATGGCGGTCGCCGGCCTGTCGGCCGCGCTGACCGCCGGCATTGGCGGAACGCTCCTGGCCCAGGACACGGTCGTCACGGCGCACGGGATTTCCACCTTCGGAGATCTGAAATACGGGGCCGATTTCGCCCATCTCGGCTACGTCAACCCGGAGGCGCCGAAGGGCGGCGAGATCGCCGAATGGACCTCGGGCGGCTTCGATTCGATGAACCCCTACACGGTCAAGGGGCGTGCCGCCGCCCTGTCCACGATCATGCTCGAAAGCCTGATGGAAGGCACCGCCGACGAGGTCGATGCCGCCTATTGCCTTCTTTGCGCGACGATCGAATACCCCGAGGACCGGTCCTGGGTGATCTTCAGCCTGCGGCCCAAGGCGGTCTTTTCAGACGGCAGCGCGGTGACGGCGGACGACGTGATGTTTTCCTATGAAACCCTGCGCGACAAGGGGTTGTCGAGCTTCCGCGCCGTGATCGGCCAGCAAGTCGAGGCGGCGGAGGTTCTGGGGCCGAAGCAGATCAAGTTCACCTTCAAGGCGGATTTTCCCAAGCGCGACCTGATCCAGGCCGTGGGTGGCCTGCCGGTCTTCTCGAAAGCCGATTTCGAGGCCAGGTCCCGCGATCTGGAGGCCACCTCGCTTGAACCGTTCCTCGGATCGGGCCCCTATCTCTACGACAGCATGGATATCGGCACACGCATCACCTACCGGCGCAACCCCGACTATTGGGGCAAGGATCTGCCGCTGAACCGTGGCCGGCACAATTTCGATCGCATCCGGATCGAGTATTTCGGCGACTACGACGCGGCGTTCGAAGGCTTCAAGGGCGGCGCCTACACGTTCCGGAACGAGGCCTCGTCGCTCATCTGGGCGACGCGCTACGACTTCCCGGCGGTCCAGAACGACTGGGTCAAGAAAGCCGAACTCGACGACGGCGACATCGCCAGCGGTCAGGCCTTCATCATCAACCTGCGCCGCGAGAAGTTCCAGGACCCGCGTGTGCGCGAGGCGATCGGCCTGATGTTCAACTTCGAATGGTCGAATGCCTCGCTCTTCTACGGGCTTTACGCCCGCATCAATTCGTTCTGGGAAAACAGCGAGATGGCCGCCACCGGCCTGCCATCCGATGCGGAGAAGGCTATTCTTGAGCCCTTGAAGGACCTGCTGCCGGCGGGCGTTCTCGACCAGGAACCGGTCATGGCGCCGGTGTCGGGCGAGCGGCAGCTTGACCGGGGGAACCTGCGCAAGGCGGCGGCGCTTCTCGACGAGGCGGGCTGGCCGGTCGGCAATGACGGCATCCGCCGCAACGACAAGGGCGAGACGCTGAAGGTCGAGTTCCTGAACGACAGCCAGACCTTCGACCGGGTGTTCAACCCCTATATCGAGAACCTGCGCGCGCTCGGCGTCGATGCAAGCCTGAACCGGGTCGACGACGCGCAGATGACCAACCGCACCCGCAGCCATGATTTCGATATCCTCACCGGCCATCTCGGCGGCAGCCTGACCCCGGGATCGGAGCTGCAACAGACCTTCGGGTCGAAATCCGTCGACGACGTCTTCAACCTGATGGGCCTGCAAAGCGAGGCAGTGGACAAGCTGATCCCGGTGATCGAGGGCGCCAAGTCGCGCGAGGAGTTGACGACGGCGGTCCGCGCGCTCGACCGGGTGCTGCGTGCCTATATGTTCTGGGTGCCGCAATGGTACAAGAACAAGCACACGGTCGCCTATTACGACATGTACGAACACCCCGAAAACATGCCGCCCTATGCGCTGGGCGAACTGGACTTCTGGTGGTACAACGCCGACAAGGCCGCCGCACTCAAGGCGGCGGGCGCGCTAAACTGACGCGCCGCGAGGGGAAAGAGCAGACCGGCCTATGGGCGCCTATATCCTGCGACGATTGCTGCTGATGATCCCGACCTTGGTCGGCATCATGCTGATCAACTTCACCCTGACGCAATTCGTTCCCGGCGGGCCGATCGAACAGATCATTGCCCGGCTCGAAGGCGAGGGCGACGTCTTCCGCAACATCGCGGGGGGCGGCGATGCGGGGCAGCAGCAGCAGGTGGGCGGCGATGAGCGCTATCTCGGGGCGCGCGGCCTGCCGCCGGAGTTCATAGCGGATCTGGAAAAGCAGTTCGGTTTCGACAAGCCCGCGCCGCAGCGGTTCCTCGAAATGATGGGCAACTACCTGCGCTTCGATTTCGGAGAGAGCTATTTCCGCTCCATCTCGGTCGTCGATCTGGTGATCGAGAAGATGCCGGTGTCGATCACGCTCGGGCTCTGGTCCACGCTTCTGGCCTATCTGATCTCGATCCCGCTCGGCATCCGCAAGGCGGTCAGGGACGGATCGAAATTCGACACCTGGACGTCCGGCGCGATCATCGTCGCCTATGCGATCCCCGGCTTCCTGTTCGCCGTCCTTTTGATCGTTCTCTTCGCCGGCGGCAGCTACTGGCGCATTTTCCCGCTGCGCGGGCTGACCTCCGACAACTGGGAACAGCTCACGATGATCGGCAAGATCACGGACTACTTCTGGCACATCACGCTGCCGGTCGTCGCCTCCACCATCTCCAGCTTCGCGACGCTGACGCTGCTGACGAAGAACAGCTTTCTCGACGAAATCAACAAGCAATACGTGCTGACCGCCAAGGCCAAGGGGTTGACGGAGGGGCGGGTGCTTTATGGCCATGTCTTCCGCAACGCGATGCTGATCGTCATCGCGGGGTTCCCCGGCCTCTTCCTCGCGGTCCTCTTCGGCGGAGGGCTCCTGATCGAGACGATCTTCTCGCTCGATGGGCTTGGGCGGCTGGGCTACGAGGCGGCGGTCGCGCGCGATTACCCGGTGGTCTTCGGAACGCTCTATGTCTTCGGCCTGCTCGGTCTTTTCATCGGTCTATTGTCGGACCTCATGTATGTCTTCGTCGATCCGAGGATCGACTTCGAGAAGCGGGCGGGCTGATGCGGCTTTCGCCCCTCAACCAGCGCCGCTGGCGCAACTTCACCGCCAACCGGCGCGCGGTCTGGTCGCTGTGGATCTTCCTCGTCATCTTCGTCCTATCGCTCTTTGCCGAGCTGATCGCGAACGACAAGCCGATCCTGGTGAGCTACCGGGGGCAGCTTTATTACCCGATCTACAAGTTCTACCCCGAGACCACGTTCGGCGGCGACTTCAAGACCGAGGCGATCTACCGCGATCCGGCGGTTGAGTGCCTGATCGAGACCGGAGGGCTGGTCGATTGCTGGGACGATCCCGAGGGCGTGATCGAGGATGCGGCCGACGGAGAGGTCGCGGGCGAGAAGGTCGAGGCCGGCTGGGTTCTCTGGCCGCCGATTCCCTACAGCTACAACACGATCAACAACGTGGGCACGGCCCCTTCGGCGCCTGACAAGGACCACTGGCTCGGCACTGACGACACGGCGCGGGACGTGCTGGCGCGCATCATCTACGGATTCCGACTGTCGATCCTCTTCACGCTGATCGTCACCACGATCTCGAGCCTGATTGGCGTCGCCGCCGGCGCGGTGCAGGGCTATTTCGGCGGCTGGGTCGACCTGACCTTCCAGCGGCTCCTGGAAATCTGGGGATCGACCCCCGGCCTTTACGTCATCATCATCCTCTTCGCGATCCTCGGGCGAAGTTTCTCGCTTCTGGTCTTCGTCACCATCCTCTTCGGCTGGCCCGCTCTGGTCGGCGTCGTGCGTGCGGAATTCCTGAGGGCGCGGAACTTCGAATATGTCCGCGCCGCACGGGCGCTCGGTGTGACCGACCGGGTGATCATGTTCCGCCACATCCTGCCGAACGCGATGGTCGCGACGCTGACCTTCCTGCCGTTCATCGTCACCGGTGCCATCGGCGGGCTCGCGGCGCTCGACTATCTCGGCTACGGGCTGCCGTCGAACCTGCCCTCGCTCGGGGAACTCGCGCTTCAGGGCAAGTCCAACCTTCAGGCGCCGTGGCTCGGCTTCTCTGCCTTCTTCACCTTCGCGATCATGCTGTCGCTTCTCGTCTTCATCTTCGAGGGCGTGCGCGATGCCTTCGACCCGAGGAAGACATTCAAGTGAGCACTGTCCTCGACATCCGCGACCTGAGGGTCGATTTCCGGCAGGACGGGCGGATCATTCACGCGGTGAAGGGCGTGAGCTTCTCTGTCGGCAAGGGCGAGACCGTGGCGCTTGTCGGGGAAAGCGGGTCGGGGAAGTCCGTGACGGCGCTTTCGACGGTGGCGCTTCTCGGTGGCAATGCGGACGTTGCCGGCTCGGTGACCTACCTTGGCCGCGAGATGATCGGCGCGCCGGAACCGGTGCTGCGCGACGTGCGCGGCAACGATATCAGCTTCATCTTCCAGGAGCCGATGACCTCGCTCAACCCGCTGCACACGCTGGAAAAGCAGCTTTCCGAAAGCCTTGCGTTGCATCAGGACCTGTCCGGCGAGGCCGCGCGGGCGCGGATCGTGGAGCTGTTGGAGAAGGTCGGCATCGACGCCCCGGAGCGCCGGCTGGCCGATTACCCCCACCAGTTGTCGGGCGGTCAGCGGCAGCGGGTGATGATCGCGATGGCGCTGGCGAACGGGCCGGAACTCTTGATCGCGGACGAGCCGACGACGGCCCTCGACGTCACCATTCAGGCGCAGATCCTCGACCTGCTCGCCGACCTGAAGGAGCGCGAGGGGTTGAGCCTGCTCTTCATCTCCCACGACCTCGGCATCGTGCGGCGCATCGCCGACCGGGTCTGCGTGATGCAGGGCGGCGAGATCGTGGAGCAGGGGCCGGTGGCGGAGATCTTCGCCAACCCGCAACATCCCTATACCCAAAAGCTCCTCGCCGCCGAGCCGCATGGCCGCCCGGATCCGGTGGCCGAGGGTGCGGAAGAGATCGTGCGGACTGAAGACCTGCGCATCTGGTTCCCGATCCAGCGCGGGCTTCTCCGCAAGACGGTGGGCCATGTGAAGGCGGTCAATGCCGCCTCGATCTCGGTCCGGGCCGGAGAGACGCTGGGCATCGTCGGAGAAAGCGGATCGGGCAAGACGACGCTCGCGCTCGCCATCATGCGGCTGATCGCGTCGGAGGGGCCGATCCTCTATCTCGGGCAGGATATTTCCCGGTGGCGGCCACGCGAGTTGCGAAAGCTTCGCCGCGACATGCAGATCGTCTTCCAGGACCCCTATGGCAGCCTGTCGCCGCGCATGACCTGCGAGCAGATCATCGCCGAGGGGCTGACCGTGCACGGCGTCGAGGAAGGGCGCGACCGGCGCGAGATGGTGGCCGAGATCATGACCGAGGTCGGGCTCGACCCTGCCACGATGGAGCGCTATCCGCACGAATTCTCGGGCGGGCAGCGTCAGCGCATCGCCATCGCCCGCGCGATGATCCTGCGGCCGAAGGTGGTGGTGCTGGACGAACCGACATCGGCGCTCGACATGACGGTGCAGGTCCAGATCGTGGAGCTTCTGCGCTCGCTCCAGCGGCGCTACGGGCTGGCCTACCTGTTCATCAGCCACGACCTGCGGGTCATCCGTGCGTTGTCGCACAAGATCATCGTGATGAAGGCGGGCGATGTGGTCGAGGCAGGCACCAGCGCCGCGATCTTCGACACGCCGAAGTCGGACTACACGCGCGAGCTGATGGCGGCGGCGTTCGGGACGGGCGACGCGGGCGCGGCATGAAGATCCTGTTCGTCCACCAGAACTTCCCCGGCCAGTTCCTTCACCTCGCGCCGGCGCTGGCGGCGCGGGGCCATCAGGTCGTGGGTCTGACGACCGAGACCAACGCGCGGCCGTCGCCGGTGCCGGTCCTGCGCTACCGGACGCCGCAGGAGACGAAGGCCGAAGGGCTGGGCAAGACCTATGCCGAAGCGGCCGAGCGCGGCGCCTCGGTTGCGCGCGCGGCGGTCCAGCTTACGCGGGACAAGGGTTTCGTTCCCGACGTCGTCTTCGGGCATGGCGGCTGGGGCGAGACGTTGTTCCTGCGCGAGGTCTGGCCGCGGGCGCGGCACCTGACCTATGCGGAATTCTTCTATCACACCACCGGCTACGACACCGATTTCGACAAGGAATTCCATCGCGGCGGGATGGCGCCGCGCCTGCGGACCTCGGCGCGGAAGACCCATCTGCTGATGGCCCTCGCCGAGGCCGATGCGGCACTCTCGCCGACGAAGTGGCAAGCCTCGACCTTCCCTGCGGAGTTCCGCGACCGGATCAGCGTGGTCCATGACGGCATCGACACCGACCGCGTCTGCCCCGACCCGGCCGCCAGCTTGACACTTCCCGGCGGCAGGGTCCTTCGCGCCGGCGACGAGGTGATCAGCTTCGTAAACCGCAACCTGGAGCCCTATCGCGGCTACCATGTCTTCATGCGGGCGCTGCCCGAGGTGCTGGCGGCGCGACCGGAGGCGCAGGTGGTGATCGTCGGCGGCGACGGGCAAAGCTATGGTCCTTCGCCGGGGCAGGGGAGAAGCTGGAAGCAGATCTTCCTCGACCAGGTGGGCGACAGGCTCGACCAGAGCCGGGTGCATTTCCTCGGCCAGGTGCCCTATGCCGGTTTCCTGTCGCTGATGCGGGTGACGCGGGTCCACGCCTACCTGACCTATCCCTTCGTCCTGTCGTGGTCGATGCTGGAGGCGATGAGCGCCGGGGCGCTGGTCGTCGGCTCTCGCACTGCGCCGGTGGAAGAGCTGATCCGCGACGGCGAGAACGGGCGGCTCGTCGATTTCTTCGACATCGCGGGCTGGTCGCGGGCGCTGATCGAGGCGCTGGCCGATCCCGGGGCGGCGCTGCCGCTTCGCGCGGCGGCGCGAAAGACGATCGTGGAGGGGTACGACCTGAAACGTCACTGCCTTCCGCGTCTCATCGACTTCGTCGAGGGCGCCGGCGGCTGACCTCGGGATGGGGGCGGTCAGACGGCCGGACTGTGTCCGGCTTTCGACAGATCGTAGGCGTCGAACGTGCGGGCGATCATCCGGGTCAGCGGGCGGGCGCGTTCGGGGATGAAGAGACCCGCGGCGCTGACTTCCACCATGTCGCCGAATTCCCGCGCGGCGGGGGCGAAAAGCCCGGCGAGTTGCGCCTCGGTCAGCCCGAACCGGCCCCTGATTTCCCCGGCGTCGATGCGGAAATCGCACATCAGCGCCTCGATCAGCCGGGCCCGCAGGATATCCTCGCCAGCAAAGGCGTGTCCCTTCGCGGTGGCGAACCGCCCGTCGCGGATGGCGCGGGTATAGGCGGAGGTGCTGGGGGCGTTTTGCGCGTAGCCTTGCGGAAAGCGCGAGATCGAGGAGGCGCCGAGGCCGATCAGCACATCGGCGAGGTCGTCTGTGTAGCCCTGGAAGTTCCGGCGCAGCCGGCCTTCCCGCGCCGCGACCGCGAGCCCGTCGCCGGGAAGGGCGAAATGGTCGATTCCGATCTCGTCATACCCGTCGGCGACGAAGAGGTCGCGCGCGGTCTCGAAAAGTTGCAGCCGTTCCTCGGGCCGGGGCAGGGCGTCGGAGGGAATCATCACCTGCCGCCGCGCCATCCACGGCACATGGGCATAACCGTAAAGCGCGACACGGTCGGGGGCGAGCGAGAGGAGCTTCTGCACCGAGGCCGCGATGCGCTCGCGGTTCTGATGCGGCAGACCGAAGAGGATATCGGCATTCAGAGAGGCGACGCCCCGCTCGCGCAGCTTGTCGATGGCCATCTTCGTGATTTCGAAGCTCTGATCGCGGCCGATCGCCTTCTGGATGGCCGGTTCGAAGTCCTGAACCCCGATCGAGGCGCGGTTCATCCCCGCCGCCGCCAGCGCATCGAGCCGGGCATCGTCGATCTCGTTCGGGTCGATCTCGACCGAGAACTCCGCGCCGTCGCCCAGAGGCACGATGTCGAAGACCGTCCCGGCCACCTCTTGCATGACCTCGGGCGGCATCAACGTCGGCGTGCCGCCACCCCAGTGAAGCCGCGACAGGGTCACGCCCTTCGGCAGATGCGCCTTCAAAATCGCCAGTTCCGCCTTGAGCACCTCGGCATAGGCCCGGACCGGATCGTCGGAAGTGGTGCCTTGTGTCCGGCAGGCGCAAAACCAGCAAAGCCTGCGACAGAACGGAACATGCAGATAAAGCGATATTCGCGCGCCCTCTGCGATGTTTTCCACCCATGCGCGAAAATCTTCGGCGCCGACGGACGAATTGAAATGCGGGGCGGTCGGATAACTAGTATAGCGCGGGACACGCGCGTCAAATAGTCCGAGCCGCGTAAGTTGCGATTCAGCTTCCATATGCCTAGCTTTAGCCAGAGTCTTTGTTCTCCAACTTGACCCAAGTCAAAAATGCGCATGACAATTCACGAAACCCCTCCTAGCGCGCCGAGTTGCGGCAACTGCCAGATCCGGCACCGGGCCGTCTGCGCGCGCTGCGAAACGGACGAGCTGGAGTCCCTCGACTCGATCAAGTTCTATCGCAGCTTCGAAGCCGGGCAGACGCTGATCTGGTCCGGTGACCGGATGGATTTCGTCGCTTCCGTCGTCACCGGCGTCGCGACGCTGACCCAGGTGATGGAGGACGGACGAACCCAGACCGTCGGGCTCCTCTTCCCGTCCGATTTCGTCGGGCGGCCGGGCCGCGACCAGGCGCCCTACAACGTCATCGCCACGACCGATCTTCTCATGTGCTGCTTCCGCAAGAAGCCGTTCGAGGAACTGATGGGGCGCACGCCGCATATCGGCCAGCGCTTGCTTGAGATGACGCTCGACGAACTCGACGCGGCGCGGGAATGGATGCTTCTGCTCGGCCGCAAGACTGCGCGGGAGAAGATCGCGAGCCTTCTGGCGATCGTCGCCCGCCGCGAGGCGTCGCTGCATCTGAGAACGCCGCAGGGCCGGATGACCTTCGACCTGCCGCTGACGCGGGAGGCGATGGCGGATTACCTTGGCCTGACGCTGGAGACGGTCAGCCGGCAGATGTCGGCGCTCAAGCGCGACGGGGTGATCGTGCTGGAAGGCAAGCGGCACGTCACCGTGCCGAGCTTCGACCGGCTTCTGGAAGAGTCCGGCGACGATGCCGATGGTGGTCTCATCGGCTGACGCAGGCCGCCGCGACGACCGCCGCCAGGGGCGCGTCGATCTGACTGGCCTGCGGCCAGCCCCGGGCTGCGATACGTCCCGCGCAATTTTCTTTGCCGGCTTGCGGGCGCCTGTTACTGTGCGCGCAGCTGAAGTCGGCAGGCAGTCAGCCTAATCGGTGTGTGCCGTATCTATCTCTGTTTCCAGGGAGGTATGTATGGAACAGCAACCCACCGGCCGTCCGGCGCGCCGTGCGCGCGCGGTGCGCAAATCCCTCACCGCCACCGCGTTCCGGCAGGAAAGCCCGATCGGCCCGCGCGCGCGGTTCGGCTTTCTCGACGAAGGCGATCTTGAAACCCTGAAGGCGCGCACTGTCGCGCTTCTGGCCGATTACGGCGTCGTGGTCCTGCATCCGGAGGCGCGCAAGGCGTTCCTGGCGGCGGGTGCGACCGAGGGCCGGGATGCCGACCGGCTGCGGCTGCCGCGCGACATGATCGCCGAGGCGATGGACGCCACGCCGAAGACAGCCCGTCTTGCCGGCAAGAGACGCGATCTCGATCTTCCCCTGCCGCGCCCCGACGGCGGCTTCATCATGCGCACCGGCACCGGCGCGCATGGCTATGTGAACCCGCGCGATTCGAAATATCGCAACATGGACCTGACGGCGGTGAGCGAAATCGCGGCGGTGGCCAACACGCTCGATCACGTCGGCTTCATCGCCCATCCCTTCGTGCATGGCGTGCCCGAGAAGACCGCCGACATCCACAGCTTCGGCCGGCTGATCGCCCGGACCGACAAGCATGTCTGGATGCAGCCCTATCAGTGGCAGAACGTCGATTACCTGATGAAGATCGCCGCCATCGCGGCGGGCGGTGAGGCGGAGTTGCGCGCCAATCCGATCACCAGCGCCATCACCTGTTCCTTCACCCCCCTCGAATTCAAGTTCATGGACACGCAGGTGATCATCGCGGCGGGGCAATACGGCGTGCCGCTCCATGCCTGCTCGCTGCCCTCCTCGGGCGGCACGGCGCCCCTGTCGGTGCCGTCGATGGCGGTGATGGCGGCGGCAGAGATCGTCGGGATGACGGTCATGGCCCATGTGCTGTCGCCGGGCATTCCGGTGATCGCGACGCCCCTGATGTTCACGCTCGACATGCGGACGGGATCCGCGCTCCAGTCCTGCGTCGAGAGCCTTCAGGCCGCGAACATGTCGATCCAGTTGATGAAGGACGGATTCGGCATGCTGACCCATACCTACGGGTCGGGGTCGGACACGCCCGATGTCGATCTCCAGTCGATGGCCGAACGCGCGCTCATCGGCGAGACGGTGGCGCTGGCCGGGGCGGACATCCTCGGCGGGGTCGGGCAGCTTGAATGCGCGACCGTGTTCAGCCCGGTTCAGGCGGTGCTCGACAACGAGATCGGCGCGATGATGCGGCGGTTCATCCGCAAGCCCTCGCTCGCCGAGGAGGACATGAACTGGGAGGAGATGCTGAAGATCCGCACCGGCGGGCATTTCCTCGACAGCCCGCATACGATCCAGACCTGCCGGGATCAGCTGTCGCCGTCCGTTTTCCTGCGTCGGGGTCGTGACGACTACGAGAAATCCGGCCGCCGCGGTGCTTTCGACGAAGCCCGCGCCGCGGCGCTTTCGGCGATCGAGGCCGCGCCGGAGGAGGGGGTTCTGAACGAAGATCAACTGCGCGAGATCGCGGCGCTCGCTGCCCATGCCGACGAGCATATCGTCGCGGCCTATGCCGGGGCGGTCGAGGTGATCTGACGGTGACAGGCAAGCCGGACCCGGCTTACCTTTTCATTGCCGTGCGGCTCAATGCGCCATGAAGACCGGAACCTCGGCCATTTCCAGCATGTTGCGCGTGGCGCCGCCAAGGATCGCCTCGCGGAAGCGGGAATGTCCGTAGGCGCCCATCACGATCAGGTCGGCATTGATGTCGCGGCCGTGCCGGGACAGGACTTCGGAGGTCTTCGGCAGGGTCTTTGCCAGCACCGACACCTCGGCATGCACACCGTGGCGCGCGAGAAGCTGCGATAGCATCCCGCCGGGATCGGAGCGTTCGGGTCCGTGGCTCGGCGGGTCGATGATCGTGATGTCGACGGCCGTCGCGGCCTTGAGCAACGGCATGGCCGCGCGGGTGGCGATCAGCGCCTCGTCGCTCTGGTTCCAGGCCAGCACGACGCGCTTGCCGAAATCGGCGGCTTCGTATCCGTCCGGAAGGACGAGAACGGGCGCGCGCCCCTCGAAGAGCGCGGCTTCAAGGATCGCTTCGGCGGCCTGGTTGCCGCTCTTTCCGTAGGGTTTGGAGAGCACCACGAGGTCGGAGAACCGGGCGAGCATCGCCACCGGCCCGCCGAGCGCGCCGATCTGGGCGACGGCGGTGTCGACACCCCAGCGGATATCCTCGGGTTTCAGCCGCTCGCGCACGGCGGCTTCGGCGGCTGCGGCCTCCTCCTTGGCCTGATTGTAGGCTTCCTGGGTCAGGATCGCCGTGGCACCAGCGTAGTAATATCCGGTCTGGGTGCGGTCGACGCCTATGCAAAGCACGTCGAGGTGGGCGTCCTCGCGCCTGGCCAGCGCGACGGCGGCGTCGATCTGGGAGGCCGCGCCCTTCGGGTCGGTTACGATCGTGAGAATGGACTTGAAGGCCATCGGACTTCTCCTTTTGATACACCTGCAGGTGTGAACGCGAGATTAGCGGGATCGCCGAGGTGCGGGCTTTGACACGGATCAAGCGCGGCGGGCGGAAGATTTGACCCAGATCAAGGCGTCTCCCTCGCCCCGCGTCCAAAACCCGACCAATCTAAGGCCGCCCGGGCGTTAGCGAATCGGGCGTATAAGGCATGACGAGGGAACGCTGACATGTGGGATTACATCAAGCTTGCCGTGCTTGGCGCCATCACGGTTCTTGCCGCGATTGCCGCCAATTACGCGCACGACCTGGCCTATATGGTGAACGCGCTGACGGTGATGCTCGCCGCGGCACTGACCTTTCTCTGGGTCTTGCGCCATACGGGCGAGAGCCTGTCGGCGCCGGTCAACGAATACAATGATGGCGTGGTGCGCGCCGGCGTGATCGCGACCTCGCTCTGGGGGGTGGTCGGCTTTCTTGTCGGTGTGACGATTGCCTTTCAGCTTGCCTTTCCGGCGCTGAACTTTTCCGAACTCACGCATGGCTACCTGAATTTCGGCAAGCTCCGGCCGCTGCATACCTCGGCGGTGATCTTCGCCTTCGGGGGCAACGCGCTCATCATGTCGTCCTTCTATGTCGTCCAGCGCACGTCGGCTGCCCGCCTCTGGGGCGGCAATCTCGCCTGGTTCGTCTTCTGGGGATACCAGCTCGTCATCGTTCTGGCCGCGACCGGCTACATCCTCGGCGCCACCCAGTCCAAGGAATACGCCGAACCCGAATGGTACGTGGACTGGTGGCTGACCATCGTCTGGGTCGCCTATCTCGCCGTCTTCCTCGGCACGATCATCAAGCGGAAAGAGCCGCATATCTACGTCGCGAACTGGTTCTACCTGTCGTTCATCGTGACGGTCGCGATGCTGCATGTCGTCAACAACCTCGCCATTCCGGTTTCCATTTTCGGCTCCAAGTCGGTGCAGGTCTTCGCCGGCGTGCAGGATGCGATGACGCAGTGGTGGTACGGCCACAACGCCGTGGGCTTCTTCCTGACCGCGGGCTTCCTCGGCATGATGTACTATTTCGTGCCGAAGCAGGCCGAGCGCCCGGTCTATTCCTACAAACTCTCCATCATCCACTTCTGGGCGCTGATCTTCCTTTATATCTGGGCCGGTCCGCACCACCTGCACTACACCGCGCTGCCCGACTGGGCCTCGACGCTGGGCATGGTGTTCTCGATCATCCTCTGGATGCCCTCCTGGGGTGGCATGATCAACGGCCTGATGACGCTCTCGGGCGCCTGGGACAAGCTGCGCACCGATCCGATCATCCGGATGATGGTGGTGTCCGTCGGCTTCTACGGCATGTCGACCTTCGAAGGTCCGATGATGTCGATCAAGGCTGTGAACTCGCTCAGCCACTACACCGACTGGACCATCGGCCACGTTCATTCCGGCGCCCTTGGCTGGAACGGCATGATCACCTTCGGCGCGCTCTACTTCCTCGTGCCGCGCCTCTGGAACCGCGAGCGGCTCTATAGCCTGAGCCTCGTGAGCTGGCACTTCTGGCTCGCCACGATCGGAATCGTGCTCTACGCCGCCTCGATGTGGGTGACGGGCATCATGGAAGGCCTGATGTGGCGCGAAGTCGACAGCCAGGGCTTCCTCGTGAACGCCTTCGCCGACACCGTGGCCGCGAAGTTCCCGATGTACGTCGTGCGCGGTCTGGGCGGGGTTCTCTTCCTCGCCGGTGCGCTGATCATGGTCTACAACCTCTGGGCAACCGTTGCGAAGCAGCCGGCCGTGGCTGGCGCTTCCAACGCTGTCCCGGCCGAATAAGGGGGCCCGGATCATGGGTATTCTTGACAAGCACAAGTTCCTTGAGACCAATGCGACGGCCCTTCTGATCGGCGCCTTCGCGGTGGTCACGGTCGGGGGAATCGTGGAGATCGCACCGCTCTTCTATCTCGAGAACACGATCGAGAAGGTCGAGGGGGTGCGGCCCTACACGCCGCTGGAACTGACCGGCCGCGACATCTACATCCGCGAAGGGTGCTACGTCTGCCACAGCCAGATGATCCGCCCGATGCGCGACGAGGTGGAGCGTTACGGGCACTACAGCCTCGCCGCGGAATCGATGTACGACCATCCGTTCCAGTGGGGATCGAAGCGCACCGGGCCGGATCTGGCCCGGGTGGGCGGCCGCTACTCCGACGAGTGGCATGTCGACCATCTGACCGATCCGCAATCGGTCGTGCCGGAATCGGTGATGCCGAAATACGGCTTCCTCGCCAACCGCCTGATCGAGCTGACCCATATCGACGAGCGGCTGAGCACGGATGCGCTGGTGGGTGTGCCCTACACGTCGGAGATGATCGAACTGGCCAAGGCCGACTTCGCCGCACAGGCCGATCCGGATGCCGACACCGACGGTCTGATCGAGCGCTATCCGGGGGCCAACGTGTCGAACTTCGACGGCCAGCCGGGCATCACCGAAATGGATGCGCTGATCGCCTATCTGCAGGTTCTGGGGACGATGGTCGATTTCACGACCTTCCAGCCCGACCCGAACCGCTGAGGAGGGGGCGATGGACATCTATTCGCTTCTGAGGGAATTCGCCGACAGCTGGGTGCTTCTGGCACTTACACTGATCTTCCTCGGCGTCGTGTTCTGGGCCTTCCGGCCCGGATCGCGGCGCGTCCACGAGGACATCGCGAATATCCCGTTCCGGCATGAAGACAAACCCGCGCGAGACAATGGCGCGACGGGGGGCATCGGCGCCAAGGCGCAGGAGGCGTTGAAATGAGCAAGAGACCCGTACAGACCTCCAAGGTCGATCCTGAAACGACCGGCCACGAATGGGACGGCATCCAGGAGTTCAACAATCCGCTGCCGCGCTGGTGGCTCTGGACCTTCTACCTGACCATCATCTGGGGTGTCCTCTATACTATCGCGTATCCGGCCTGGCCGCTTGTATCGAGTGCGACGCAAGGCCTTCTCGGCCAGGATACGCGCGCCGACGTCGCCGTTGAGATCCAGCGCTACGAGGATGCCAACGCACCGATCGAGGCGAAGCTGGTCGCGGCCGATCTGACCGCGATCGCCACCGACCCGGAACTGGTCAACTACACCCAGAATGCCGGCGGCGCCGTGTTCCGCACCTGGTGCGCGCAGTGCCACGGCTCGGGCGCGGCGGGTGCGGTCGGATACCCGAACCTGCTGGACAACGACTGGCTCTGGGGCGGCACGATCGAGGACATCCACACCACGATCAGCCACGGCATCCGCAACACGACCGATCCGGACGCCCACTATTCCGAAATGCCGAAATTCGGCGCCGACGAATTGCTGGAGCCGGAGCAGATCGACCAGGTCGCGCAATATGTCCTGCAGATTTCCGGGCAGGAACATGATGCGGCGCTTGCGGCTGAGGGCGCGACGGTCTTTGCCGACAACTGCACGGCCTGCCACGCCGAGGACGGGACAGGTGACAGAAGTCAAGGCGCGCCGAATCTCACCGACGCAATATGGCTCTATGGCGGCGATCAAACGGCGATCACTGATTCGGTGACCAATGCCCGTTTCGGTGTGATGCCCGCCTGGACCGGACGCCTGTCCGAGGCCGATATCCGCGCGGTCGCGGCTTGGGTCCACAGCCGCGGTGGCGGCGAGTAAAAGAATTCGGGGGGGCTCAGGCCCCCCCGGGTGGAGAGCATCGGCGCCCCGTCCTGTTCGCGCGTTTCCTGGGGGCGCCGGTGCCTTTCTCTTCTTTTAACCCATTGCTTCGGCATTCGCACCCCTGACCTTCGCGCGCCGCGCATCCGCCTGGGCGACCCAGAAGGCCAGGCCCGCGCCCGCGATGCAGTAGACCGCCCCGAGGAACAGCACGATCCCGCCGGGAAGAGGCCCGATCGCGGCGCGGCCGGTGAAGTCCTCCAGACTTTGAACCGGAAACGGGTGGATGACGAGCTTGCCGATATAGGCGATGGCCTGAATTCCGAGAATCCAGAGGTAGTTGCGCCGAACGCGCCGGGCCAGCGCGGTCATGAAGCCGATGTGATAGGCGGGGTGCAGGTAATCGTTTGCCAATATGCCCTGCCAGTCCTCCTCGGTGTGCAGGTCGCCATCGGTCAGCATCGGCGCGAAGAAGTGCTTTTCAATCCAGCGCGACCGGGCGCGCCATACGTTGAAATAGCGGTAGCGCCGCGCCTCGAGCGACACGAAGAGCAGGATGAGCACCCCGACGATCAGCAATGGCATCGGCGACGCGCCGGGCGAGGCGAATGTGATCGAGAGCGCGACGCCCAGCGTGACGACGGCCCAGTTCGTGGTCGTGTCCAGCCGCGTGCGCCAGATGGTCGAGCGATACACTTCGGCCCGGTAAAGATGCGACAATGCGCCGATTTCGGCGGCCGTGAATTCCGACGCGTCCCTTGCCCTGCGTTTATCCATGTTGCGTGTCCTCCCCGACTGCCCCTATTCAATGCCGGGACGCGCATCACGCCAAGCCCTGAAACCCGTCCGGCCTTCGCCGGGCGGGTGCATTCGCCGCATTCCCGGCAGCGATTTTGACCTATATCAAGGCTCATGAGGTTGCGTCGCACCTAGGAAGACCGCGCGAACGGATAAATCCAGGAAACCGAATATGAGTTCCACAGAGACCCCTCCGGCCCTTTACGCGGCCCGGGAGCCTGTCTTCCCCCGCCGCGTGAAGGGCACGTTCCGCTCGCTCAAATGGGTGATCATGGCGGTCACGCTCGGCATTTACTACATCACGCCTTGGATCCGCTGGGACCGCGGGCCGAACCTGCCGGATCAGGCGGTTCTGATCGACCTCGCCAATCGCCGCTTCTTCTTCTTCATGATCGAGATCTGGCCGGACGAGTTCTATTTCATCGCCGGCCTGCTGATCATGGCCGGGCTTGGTCTGTTCCTCTTCACGTCGGCGCTGGGCAGGGTCTGGTGCGGCTATGCCTGCCCGCAGACCGTGTGGACCGACCTCTTCATCCTCGTCGAGCGCTGGGTGGAGGGCGACCGCAACGCCCGGGTGCGGCTCTGGAACGCGACATGGGATTTCCGCAAATTCCGGCTCCGCATGACGAAATGGGTTCTGTGGCTCCTGATCGGGCTCGCCACCGGGGGCGCGTGGGTCTTCTATTTCACGGACGCGCCGACGCTTCTGGTCGATCTCGTTACCGGGCAGGCCCATCCCATCGCCTATCTCACGATGGCGATCCTGACGGCCACCACCTTCTTCTTCGGCGGCTTCGCGCGGGAGCAGATCTGCATCTACGCCTGTCCCTGGCCGCGCATCCAGGCGGCGATGATGGACGAGGACACGCTTCTCGTTGCCTACCGCGAGTGGCGCGGCGAGCCGCGCGGCAAGCTGAAGAAGGGCGAGTTGGACCCCGGCCAGGGCGACTGCATCGACTGCATGGCCTGCGTGAACGTCTGCCCGATGGGCATCGACATCCGCAACGGCCAGCAGCTCGAATGCATCACCTGCGCGCTCTGCATCGACGCCTGCGACGAGGTCATGGACAAGATCGGCAAGCCGCGCGGTCTGATCGGCTACATCGCCCTGAAGGACGAAGCAGAGGAGCGCGCCGGCGGGCACCCGAAGAACCTCTGGAAGCATATCTTCCGGCCGCGCACGCTGCTTTACACCGCGCTCTGGTCGGCCGTCGGTATCGGCCTGATCGTCGCGCTCTTCATCCGCTCGCCCATCGACCTCAACGTCACGCCGGTGCGCAATCCGACGTTCGTCGTCCTTGCCGACGGGTCGATCCGCAATACCTATGAGGTGCGGCTCAGGAACAAGCATGGCGAGGATCGGCCGTTCCAGATATCATTGAGTTCGGAGGCGGATCTGCAGATCTCGCTCGAGGGAACGGAACAGATGGTCGTGACGGTCGCGGCGGACCAGACCCAGACGGAGCGGGTCTATGTCACCGCGCGGGCCGGGAGCCCGGCTGCGACCGAGGACCGGACCGCGGTCCGGCTCTGGGTCGAGGATCTGGAAAGCACGGACCGCGTCAGTGTCGACACGGTCTTCAACGGGAAGGGACAGTGACATGGCCGCACCTCTGACCGGACGCAAGGTCTTCCTGATCGCCGCGTCGGCCTTCGCGGTGATCATCGGGGTCAACGTGCTGATGGCGGTGAAGGCCATCGGCACCTTCCCCGGACTCGAAGTGAAGAACTCCTATGTCGCGAGCCAGACCTTCGATGCCGAGCGCGCCGCGCAGGAGGCGCTCGGCTGGACCCTTGGCCATACCTACGAGGCCGGCGAGTTGCGGCTCGCCTTCCGTGACGCCGACGGGCTGCCGGTCCGGGTGGAGCGGCTTTCGGCCACGGTCGGGCGCACTACAGAGGCGTCCGACGACCTGAAGCCGGACTTCGCCTGGCGGAACGGCGATTACGTGGCGCCGGCCGATCTCGCCCCGGGCAAGTGGATGATCCTTCTCGAAGCCTTCGCGGAGGACGGCACGCGGTTCCACCAGCGTCTCGATCTTTTCGTGAAGGGCTGACCCATGTCCTCGGCCGCGCCCTCGATCTCGGCCTGTCCTGCCTGCGTCGCGGCCCCCGCCGCCGAAGCCGTCGCCGCGCGGAGGGCCGAAAAGGCGACGGGCCTGATCCTGTCGCTGCCGACCGCGCATTGCGCGGCCTGCATCTCGGATGTGGAGCGCACATTGGCGGCGATGCCGGGGGTGACGTCGGCGCGGGTGAACCTGACATTGAAGCGCGTTTCGGTCGCGGCCGGGCCGGAGGTCACGGCGGACGACGTGATCGCCCGGCTGAAGACCATCGGCTACCCGGCGCACGAGCTTGATCCCGGTCTTTTGTCGGTGACGGAAACCGACAAGCGGGGCCGCGATCTGTTGATGCGGCTCGGCGTCGCGGGTTTTGCGATGATGAACATCATGCTCTTGTCCGTGGCGGTCTGGTCCGGCGCGGAGGCCGCGACGCGCGATCTGTTCCACTGGATTTCGGCGGCCATCGCGCTGCCGACACTCGCCTTTGCCGGGCAACCGTTCTTCGCCTCGGCCTGGACCTCGCTCAAGGCGCGCCGCCTCGGCATGGATGTGCCGATCTCTCTGGCGCTGATCCTCGCCTCGACGGTCTCCCTCTACGAGACCTTCGAAGGCGGCCGCCACGCCTATTTCGACGCGGCGGTGTCCTTGTGCTTCTTTCTGCTGGCGGGCCGCTACCTCGATTACCGCAGCCGCGCTGCGGCCCGGTCGGCGGCGGAGGAACTCGCCGCGCTCGAAGTGCCCCGCGCGACGAAGGTCGAGGGCGGTGAGGAGAAGATCGTTCCCATCGCGGAACTGGCCGTCGGCGACCTCGTCCGCGTCCGGCCCGGCGCGCGGATGCCGGTGGACGGAACCGTGACGGAAGGCGCATCCGAGATCGACCGCTCGCTCCTGACCGGGGAGACGCTGCCGGTCTGGGCCGGCGAAGGCAGTGTGGTGAGCGCGGGCGAGGTCAACCTGACCGGCCCGCTGACCGTGCGGGTTTCGGCGGCGGGGCGCGACTCCTCGCTTCACCGCATGGCCGACCTTGTTGCGGTCGCGGAAAACGCGCGGACGAAATACACCTCGCTCGCCGACCGGATGGCGCGGGCCTATTCGCCTTCGGTCCACCTTCTCGCGCTGTCGGCCTTCACGGCCTGGATGTACCTGACGTGGGACCTGCGGCTATCGGTCAATATCGCGGCGGCGGTGTTGATCATCACTTGTCCTTGCGCGCTGGCGCTTGCCGTGCCGGCGGTGGTCACCTCGGCCTCGGGTAAACTCTTCCGCAAGGGGTTCCTGATCAAGGACGGCACGGCCCTGGAGCGACTGGCAGAGGTCGATACCGTCATCTTCGACAAGACCGGCACGCTGACCTTAGGCGCGCCAGAGCCATTGGACCTGTCCGAATGGCCGCGTGCCCATCTGGAGATTGTCGCCGCGCTGGCCGAAGCCTCGTCGCATCCGCTGTCGCGGGCACTCGCGGGCGCGCTCAGTGCCACCGGCATTCGCCGCGCCTCGGTCACCGATATCCGCGAAGTGCCCGGATCGGGCGTCGAGGGGCGCTGGCGCGGCACGACGGTGCGGCTCGGCCGCGCCGAATGGCTTGGCGCCGAACCCGGCGCGCGCACCGCGACCTGGTTCGGCAAGGGCGACGGCGCGCCCGTCGAGTTCGCCTTCGCCGATAGTCCCCGCCCCGGCGCGGAGGAGGCGGTGCGGGCGCTGATCGCCGCGGGCAAGGACGTCTTCCTGCTGTCGGGCGACGGTGAGGCGCCGGTCGCGGCACTGGCGCGGACGCTCGGCATCCCCGTCTGGCAATCCGGTATGCGCCCCGAAGAGAAGGCGGCGCGGGTCGCGGCGCTGACGGAAGAGGGGCATCGGGTGTTGATGGTCGGCGACGGGCTGAACGACACTGCGGCCCTTGCCGGCGCGCATGTTTCCATCTCGCCGGCCACGGCGCTCGACGCCGCGCGGACGGCTTCGGATATCGTGCTTCTGGGGCAGGATCTTTCGCCGTTGCCCGACGCGCTGCGGATCGCGCAGATCGCCCGGCGGCGGATCAAGCAGAACTTCGGTCTCTCGCTGGCTTACAACGTCGTCGCCGTGCCGGTGGCACTTGTGGGGCTTGCGACGCCCCTCATCGCGGCGCTGGCGATGTCGGCCTCCTCGATCACGGTTTCGCTCAACGCGCTTCGGTTGAGATAGGGCTGCCAGGATGGAAATGCTCGTCTACCTCATCCCCGTCTCGCTGCTTCTCGGCGGGATCGGGCTTGCGGCTTTCCTGTGGTCGCTGAAACACCGGCAATACGACGATCCGGACGGCGATGCGAACCGCATCCTCAGTTCCGATTGGGACGATCACCCGAAACCCTGACGGGTCAGGGCCCGATCACCGTGCATTCGGTCTGCCGGGCTTGCAGCCGGCGGCAGGCGAGGTTCGCCATCTCTTCGGTCATGCCGACGAAGTTGGCATCGAAGCCGCCCTTCCGCGCCACGACCTTTCTGAGCGCCTCGTCGAGCGTGTTCATCTCGACCAAAGCGGTTTGAAGAAGTTCCCGCTCGGCGTTGTAGCGCGAGCCGAAATGCCCGACGTTGATCGACCATTGCCGCCCGCCCGACGTGGAGACGCGGGTCACGACCTCCAGTTCCTCGGCGACGGGTGCATTCGGGGTGAACGAGGCAAGCACGATCTGGTCCGGGCGGGACTTCGGCGCAGGCGTATCCGGCGCGGCGATGGCGACCGGGGCTTCGGCCGGTTCGGCGACAGTTTCGGCAACGACAACCTCGGGCTCCGAAACCGGGTCCGTCGCGACCGGTTCGGCCGCTGCCACCGCGATGTCCGCTGCCGGTTCGGCCGGTCTGGGTGCGGAAGGGGGCGTCGGGGACTGGGTCGGAGCATTTGCCGTCGCGGGGTCGAGGGGGGCGTCCACAGGTTGAACCGGGCCGTCGGCAGCGGCGGCGAGGGCGATCGTGGTTTCAGGCTGCGCTTCGGTCGTTGCGGCAAAGATCGGCCCGGCAGGCTCGGGCACCTCCGCCACCACGATCTCCTCGGGGGCGCCGGCATTAGGCGCCGCTTCCGTTGCACCCGCCGCTTCGACGACAACGGCGGGCGGCGCCGCGTCGGTAAGGGACAGTTCCTGCGCCTCGGCGAGGGCCGCGTTGATGTCGTCCTGCATCGCGAGAAGCAGTTGTTCCGGCGGCGCCTCGGTGCCCGGCAGCGGCCGTGCCTTCGGGCGCGGGCTTTTCGCGATGGCGACGTTGAGACGGATGGTCTTGCCGGCAGGAACGGCGCCGGTTGCCGTGGTGACCGCGCGTGCCACGGCTTCGGCCATCCCGTCGTCTGCGGGCGCAGCGCTCGCGAGATATTCTGGCCGCGCGGGTTTCTGGATGGTTGCCCGGTTCGGGGCCTTTCCGAAGCCGAGATCCATGAGTTCCGCCACCCGAGCGTTACGGCTCGCCGTCGATTTGCCGCCGAACACCGTGGCAATGATGCGCTTGTTGCCACGCTGGGCGGATGCGGTGAGGTTGAACCCCGCCGCCGCGGTGTAACCGGTCTTGATTCCGTCCGCGCCCTTGTAGGAGGCGAGGAACCGGCGGTTGGTGTGGGCGACCTGCGCCACGCCGGCATCGGCCGTGGTGCGCGAGAAGATGTTGTAGTACTGCGGATAGTCGTAGAAGACATGCCGGCCCAGCGTGGTCATGTCACGCGCGGTCGAGAGGTGGCCGGCGGCGGTGAGGCCGTTTGCGTTGACAAAGGTCGTGCGGCTCATCCCGAGCTGCTTCGCGGTGCGGTTCATGCGCCGGGCAAAGGCGGACTCGGACCCTTCGATCGCCTCGCCGATCGCCGTGGCGGCATCGTTCGCCGACTTGATCGCGGCGGCGCGGATCAGGTAGCGCAGCGCGATGGTCTGGCCGGCCTTGAGGCCAAGCCGCGACGGCGGCTGCGAGGCGGCGTGCTTGGAGATCGTGACCTTGCTGTCGAGCGTGATCTCGCCGTGCTCGATCGCCTCGAACGCGATGTAGAGCGTCATCATCTTGGTCAGAGAGGCAGGGTGAAGGCGGGTATCCGCGTTGTCCTGATGCAGGATCTCGCCGGTTCGGGCGTCGATGACGAAATCGGCATAGGGTGCCGAGAGCGCAAGCATCGGCGTCAGAAGAAACGCCAGCACGAATGCGACGAACATGCGGGTGCGATGGACGCACTGCCCCGGACAAGCAAACACCTGTCTCACCTTTTTCCTGCCTCATGCCCCGGTCATTGGCGCCGGCGCTTCACTGATTTGCGTCACGATAGCACAGCTGCCGCGATGCGAAAACACCCTTGTTTCAATGTGTTTGTTGCCAATGCTGAGATAATCCCGTCGCGCCGGGCAGATATGGGTGCAACGTCCGGCACAACCACCAGATCGGCTCAGCCGCAGCCCGATTCCACCGATGCGACGAGGTCGCCGAGCGCCCCGAGATCGTCGAGGCTGCGGAAGCGCGCGTGACTGGCGGGTGGCTCCTCGTGTTCCAGAGCCCAGGTCAGGTCATGCGGGACATGGACGCCCCAGCCGCCGAGGGCGAGGACGGGCAGCACGTCGGATTTCAGCGAGTTGCCGATCATCATCGTGGCTTCAGGGAGGTGGCCGTGGCGGGCGAAGATCGCGGCGTAGACGGCGGCGGTCTTGTCCGACACGATTTCCACCCCATCGAACAGATCGCCAAGCCCCGATTGCGCCAGCTTCCGTTCCTGGTCGAGAAGGTCGCCCTTCGTTATCAAGAGGATATGGTGATCCGCAGCGAGGCGCGCGACCGCCTCGCGGGCATGAGGCAGAAGCTCGATCGGGTGATCGAGCATCTCCTGCCCGGCCCCGACGATCTCCCGGATGACCTGGGCGGGCACCTTGTCGCCGGTCACGTCGAGGGCGGTTTCGATCATCGACAGCGTGAAGCCCTTGATGCCGAACCCGTACCGCCCGAGATTTCGCCGTTCGGCGGCCAGCAGTCTGTCCTCGAGATGATCGCGGGGCGCATAGCCGGCGAGGAGTTCCGCGAACCGGTCCTGGGTCAGGCGGAAGAAGCGTTCATTGTGCCACAGGGTGTCGTCGGCATCGAAGGCGATGGTGGTGAGTGCGGGCATGGGCATCCTCCCCAGGGCGCTCAATCTGACGTTTTCGGTCGATCGGATCAATGCCGATGTAATCGCAACCTTTTTCTCATCCGGCCCATGGATTATATTGTCATTCCGAACCCCTGCGCCCGAATCCCGAGGAGGGAGCTCTTGTCATTGCGCCCCATCACCCTGTCGGACCGCAAGGACGGCAATGACCCCGAAAGCACGGTCATTACCAAGACCCGTCCGAAGACGCAGCGGCCGCCCCTCTACAAGGTGCTGCTCCTGAACGACGACTACACGCCGATGGAATTCGTCGTCCATATCCTCGAGCGGTTCTTCGGCCTCAGCCACGCGCAGGCGTTCGAGATCATGCTGACGGTGCACAAGAAGGGGCTGGCCGTGGTCGGCGTCTTTTCCTTCGAGGTGGCCGAGACGAAAGTGGCGCAGGTGATGGATTTCGCCCGGCGGCATCAGCACCCCCTGCAATGCACGATGGAAAAGGAATAGGGGCGGGGCTCCGGTTCACATGACCCATCCGAGACTTTCCCTCGCGCTTCAGGGCGCCGACCATTTGCCTGTTTCGGGCAGCATTCTCGTCCTCGGACCGGGTGGCGCGACCGATCTGTCGGACCTGCCGCAAGACCGTGCGGTTATCGTGCAGGGTTTTCGCCCGGATCACGACGCCCTCGTCGCGCAGGGATGGACGGTGGTGCCACAGATCGCCGGGACGCCCGACGGCTTTTCGGCGGCGATCATCTTCGTGCCGCGCGCGCGGGGCGCGGCCCGCGCCATGGTGGCCGAGGCGGCGGCCCGGGTCGTCGCGGGCGGGCCGGTCTGGATTGATGGGCAGAAGACCGACGGCATCGACACGATGCTGAAGGACATCCGCGCCCGGGCCGCCGTCTCGGCCCCCGTCGCGAAGGCGCACGGCAAGATCTTCCGGTTCGATGCCGGGCCGCGCTTCGACGACTGGCGCGCGACGGACCTGCATCCGGCACCGGGTTTTGTGACAACGCCGGGGGTGTTTTCGGCGGAAAAGGTCGATCACGGCTCCGCCCTGCTTGCCGAAGCACTCCCGGACCGTCTTCCCCCGCGGGTCGCCGATCTCGGCGCCGGCTGGGGCTGGCTCGCGGCGCAAGTGCTCGCCCGGCCGGGCGTCGAGGAAGTTCACCTGATCGAGGCCGACCGTGCCGCCCTCGACTGTGCGCGGCGCAATATCACCGACCCGCGGGCTCGGTTCCATTGGGAGGATGCGACGCGCTTCCGGCCCGAGGCATCGGTCGACGCGGTGGTCATGAACCCGCCTTTCCACACCGGGCGCGCGGCCGAACCGGCGCTCGGCGCCGCGTTCATCGCGGCGGCGGCGGCGATGCTGGTGCCCTCGGGTCGTCTTTGGATGGTCGCGAACCGCCATCTTCCCTACGAGGCGGTGCTGGCCAGGCATTTCCGCGAGGTGGCCGAGATCGGTGGCGACGGCGGCTTCAAATTGCTGACGGCGGCGCGCCCGGTGGCCGCGCCTCGCCCGCGCCACTGAAATCCCGTAACCTGCCGCGGCAGAATCAACCCGGAGAGTTCATGTCCCTGTCCATTGCCGGCAAGACCGCCATCGTCACCGGGGCCGCCAAAGGCATCGGGCTCGCCATTGCCCGCCACTTCGTCGATCGCGGCGCCCGCGTCATGTTTGCCGACAGCGACGAGGCAAAGCTGGCGGAAGAGGTCGGAGCGGCGGCCGGGGAAGACGGGCCGGTCCGCTGTTTCGGTGGCGACCTCAGCCAGAAACTGACGCTCGCGAACCTTCTCTCGGCGACGGTCGATGCGTTCGAGCGCATCGACATCCTGGTCAACGCGCAGCGGGCGGTGCTGACGACGGATCCCCTCAATCCCGACGACGCGTCCATTGACGCGATGTGGAAGCAGAACCTCCTGCCGGCATTGAAGCTGAGCCAGATGGCAGCGAAGCGGATGATCGCTCAGGCCGAGAAGGAGGATCAGACCGATGGTCCCGTCGGAACGATCATCAACGTCTCCAGCCTCGCGGCGCGGCGGGCGCAGCCGGACTTGCTGGCCTATTCCATCGCCGGCGCCGCGCTTGATCAGGCAACGCGATCTCTCGCCGTGGCGCTGGCGCCAGAGCGCATCCGGGTAAACGGGATCGCCATTGCCAGCATCATGAGTGCAAGCATGCAATCGGCGCTCAAGGACAACCCCGACTGGCACGACCTGATTGCCGGGGGAACACCCCTTCGCCGAATTGCGACCCCGTCTGAAGTCGCCGAGGCGGCGCAATTCCTTGCCTCAAGCGGATCGAGCTTCGTGACCGGACAGATTCTGACCGTCGATGGCGGGCGGGGGCTGATCGATCCCGTGTCGGTCCCGGCTTACTGAGTTTCCGGATAGCGTGCGCGGCAGGCGGCGATGGCGGCATCGGCCTGTCGCCCAAGCGCCTTCCGCCGCGCCTGCAATCCTTCGAGCTTGCGCGTCTCGGCCTCCGGGTCGATCGCGACCGGGCGCCTGACCGTATCCCATACCGGCTCGAAGCACATCCGGACCGGCGTGCCGCGCACCCAGTCGTCGCAGCGCGTCCACTCGTGGCGCATGATTTCGTGCTCCTCGTAGGTGTAGCCGCGCGCCAGATTGGCCTCGGTCTCCGCGATCAGCCGGTCGAGGGTTCGAAGTTCGCGCGTCGCGGTGCGGATGCACTGTTCCTGCGGTGTGCCGCAGGCGGCGACGAGGGCGGTGAGGAGAAGGGTGAAGCGAAGGCGCATGGGACGGACTTTCCGGTCAGGGTCGGGCACAGGCGGCGATGCGGGCGGCGAGCAGATCCCGGCGGGCCAGAAGCGCTTCGAGCTTGCGCGTTTCGGCCGCCGTGTAGAGCGCGACCGGCCGGGTCCGTGTGCCGGAGTCGGTACAGAAGCTGAGCCCGACATTGGAGCGGTGGCTGCCGAGGCAGAAATTCACCGCCGCGCCGCTATCCTCGCGCGCCTGCGTATAACCACGGTCCAGATTGGCGCGTGTTTCGGCGATGAGCCTGTCGATGGTCCTGATGTCGCGCGTCTCCGGCCCGCCGCAGCGGTTGGCAGTGTCGGCGCAGGCCGAAAGACCCGCAAGGGCAACTGCAATCAGGGCGGGACGAACGAACATCGGGCGACTCGCGGCAATTGTGACACGCTTACTCTAGCGGCCCCGCGCGGGCGGGCCAAACACTCGCTCGCCGGCCGCGCGGATTTGTCATTCTGGCGGGACGCGAACTAAGCTGTTAAGCGAACTGCAAGGGGGCCGGGATGGATGGAATGAACGAAGAGATGGAACCGGAAAAGGCGCGCGCCTCGGCGTGGTTTCGCAGCCTGCGGGACGAGATCGTGGCGGCCTTCGAAGGCCTCGAGAACCGCGCCGCCGGGTCGGACGCCGCCCCCGGCCGGTTCGAGGTGACGCGGACGAAGCGCAGCGATAACGGCGGCGGCGATGCGGGCGGCGGATTGATGAGCGTGATGCGCGGCGGCCGGGTCTTCGAAAAGGTCGGGGTCAATGTGTCGACCGTCCACGGCCGGCTCGGCGCGCGGGCGCAGGCGGCGATGGCGGCGCGCGGCGTTCCGGGAATGGAGAGCGATCCGCGCTTCTGGGCCTCGGGCATCAGCCTTGTCGCCCATATGCAGAACCCGCATGCGCCGGCCGTCCACATGAACACAAGGATGTTCTGGACGCCGCATGCCTGGTGGTTCGGCGGCGGTGCCGACCTCAATCCCTGCATCGAGTATCCCGAGGATACGGTGCATTTCCATGCCACGCTCGAAGCCGCCTGCGACGCCCACGATCCGGGCTATTACCCGCGTTTCAAATCCTGGGCCGACGAATATTTCTTCGTCCCGCATCGCGGTCGCGCGCGCGGCGTCGGCGGCATTTTCTACGACGATCTCAACACTGGCGGCTGGGCGGCCGATTTCGCCTTCACCCAGGCGGTCGGCCGTGCCTTCCTGCCGGCCTTCCTTCCCCTTGTCGAGCGTCGGATGGGCACGGCGTGGAGCGATGCGGACCGCGACGCCCAACTTGTCCATCGTGGCCTTTATGCCGAATACAACCTCGTCTACGACCGCGGCACCAAGTTCGGCCTCGAGACGGGGCATGATGCCAATGCCGTGCTGATGAGCCTGCCGCCGCTCGCGAAATGGGTCTGAGCGGACGATCCGGGGATCACCGACAAAGCTCCGGCGGCTTTCGTCCGTCGCCTGACGTCGGGCCGCATTGTCGCGGGGCGCCGCAGCCGCTATGAGGCGGGCGGACTGCGAAGGAGAGACGGATGACGCCGGTGGAATGCAGGACGATGGCCGAGATCAGAGCCGAGATCGACCGGGTCGACGGGCTGATCGTTGCCCTGCTCGTCGAGCGTTCGGGGTACATCGACCGTGCGGCCGAACTCAAGCCCGCGCTGGGCCTTCCCGCGCGGATCGACGAGCGGGTTGAGGAGGTCGTGGCACAGGTCCGCGCCCGCGCGATGGCCGAAGGGCTCGATCCCGGGCTGGCAGAGGCGTTGTGGCGCCACCTTATCGACTGGTCGATCGCCCGCGAAGAGGCGGTAATCGGACCGAACTGACGGCCCGGCAGGAGAATGGAAATGGCACGACCAAGGATCTTGATCACGCGGCGGTGGCCGGAAGCGGTCGAGGTGAAACTCGCCGAGACGTTCGACGTGACGCTCAATACCGCCGACACCCCGCTTGGGCGGGATGCCTTGCGCGACGCGCTGGGGGCGTTTGACGCGATCCTGCCGACGGTGACCGACCGGATCGGGCCCGAGGTCTTCGATCGGCCGGCGATCCGCACCCGCATCCTTGCGAATTACGGGGTCGGCTTCAGCCATATCGACGTCGCGGCGGCGAAGGGCCAGAGCATTGCGGTCACCAACACACCCGACGTCCTGAGCGATTGCACCGCCGATCTTGCGTTGACGCTGATGCTGATGGCGGCACGGCGCGCGGGCGAGGGCGAGCGCGACCTTCGCGCGGGGGCGTGGAGCGGATGGCGACCGACGCACTTGATCGGCACCAAGGTCAGCGGGGCCACGCTGGGTATCATCGGATTCGGGCGGATCGGGCAGGCCGTCGCTGACCGTGCCCATCACGGGTTCGGGATGACGATCCTCGTCCAGAACCGCTCGGCCGTGGCGCCCGAGGTTCTGGCAAGAACCGGCGCCGCGCAGGTGGAGGCGATCGACGACCTTCTGCCGCGTTGCGATTTCGTGTCGCTCCACTGCCCCGGAGGCGCGGCCAACCGCCATCTGATTGACGCGCGCAGGTTCGGCCTGATGAAGCCCGGCGCGTTCCTGATTAACACCGCGCGCGGCGAGGTCGTGGACGAGGCGGCGCTGGCCGAAGCGCTGGAAGAGGGCCGGATCGGCGGTGCGGGTCTTGACGTTTACGAGAACGAGCCGCGCATCCCCGAGGCGCTCATGGCCGCGCCGAACCTCGTCATGCTGCCGCATCTGGGATCTGCCACGCGCGAGACGCGCGAGGCTATGGGGTTCAGGGTGATGGACAACCTCGTGGACTTTTTCGCGGGCCGTACGCCGCGCGACCGGGTCGCCTGACCGCGCCAGCGCCGTCAGAGCGCGTCCCAGAATGCCTCGCCCGCCGGGCTGAGGCGGCGGGTTTCGGGCCTGATCTTGCGCAGTTCGCGGAAGGCGGGCGGATCTTCGGGAACGAGAAACGTGATCCCGTCCGCGCGGTCTTCGAGGGCGCTCGCGGGCAGGATCGTGGCGCCGAGGCCGCTTCTGACGAAGGTGAGAAGCGCCGTCGTGTTCCGCGCTTCAAGATGACCCTCATTCAGCAGCGCGCGGACGCTATCATGGTCGACGAGGCCGCACAGGGGGTTGGCGATCAGGGGTTCCAGCGCGAGCAGGTCCCAGGACGGCGGGTTCCGCCGCCCGGCGATCGGCCCGCCGTTCGAGCAGACGATGCCAAGTTCGTCCCGACGGATCACGGCGCCGGCAGGTCTGTCCGCGATGCCGGCCGAGAGGATGCCGATATCCGCCTCGTCGAGCTTGATGCGGCGCAGGACCGAGGCGCTGTCGACATCGCTGATCTCCAGCCGCACATCCGGGTGCAGGCGCCGGAACCGAGCGACCGCGTCGGGCAGCAGCGTCACGGTCGCCGACGGCACGGCGGCGATCCGCACGAGTCCGGCGCCCGACAGCACATGGCGGCGGATCGCGCCGCTGGAGCGGTCGAACGCATCCGTCGCGCGCTGGCATTCGTCGAGCACCATCAGCCCGAGCGGGGTCAGCCGGTTCTTGCGGTCGGTCTCGAACAGCGGGCCGCCGATCTCCTCCTCGAACTGGGCCAGCGTCATCGACAGCGCCGAGGGGGTGCGCCCCAGAACCGATGCGGCGCCGGCGAGCGAGCCCTGGTCGGCGACGGTGCGGAAGACACGCAGCATTCCGAGCGTGATGGCCATTTCAGAAAGCCTGAATAAAACTTCAATTGTTCAAGATTGCCTGAAAGCAACGCCGCCGTCTATGTGAAGAGAACGGGAGGAATCCATGATACGCAATCCGGCCGGAATTTACATCGACGGAGCCTGGCAGAAGGGCGCCGCGACCATCGAGAACCGCAACCCCTCGGATGTTTCCGACCTGATCGGGCATTACGACCAGGCAAGTGCCGCACAGCTCGATGCCGCGCTCGACGCCGCCCGGCGCGCGCAGCCGGTCTGGTGGGCGGCGGGTATCCAGAAACGGCATGAAGTGCTGATGGCCATTGGCACCGAACTGATGGCGCGGGCCGAGGAGATCGGCCGGATCATCGCCCGCGAAGAGGGCAAGCCCGCCGCCGAAGGCAAGGGCGAAGTCTATCGCGCCGGGCAGTTCTTCGCCTATTTCGCGGCGGAAGCGCTGCGCAATCAGGGCGATCTGGCCGAAAGCGTGCGGCCGGGGATCGAGATCGACGTGCGGCGCGAGCCGGTCGGCGTTGTCGCCGTGATCTCGCCCTGGAACTTCCCCGTCGCGACGCCGGCCTGGAAGATCGCCCCGGCACTGGCCTTCGGCAACGCCGTCGTCTGGAAGCCCGCGAACCTCACGCCGGCGAGCGCCGTCGCGCTGACCGAGATCATCGCCAAGCAGGACATTCCGGTCGGGCTCTTCAACCTCGTCACGGGGCCGGGGCGCGATGTCGGGCAGCGGCTCGTTGAAAGCCCGAAGGTCGATGCGATCAGCTTCACCGGGTCGGTGCCCGTCGGACGGGGGATCGCGGCGGCGGCGGTCGCGAACATGACCAAGGTTCAGATGGAGATGGGGTCGAAGAACCCGATGCTGATCATGGACGATGCCGATCTCGACCTGGCCGTCGCCCACGCGGCGAACGCGGCCTTCGGCGGGACCGGCCAGAAATGCACGGCCACGAGCCGGCTGATCGTGCACGAGACGATCCATGACGCCTTCGTCGAGAAGCTCGTGACGGCGGCGGGCGCATTGAAGGTCGGCCACGCGCTGGAAGAGGGCACCCAGATCGGGCCGGTCGTCAGCGCGGACCAGCTGGCGCAGAACCTCGACTATGTCGGGATCGGCAAGGCCGAAGGGGCGGAGCTTCTGTGCGGCGGCAACCGTGTGAACCGTCCGACCGAGGGCCACTTCATGGCGCCAACGGTCTTTGCCGGCACCCGCAACGACATGCGGATCAATCGGGAAGAGATGTTCGCGCCGATCACCTGCGTGATCCGCGCTGGCAGCTACGGCGAGGCGCTCCACCTCGCCAACGACAGCGAATTCGGCCTTACCGCCGGGATCATGACCCGCTCGCTCGCCCGCGCGAACCATTTCCGCGCCAATATGCGGGCGGGCTGCGTGATGGTGAACCTGCCGACGGCGGGCACCGACTATCACGTCCCCTTCGGCGGGCGTGGCGCGTCGAGCTTCGGACCGCGCGAACAGGGTCGCTATGCGGCGGAGTTCTACACGACGGTGAAGACCGCCTATGTCGCGGCGGGGGCACCGGAATGACACCGGTCATCGACGGTCTGCAATATGCCAACTGGTCGGAAAAGGTCTTCCGCCAGCTGCGCGAGGGTGGCGTCGATGCGGTTCACGTGACGATCACCTATCATGAGACATTCCGCGAGACGGTGCTGAACATCGAGGCCTGGAACTGCTGGTTCGAGCGGTTTCCGGATCTGATCTTTCAGGGCAAGACCGCCGCTGATGTGGCGCTCGCACGGGAAACAGGGCGGACCGCGATCTTCTTCGGCTCGCAGAACCCCTCCTGCATCGAGGCCGATATCGGCCTAGTCGAGGTGCTCCATACGCTCGGCCTGCGGTTCATGCAGCTGACCTACAACAACCAGTCGCTTCTCGCGACGGGTTGTTACGAGGCCGAGGATGGCGGGTTGACGCGCATGGGGCGCGAGGTTGTGGCCGAGATGAACCGGGTGGGCCTTGTGATCGACATGAGCCATTCCGCCGAACGCTCGACGCTGGAGGCGATCGCCCATTCCACCCGGCCGATCGCGATCACCCATGCCAACCCGGCAAGCTGGCATCCGGCGCTGCGGAACAAGTCGGAGCATGTGCTGAAGGCGCTGGCTGAAAGCGGAGGAATGCTTGGCTTTTCGGTCTATCCGCACCATTTGAAGAATGGCAGCGCCTGCACCTTGCAGGACTTTTGCGACATGATCGCGCGTACGGCCGATCTGATGGGGCCGGAGCGGATCGGCATTGGCACGGACCTGTGCCAGGATCAGCCGGACAGTGTTGTCGAATGGATGCGCGTGGGTCGCTGGACCAAGAAGATCGACTACGGCGAGGGGAACGCGGCGGCGCCGGGCTTCCCGCCGATGCCGGACTGGTTCGCCGACAATCAGGATTTCAGTAGGATTGCCGCCGGTCTGCGGGCCACCGGGATGGATGCGGATACGGTCGCGGCGGTGATGGGCGGCAACTGGCTGAGATTCTTCGAAGCGAGCTTCGGGCCTGCGGGAAAGGCGTGAGGGGGCGTGATGGACAGGGCCGAAATCACACGCTCCGCCGACCTTGCCGCCTTCCGCCGGTCGCCGTCGGAGGTCATGCGCCTCGCCCGGATGGGCAGCGCCCATCCGATGCGTCTGTCGTTCCTGCGAATCCTTCTTCGGCGGATGCGGGCCGAAGGCTGGCGCTTCGACCGGCCGGTCTGGGACATCGACGAGAAGGGCGTCGGTCGCGCCGTCTATCGTGCCAAGGGGCCGGAGCGGACCTACAGCCTCGTCGCCTTCGCCCATGACCTGCCGGACGAGATGCGCTCCGACCGGGTGATCGCCACCGCCTGGGACGCCACCTTCGCGCTTTTTGACGGTGGCCCGAGCCCGGCCGACCTCGACCGGCTGGAAGCAAATGTGCCCTTGCAGGAGGCCGGCCGCATCGGCCCGAGCGAGCTGAGCCTCAGCCGGGCGAACCGCTCGGTCCGGCTTTTCGCGCATGTGGTCGGCCGTCTTGCCGCCGGGCAGCAGCCCGACGCGGCGGAGCTTGCCGCCGTCGGCTATCTGATGCGCACGACGGCGGTCTACGGCGCGGGGAAGTTCGGCGCCGCCGACCGCACCGCGATTGCTGGCCGCCCTGAACTGTCGGCGCCTTTTCAGGCCGAGATGCTGTCGGTCTGGCTCACCCGCGCCTTCACCGTCGATATCGTCGAGCATCTCGCGGCGGCGCGGGGGGGCGCGAAAGCCGTCCGCCTCGATCCCGCGCTCAAGCGCGGCCTTGGAGTCGGCAATTCGACCGGTCTCGGCATGGCGCCGTTTCTCGTCCGCCATCCGGTCCTTCTCAACAACTGGATGGCCGCCCGCGAGGAGGCGCTGGCGCGGGTCCGGGCGCAAAACGCGGTATCGGACGCCGCTGTCGCCGGGTTTCGGTCCGCGCTCGCCGCCGCTCGGGACAACGTTGCGGCCTGGCGTTCGGAGCATCCCTTGCAAGTTGCGAAGCTCGCCGACCTCTGGCGCGATCTCGACCGGATCGGCGGCTATCTGCCCGGCTGGCCCGGCGCGAACCCGCATCCCTGGGATGCGCTCTGGCGCTGGGGGAAGGGCGCGCTGTCGCTGGAAGGTCAGGAGGCGCTGCTTGCGCTGATGCTGGAACCGCACGGGGCGCTGGTCGACGATCTCGCCGCGACGATGAGCGCGGACGAAGCGGCCGCATTCCGGATCGACGGGGCGATGACGGCCGGCACCTTGCGCGACATCCTGCGCGACCGATACGGCTGGGCGCTGAAGATCGATTTCACGCAAAGGGACAATACGGCGCGGTTCTGGTATGTCTCGGAAGAGAAGCTGGAACCAAGGATCGGCGAGCGACACGAAGAGCCGGGGGCGGAGCTTGAGCAGCCGCTCTGTATCGCGCGGCTCGCCTGCGAACTGGCCGAGGCTCTGACCGGTTGGGACGCCGAGGCGCCGCTCGCCCGGTTCCTCCTTGCGCATCCGGAGCACCGCTACATGGTCCGCCGCGCGCAGATCGCGCAACGTCACCCCTTCGCCGAGGTGCAGGACAACCTGATCGCCGCCGACATGCTGCCGATCGACCTCATGCGCTGCAAGCTCGCCTTTTTTGGGGCCAGCCGCTTCGATCCCCGGTCCGACAAGTGGGTGCGCATCAGTCTGTTTCAGGGGGAGCCCTATCCGTCGGACCTTGCCGGGGAGGATGGATGATGAAGACGGATCCCCACGATCCCACCCGATCCGGGCCGCCGCCCAGTTCGGCCGCCTCTATCCGGTACTCGCGCAATGAGATCGAGGCGCTTTCGATGAAAGCCGCGCGTGGCGCCGGGATGAACTGGGGGCTGGCGGAGGAGGCGGGCTTTGCCGCTGGCTGGCTCGCCGCGCAGGGGCTTGACGGCGCTGGGGCGCTTCTGGCGCTTTTCGACGCCGCACGGCAGGACGACAAGGGGCGGAGCCCCGTGATTGAAGACGGCATCTGGCGCGCGCCGGGGGCGGACGGGCTCTGCCCGATCGCGCTTGGCGCCGCGCTCAGCGATCATGCAGGCTTGCACAAAGGACCGATGGCGAGGGGCGGCCCTGAAACCGGGCCGGTGAACCGGCCGATCCTTGTCGTGCCCTTTCTCGCGCTCATCGCGGAGCGCGACGGCGGCGCGATCTCGCTGAACTGGCCGAAGGGCAGTCTCGCCGTAACGGCCGCCGGGATCTGGCCCATGGATGCTGCCGTTCGGCTTCTGGCTGAACCGTCAGCGCCTCTGAAGATCGCCGGCACCTTGGCGGTGCCACCCGTCCTGCCGGCCGGCCCGCTCTCTCCGCTTTCCGGCGCCGCCGCGTCCGGCCTGAACGTCCTTGCCATGAGAACGACCGTGCCCGCCTCGGAAACGTCGCGCAAGGGCGCCGGCGCGGCCGCAAGCGACAACGACTAGCGGTGGAACGCGGCAGCCCGCCTCGCAGAGGACAGGCTGTCGTCTTGCCTCGCCGAGGTGGTGCACTTCCTGCAACCCGCAGACGGGTGTCCTCTCGGAGCCTAACGACACGTCGGGTCAGTTTCAGGACGGCAAAGGCGTTGTAGACGTCGGGGAGACTGCCGAGGAACTGGCGGGCGAACTGATCAACGAGATTGAACTCATGGGGCGGTGTAAGGCATCCGCCTAGCACTACAATGATGGGAGGCGCAGAGGGTCGGAATCGTGGGTTCCGGCCCTTTTTCGGTTACCCCAAGCGTTACTCAGCAAAGAAAAGACCCGTGCTTGCGGGCCTGTTTTTCTTCTAAGTCTTTGATTTGTTTGGTGGAGCCAAGGGGGGTCGAACCCCTGACCTCTTGAATGCCATTCAAGCGCTCTCCCAACTGAGCTATGGCCCCACCGGAGGTCCGGGCGCGCAGCCCGTGTGCCCGGCGATATAGGCAAGCGGGACGGGGGGCGCAAGCGAAAAGTGGCGCGCGCCGAAAGTTCGGGGCCGGGTGGGCCGGTAGCGGAAAACGAAACGGGCGCGGCCGTGGCCGCACCCGTTTCCGAACCCGCGTGAAACTGCCTTTACGGCCGGTCAGCCTTCGTCCTCGTTCGTCGCGACATCGGCGATATCGTCGAGCGAGACGTCATCGTCGTCGTCCTCGAGAAGATCGTCGTCGAGATCGTCGTCGCCCGCATCGTTGTCGAGATCATCGTCATCCGTCAGGTCGTCGGCATCCACGACGAGATCCTTCGACGGGGTCTTTTCGGAGATCATCGCCCGGCCGCGCCCGGCGACGAGGCTTTCGGCCGTGAAGGTATGACCGCATTCGGGGCAGGTCATCGGGTCGCGCTGCAGATCGTAGAACCGGCTGGCGCAGTGCGGGCAGAGGCGCTTGACGCCCCATTCGTCCTTGGGCATGGAACACTCCTTCCGTGCACGTCTATTCGAGAGTCGCAGCCAACTGCCACAAGAGGGCGGGGCTGTCAAAGGCTTTCGGCTGCAATTCGCGCGGGGGTGCGTTTCGGGCTTTTCGCGCCCGGCAGGCCGAGTATTCTGGCGCCGTCGGAAGGAGGGGGTATGACCCGCCACATGCTGTCGGGCGAACCGCCCGTCGAAATCACCTTGCGCCGTTCGGCCCGGGCGCGACGGTTCTCGCTGCGCGTCTCGCGGCTGGACGGGCGGGTGACCCTGTCGATGCCCGCGCGCGCGCGGGAGGCCGAGGCGCTGAGCTTCGCCGAAGCCAAGGCCGGATGGCTGCGCGCCGTCCTGAGCGGCACGGCCGTGCGGCAGGGCGTCGTTTTTGGAGCGCCGGTTCCGTTCGAAGGGCGGGATCTGACCGTCACCCCGGCGAATGTGCGCGCGGTCAGGATCGAGGCGCAGGCGCTTCTCGTGCCGCCCGATCCCGAACGGCTGGGCGCGCGGGTCGCGGCCTTCCTCAAGCTCGCCGCCCGGCAGCGGTTGCAGGCCTCCTGCGAGAGCCATGCCGCGACGCTCGGCCGTGGCTATTCGCGGATCACATTGCGCGATACCCGGTCGCGCTGGGGGTCTTGCACGGCCGATGGCGGGCTGATGTTCTCCTGGCGGCTGATCATGGCGCCGCCCGAGGTTCTCGACTACGTGGCCGCGCACGAGGTCGCGCATCTTGCCGAGATGAACCATTCGCCGGATTTCTGGGCCATCGTGGCGCGGCTGATGCCGGGCTATCAGCCGCACCGGCGGTGGCTGCGCGAGAATGGCGGCGCATTGCACCGGCTGGACTTCGCCGCTGCCCCGGGGAGCGGCGCAACGGGTGATTGACGGCGGCCTGGGTCTTGTGATCACATCCCGACATGCTGACCCAGACGCGACCTTCCGATACCGGCGCATCCGCCCACGACCGGCTGTACCGGTCGCTGCGCCAGCAGATCATGCATGGCGAACTGGCGCCCGGCCAGGCGCTGACGCTGCGGGGGTTGGCGAAAAGCTATGGCGTGTCGATGACGCCGGCGCGCGAGGCGCTGAGGCGGCTCGCCGCGGAAGGGGCGCTGACGCTGTCGGCCTCGGGGCGGGTCGCGACGCCGGATCTGTCGCATGAGCGAATCGAGGAGCTGGCGACGCTCCGGGCGCTGATCGAGACGGAGCTTGCCAGCCGGGCGCTGCCGCGGGCGCATCTGGCGCTCATCGAACGTCTCCAGACGATCAACATGGCCAATGCCGAGGCGGCGGTGAAGCGCGACGCGGTGGCCTATATCCGCACCAACCTGGAGTTTCACCGCACGCTCTATCTGCGCGCCCAGGCACCGGCGATGCTGGCGATGGCCGAGACGGTGTGGTTGCAGCTCGGGCCGACGATGCGCGCGCTCTATTCCCGGATTGCGCGGTCAGAACCGCCGCAGCATCACCGCATGATCATCGCCGCGCTGAAGGCGGGCGATGAACCGGCGCTGCGGCTGGCGGTCCGCACCGACGTCACGCAAGGTTTGCGGCACCTGACGGCCTGACCACCGCCGCGCGATCAGGAGTGGATCGGCCCGTCGCCGCAGGCGAGCGCCGCTTCCCGCACGGCCTCGGAGAAGGTCGGGTGGGCGTGGCAGGTGAGCGCGATGTCCTCCGCGGAGGCGCCGAACTCCATGCCGACGCAGATCTCGTGGATCAGTTCGCCCGCCGCGGGCCCGATGATATGGGCGCCGAGGACGCGGTCGGTCTCCTTGTCGGCCAGAAGCTTCACGAAGCCCTCGCCCTGGAACACCGCCTTGGCCCGGCCGTTGCCCATGAAGGCGAACTTACCGACCTTGTAGGCGCGGCCCTCCTCCTTCAGCTGCTCCTCGGTCTTGCCGACGCTGGCGACCTCGGGCGTCGTGTAGATCACGCCGGGGATCACGCCGTAGTTCACATGACCGGCCTTGCCGGCGAGGATCTCGGCCAGCGCCATGCCCTCGTCTTCGGCCTTGTGGGCGAGCATCGGGCCGGTGATCGCGTCGCCGATCGCGTAGATCCCCTTGATATTCGTGGCGAAATGGCCGTCGGTCTTGATCTGGCCACGGCTCTCCATCTCGACCCCGAGCGCCCCTAGCCCAAGACCTTCGGTATAGGGTTTCCGCCCCGTCGCGACGAGGACGACCTCGGCGTCGAGGTTCCCCTCGCTGTCGTCCTTGCGCAGTTTGTAGCGGACGGTCGCCTTGCCGCGCTTGACCTCGGCGCTCTGAACGGCGGCGCCGAGGATGAACTTGAGGCCCTGGCGTGAGAGGATGCGCTGGAAGGTCTTGGCGGTGTCGCCGTCCATGCCGGGGGTGATCGCGTCGAGATATTCGACGACCGTCACCTCGGCCCCGAGCCGGGCATAGACCGACCCCATCTCGAGTCCGATGACGCCGGCGCCGATGACCACCATCGACTTCGGCACCTTCGGCAGCGCGAGCGCGCCGGTCGAGGTGACGATGGTTTTTTCGTCCACGGTCACGCCGGGCAGGCTCGAGGGTTCGGAACCGGTGGCGATGACGATGTTCCTGGCCGAATGAACCTCGTCCCCGACCTTGATCTTGCCGGGTTCCGGGATCGTGCCCCAGCCTTTCAGCCAGGTTATCTTGTTCTTCTTGAAGAGAAATTCGATGCCCTTGGTGTTCTGGCCGATGACATCGTCCTTGTAGGCGAGCATCTGCGTCCAGTCGACGGACGGGGCGCTGCCCTTCAGGCCCATCTTTGCGAAGTTGTGCTCGGCCTCGTGCAGCATGTGGCTGGCATGAAGAAGCGCTTTCGAAGGGATGCAGCCGACGTTGAGGCAGGTGCCGCCGAGCGTCTCGCGGCCCTCGACTACGGCGGTCTTGAGCCCGAGCTGGGCGCAGCGGATCGCCGAGACATATCCGCCGGGACCGGCGCCGATGATGATCACGTCGAACTCAGCCATGGGATGCTCCTTCAGAAATCTGGCGTCGGTTTTGCGTCGGGGTGGCGTAGCGCATCCGTCATACATCCGTAACTACAGGCGTAGCTACATGCGGAGGGCGGTCCGGGGGGCCGTCTGCCCTCCGCCGCGGCCCCCGTGGGCCGCGCGCCCCGAGAGTATTTCGGAACAGAAGAAGGGGTCATGAGGCCATCAGCGCCATGAGATAGAGGACGACCGTCGCGGCGAAACCAGCGGTCCAGAGAAGTGTGCGGATGCCGGTGAGGCCGAGGCCGTAGGCCGGCACGTAGAGCACCCGCGCCACGACAAAGACCTGCGCGGCGGTGAGGGTGGCGCCGCCGAAGCCCTCCTTGAGCGCGAGGATCAGGATCGCCGGGGCGAAGAGCGCCATCGCGGTGATCGAGTTCGTGAGCGCCCTGTCGAGGCGGCCGGTGATGCCGGTCAGCGTCCGGTGTTCGTCGCGCGAGGAGAGAAGATAGCCCATGCCGAGCTGCCCCATCGCGCCGGTCATCTTGAGGATCAGGATGAGGCAGGTGAAGAGCCCGTAGAGTGCGAGGATGTTCAGTTCGCTGGACATGTCGGTTTTCCTTCTGCGCCTTTCGTGGCCAAGGCTGTGCCGCCGCGCCGTGGAGGTCAAGGCCATAGCGGCGGTGCCCCCTCCATGCGAGGGAGGGGATGGGGGGAGGTCCCGCCCTGCGCTTGCCGCTGACGTCATAAACAAGTGCAAAGGGCATGTCAGCCAGCCTCCTCCGGGCCATAGCCGAGCCAGTCAAGGTCTCGCGCATAAATCTTCCCGATCTTCCTGCGAGCCTCGGGAGAGAGCCAGTCCGTGCGGGCGAGATATTCCTGTCGGTTGGAGTGGGGGAGGTCGAAGTCTGCGGGCAAGGGCCGGTCGAGCTGCACGGCCGTGGCGCGATAGAAGGCTCGCATGTCTTCGAGGCGGCCGACGATATCCGGGCGGTAGAGATCCGGGAGGATGTTGTCGATCTGGGGGCGCCAATGCGGGTTGATCGCGAGGTTGCCGAGGCTCTCTCCCGTCCACATGATATAGTCGAGAAACATCGAGAAGCCGCGCGCGCTGCGCGCGTCGGACTCCCAGTTGAAGCCCAGCAACGCATTCATGCGCAGCCGGTCTGCCGCAAACCAGTCATGCGCCAGATCGTTGGACTTGCACAAGTATTCGAAGGCTGAAACCGCGCGCGTCAGCGGATGGCGAACCGTCGTCAGGCGCAAGGCTGCGTCGAGAGTGGCGAAAGGTGTCGATAGGGCTACCGCTGCGCGCAGCACACCCGTTTCCCCCTGAAGGTAATGGACGACGCTATCGGGGTTGATGTCATGACGCACGTTCCAGTGAACCGTCAGAGGGGCGCCAAACTCCAGTTCGAAGAGAAAGCGCCGCGCCGAGGAGGTTCCCGCCTTCCCGTTGTTGAGGAAAGACCAGGTCAGGCTTGCGGGCAGGTGAATCGATGCCAGATAGCGGGCGACCTGCTCAGGGCGGCTGAAAATGTGCCGGTGACGTTCCGCAACGCGTTCCTGCAAGGCCCGACGCTTCGGCTGTGGCACCTCGGGTTCGACGAAGAGGCGGGGAACAGGCGAAGGCATTGTGACACTCCGTGGGAGAGGCTTTGGTCGCGGATCCCGCCCTTGGCCGCGGCCCGGGCTATCTGCCCGGCATCAAGGGTGGCGGCAAGAAAGGGCGTCTGCCATTCCGGTTTTGCTTTTGTGCCTGTCTCGGCTCGGCAAATTTGTCCAACTGGTCTGGGAAGGGGCGCTTGGCGCGTCCCGTCCCAGAGCTGCTTGTTCGGGGATCACAAATCCATCAGGAGCCTGCGCGGGTCTTCCAGCGCCTCTTTCACCCGGACGAGGAAGGTCACAGCACCCTTGCCGTCGACGATGCGGTGGTCGTAGCTCAGCGCCAGGTACATCATCGGGCGGATCACGATCTGGCCGTTCACCACGACCGGGCGGTCCTGGATCTTGTGCATGCCGAGGATGCCCGATTGCGGCGGGTTCAGGATCGGCGAGGACATCAGGGAGCCGTAGACGCCGCCGTTCGAGATGGTGAAGCTGCCGCCCTGCATCTCGGCCATGGAGAGCTTGCCGTCGCGGGCGCGGACGCCAAGCTCGGCGATCTTTTTCTCGATCGCGGCGAAGCCCATCTGGTCGGCATCGCGGACGACCGGGACGACGAGGCCGGTCGGCGTGCCGACAGCGACGCCCATATGGACGAAGTTCTTGTAGACCACGTCGCCGCCGTCGATCTCGGCATTGACCTCGGGCACCTCCTTCAGCGCGTGGCAGCAGGCCTTCACGAAGAAGGACATGAAGCCGAGCTTCACCCCGTGCTTCTTCTCGAACTGGTCCTTGTATTCGTTCCGGAGCGCCATGATGCCCGACATGTCGACCTCGTTGTAGGTCGTGAGCATCGCGGCGGTGTTCTGCGCGTCCTTGAGGCGGCGGGCGATGGTAGCGCGGAGGCGCGTCATCTTCACGCGCTCCTCTCGGGCGGCATCCTCGGCCGGGACCGGGGCGCGCGGCGCGGCGGCCGGGGCGGGCGCGGCGGAGGCGACAGCGGGCGCGGCCTGGACGGCGCCGGCAGCGGCCTTGGCCACGTCTTCCTTCATGATGCGGCCATCCTTGCCGGTGCCGGTGACCTGAGCGGCGGTCAGGCCGGCCTCGGCCATCGCCTTCTTCGCCGAGGGCGCGTCCTCGACGTCCTTGCCGCTGGCGGCGGGCGTAGCGGCCGGGGCCGGTTCCGCCTTGGCCGGGGCCGGGGCGGCGCCGGCGGCGCCTTCGCCCACGACCGCGAGCCGGGCCTTGGCATCGACGGTCGTGCCTTCGGGGGCGACGATCTCTGCCAGCACACCGGCGACGGGCGAGGGAACCTCCACCGAAACCTTGTCGGTCTCAAGCTCGCACAGCATCTCGTCGACGGCGACGGCATCGCCGACCTTCTTGAACCAGGTGGAGACGGTCGCCTCGGTCACGCTTTCGCCGAGGGTGGGAACCATTACATCGGTGTTCTTGCCAGACATCTTGCCCTCTTCGGCTTTCGGCGCGGCGGCTGCGGCGCTTTTCTTGGGGGTAATCTCTTCGGGGCCGGCATCGCCGGCCTCGGCGATCTGGGCGAGAAGCGCGTTCACGCCCACCGTTTCGCCTTCCTTCGCGACGATCTCGGCAAGGCGGCCGGCGGCGGGCGCGGGCACCTCCACCGTCACCTTGTCGGTTTCCAGTTCGCACAGCATCTCGTCGACCGCGACCATCTCGCCCGGTTTCTTGAACCAGGTGGCGACGGTCGCCTCGGTCACGCTTTCGCCGAGCGTGGGGACGCGGACCTCGGTTGTCATCAGGCTTTCTCTCCCAGGGTAAGGGCTTCGTTCACCAGCGCCTCCTGCTCGGCCTTGTGGCGCGAGGCGAGGCCGGTCGCGGGCGAGGCGGAGGCGGTGCGGCCGACATAGCGGGGGCGCGCCGATTTGGCGCCGATCCGGCCGAGCACCCATTCGAGGTTGGGCTCGACAAAAGTCCAGGCGCCCTGGTTCTTCGGCTCTTCCTGGCACCAGATCATCTCGGCGCCCTTGAAGCGCTCAAGCTCCTTCACCATCGCTTGGGCGGGGAAGGGGTAGAACTGTTCGAGCCGGAGCAGGTAGATGTCGTCGATGCCGCGCTTGTCGCGTTCGGCCAGAAGGTCGAAATAGACCTTGCCGGAGCACATCACAACGCGCTTGATCTTCTTGTCGGCGACGAGCTTCGTCTCGGAATGCCCCTTCTGCGCGTCGTCCCAGAGAACACGGTGGAAGCCGGACCCGGTGGTGAAATCCTCGGCGTCAGAGACGCAGAGCGGATGGCGCAGCAGCGATTTCGGCGTCATCAGGATCAGGGGCTTGCGGAACGGCCGGTGCACCTGGCGGCGCAGGATGTGGAAGTAGTTCGCCGGGGTCGAGCAGTTGGCGACGATCCAGTTGTCCTGCGCGCATTGCTGGAGGAAACGCTCGAGCCGGCCGGAGGAGTGTTCGGGCCCCTGACCCTCGAACCCGTGCGGCAGAAGGCAGACGAGGCCGGACATCCTGAGCCACTTCGATTCGCCCGACGAGATGAACTGGTCGAACATGATCTGGGCGCCGTTGGCGAAGTCGCCGAACTGGGCTTCCCACATCACGAGCGCGTTCGGCTCGGCCAGCGAGTAGCCGTATTCGAAGCCGAGGACCGCGTATTCGGAGAGCATCGAGTCGATGACCTCGTAGCGCGCCTGGCCGGCCTTGACGTGGTTGAGCGGGTAATAGCGTTCTTCCGTCGTCTGGTCGATGAAGGCCGAGTGGCGCTGCGAGAAGGTGCCGCGGGTGCAGTCCTGGCCGGCGAGGCGGACCGGATAGCCCTCGGTCACGAGGCTTCCGAAGGCAATCGCTTCGGCCGTGGCCCAGTCGAAGCCGTGACCGGACTTGAACATCTGGGACTTCGCCTCGAGCTGGCGGGCGACGGTCTTGTGGAGGTCGAAGCCGTCCGGCGCGCGGGTCAGCGCGGTGCCGATCTCGGTCATCGTCTTCTTGCTGATCGCGGTCTTGCCGGGCGAGTATTCGCCGTCTTCCCGGCTCATATGCGACCAGCGGCCGTCGAGCCAGTCGGCCTTGTTCGGCTTGTAGTTCTTGCCGGTCTCGAATTCCTCGTTCAGATGCGCCTGGAAGGCGGCCTTCATGTCCTCGATCTCGCCTTCCGGGATCAGGCCGTCCTTGACCAGACGCTCGGTATAGAGCTGGAGCGTGGTCTTGTGGGTCTTGATGGCCTTGTACATCTGCGGATTGGTGAACATCGGCTCGTCGCCTTCGTTGTGACCGAAGCGGCGGTAGCAGAACATGTCGATGACCACGTCCTTGTGGAACTTCTGGCGGAACTCGGTCGCGACCTTGGCGGCGTGGACGACGGCCTCCGGGTCGTCGCCGTTGACGTGGAAGATCGGCGCCTCGACCATCAGCGCGAGGTCGGTCGGGTAGGGCGAGGAGCGCGAGAAGTGCGGCGCGGTGGTGAAGCCGATCTGGTTGTTGACGACGATATGCATCGTGCCGCCGGTACGGTGACCGACGAGGCCGGAGAGGCCGAAGCATTCGGCCACCACGCCTTGCCCCGCGAAGGCCGCGTCGCCGTGCAAGAGGATCGGCAGCACCTTGGTGCGGTCGCTGTCGTTCAGCTGCGCCTGCTTGGCGCGGACCTTGCCGAGAACGACCGGGTTCACCGCCTCGAGGTGCGAGGGGTTCGCGGTCAGCGACAGGTGCACGGTGTTGCCGTCGAAGGTCCGGTCGGACGAGGCGCCGAGGTGGTACTTCACGTCGCCGGAACCGTCGACATCCTCGGGCTTGAAGCTGCCGCCCTGGAATTCGTTGAAGATCGCCCGGTAGGGCTTGGCCATCACGTTGGCGAGCACACTGAGGCGGCCGCGATGCGGCATGCCGACGACGATCTCCTCCACGCCGAGATTGCCGCCGCGCTTGACGATCTGTTCCATCGCCGGGATCAGCGCCTCGCCGCCATCGAGGCCGAAGCGCTTGGTGCCCATATACTTGACGTGCAGGAACTTCTCGAAGCCCTCGGCCTCGACGAGCTTGTTCAGGATCGCCTTCCGGCCCTCGCGGGTGAAGGCGATTTCCTTGCCGTAGCCCTCGATCCGTTCCTTCAGCCAGCCGGCCTGCTCGGGATCGGAGATGTGCATGTATTGGAGCGCGAAAGTCCCGCAATAGGTGCGCTTCACGATGTCGAGGATCTGCCGCATCGACGCGAAATCGAGGCCGAGAACCTTGTCGATGAAGATCGGCCGGTCCATGTCGGCCTCGGAAAAGCCGTAGGAGCGCGGGTCGAGCTCGGGATGCGGCTTCTCGCTTCTCATGCCGAGCGGATCGAGATCGGCGACGAGGTGGCCGCGGATCCGGTAGGCGCGGATGATCATCAGGGCGCGGATCGAATCGAGGACCGCCCGCTTGATCTGGTCTTCGGTGACGGCGACGCCCGCCTCGGCGGCCTTCGCCTTGATCTTGTCGCCGGCGCCCTTCATCTCCTTCGCCGCGATCGGCCATTCGCCGGTCAGCGCGGCGGTCAGGTCGTCGGCCGGAACCGGCGGCCAGTCGGCCCGCTCCCAGGACGCGCCCTGCGCCTCGCGGCGGACATCGGTCTCGGTGTCGCCGAGCGAATGGAAGAACGCGGCCCAGCTTGCATCCACGGCCGCCGGGTCATTGGCGAACCGCGCGTAGAGCTGTTCGACATATTCGGCATTCGCGCCTTGCAGGAAGGAGGAGGCGTGGAACTGGTCGTTGGGTTTCTGTTCGGTCATGATCTCTCTCGGCGGGGCTCAGACCCGGCCGCTCCTGTCATCATGGATATGGCCGCGCGGGTCTCGTGCAGCCGGGTGAAGGGGAGGCGTCATGTGCGCTTCCCCGAAAGGGCGCCGGTCAATCGGCCAACGAGGCCCTTCGGCTTCGGATGGGCGGATTTCGGCGGCGTGCTTTCGCCGTAGCCGAAGCGGGCGAAGTCCTCGGCGTAGAACTCGGCGACGCGGGCCAGCGTCTCGGACGAGGGTTTCAGGCGCTCGGCATCGGGGGACATGCCCTTCTTGCGGACATTCTCGGCCGGGATGCTGCGCGGACCGTTGGTGTCGCCCGCAAGCGCGTCGAGATGCGGCACGATCTTGTCGAGCCCGTCCTCGAGACGGAAGATGGTCGCGCCCGCCGGCACGATGGCTGATTGCGGGCAGAGGTGGTTGTCGTAAAGGAACGGTTCGGCCTCGGCCCGTTTCAGCCAGTCGTCGAACCATTCGTCGATGGACCAGAGCGCGGCGACGGTGCCCTCGACCTCCACCTGGTACTGGAAGGCCGAGACGAGCCGCTTCACCGGATGGCGCACCACCGCGAAGGAGGACGCGATCCAGTCTTCCGGGATCAGCCGGGAAAAGGCGGCGAAGGGCAGGTGCTGCGGCGAGGATTTCGTCCACCGCCGCGCCTCGGGCAGGTCGAGGAAGCGGGTGTCGAGGAAGCCGAGCGCGCCGAAGCGGGTCTTCAGATAGGCTTCCACCGACGACCCGCCGCATTTCGGGACGTGCGCGTAGTAGTGAAGTTTGTCACCGACACGAAAAACCGGCATTCCTACCCTCCCCGGGTTTCGCCCCGGACCGTCCGGGGCGAAACGTCGATCAGCCGATCGCCTTCAACACCGCTTCGCCGAGCGTGGCCGGGCTGTCGGCGACGACGATCCCGGCGCTCTTCATCGCCTCGATCTTCGATTCCGCGTCGCCCTTGCCGCCCGCCACGATGGCGCCGGCATGGCCCATGCGGCGGCCCTTCGGCGCGGTGCGGCCGGCGATGAACCCGGCGACCGGCTTCCATCGGCCCTTCTTCTTCTGCTGGCTGAGGAACTCCGCCGCCTCTTCCTCGGCGCTGCCGCCGATCTCGCCGATCATGATGATCGACTGGGTCTCGGGATCGTCGAGGAACATGTTCAGGACGTCGATATGCTCGGTCCCCTTGATCGGGTCGCCGCCGATGCCGACGGCCGAGGACTGGCCGAGGCCGAGGTCGGTCGTCTGCTTCACCGCCTCATAGGTCAGCGTGCCCGAGCGCGAGACGACGCCGCAGGAGCCCTTCGCGTGGATATGGCCGGGCATGATGCCGATCTTGCATTCGCCGGGGGTGATGACACCGGGGCAGTTCGGGCCGACGAGGCGGCTCTTGGAGCCTTCGATGGCGCGCTTCACCTTCATCATGTCGAGGACCGGGATGCCCTCGGTGATGCAGACGATCAGCTCCATTTCGGCGTCGATCGCCTCGAGGATCGAGTCGGCCGCGAAGGGAGGGGGCACGTAGATCACCGACGCATTCGCTTCCGTGGCGCGCTTGGCTTCATGCACCGAATTGAAGACCGGCAGCCCGATATGGGTCTGGCCGCCTTTGCCCGGCGTCACGCCGCCGACCATCTTGGTGCCGTAGGCGATCGCCTGTTCGGTGTGGAAGGTGCCTTGGCTGCCGGTGAGGCCCTGGCAGATGACTTTGGTGTTCTTGTTGACCAGTACGGACATATCTATCCCCTATTGAGCCGGGAAGTGCACTGACATTGCGTCGACATAAGAAAACGCCATTCCGAATGGATCGACGTGGATCTTTTCGCCGCGGTCAGATTGAACTTCAAGAAATGTTAAGCGCCACTCATGCCCAACCTGCATAACTTGGGATTTCCGTTGATTAACAAAGATCTTCAGATGCCTGGCATGTACGATCTTGTTAATTACTTCCCACAGGTCAGTAGTTGGATTGAAGTCGTCGAGTTGTTCAGTGAGGCGCCAGCGCCCGACGTTGATCTGAATCCCCTTGACGACTTTGATTTCAATAGCTCGCCGAGCGTTGATCGTAAAAGCGAACACGTGGTCGATGAATTGGCGTTGTGCTTCGGTGATGATCTCTTCGTTCGGAAAGTACTCTGCTGAACTGAACGCCATTAGGGCAATCGCTTCTCGATATGCAGCTTGGTGCGCTGCTCTTGCAGCACCCTCTTCCGACAGACCGTCGAAACGTCCGGGGAGGTCTTGGAACCCCATTACCCTTTCACCGCTTTGACGATTTTCTGTGCGGCGTCGGAAAGATTGTCCCCCGCGATCACGTTCAGGCCGGAATTCTCGATGATCTCCTTGCCCTTCTCGACGTTGGTCCCCTCAAGCCGGACGACCAGCGGCACCTGAAGGCCCACTTCCTTCACCGCCGCGATCACGCCCTCGGCGATGACGTCGCAGCGCATGATGCCGCCGAAGATGTTGACGAGGATGCCCTTCACGTTCGGGTCGGAGGTGATGATCTTGAAGGCCTCGGTCACCTTCTCCTTGGTGGCGCCGCCGCCCACGTCGAGGAAGTTGGCGGGCTCCGCGCCGTAAAGCTTGATGATGTCCATCGTCGCCATCGCAAGACCGGCGCCGTTCACCATGCAGCCGATCTCGCCGTCGAGCGCGATGTAGTTGAGGTCGAACTTCGACGCGGCGAGTTCCTTCGGGTCCTCCTCGGTCTCGTCGCGAAGGGCGGCGATGTCGGGGTGGCGGTAGATCGCGTTGCCGTCGAAGCCCATCTTGGCGTCGAGGCATTTGAGGTTGCCGTCGGTGCCGACGATCAGCGGGTTGATCTCAAGCATCTCCATGTCCTTCTCGACGAAGAGCTTGTAGAGCGTCTTGATCAGGCCCACGCACTGCTTGACCTGGGCGCCCTCCAGCCCGAGCGCGAAGGCGACGCGGCGGCCGTGGAAGTCCGACAGGCCAGAGGCCGGGTCGACGGAGAAGGACAGGATCTTCTCGGGCGTCTTTGCCGCGACGTCCTCGATATCCATGCCGCCCTCGGTCGAGCAGACGAAGGAGATGCGGCTGGTCCCGCGATCGACGAGAACGGCGAGGTAAAGCTCGCGCGCGATGTCGGAGCCGTCCTCGATATAGATGCGGTTGACTTGCTTGCCGGCGGGGCCGGTCTGGTGCGTCACGAGCGTGCGGCCGAGCATCTGCTTGGCGAGCGCTGCGGCCTCCTCGACCGACTTGGCGAGGCGGACGCCGCCCTTTTCACCGGCCTCGGCTTCCTTGAAGTGGCCCTTGCCGCGGCCGCCGGCATGGATCTGCGCCTTGACGACCCAGAGCGGGCCGTCGAGTTCGCCTGCCGCCGTCTTGGCCTCTTCCGCCCGCAGGACCGGGCGGCCGTCGGAAACCGGAGCGCCGTAGCTGCGCAGCAATGCCTTGGCCTGGTATTCGTGGATGTTCATCGCGATGTCCCCGTATCCGTTCGGTTTGGAGCACGTGATGGCACAAGCGGCGCGGGCGGAGAAATGATAAATGCGGGAAATCGGCCGGATCGGCCGAAAACCGCAAATTTGTGATCACAGCAAGAAATGGTGTGATCACAAACCGGAAGCGCTTGGGAGAAATTTGTTGGGGAAGGGAGATTCGCGCCGCCGCGAAAGGCGTCGGAGCGTGAGTCGGGGGCGCCGTGCGGCGCCCCCGGAGAAAGGTCAGGCGAGCGAGGGGTCGATGCCCTTGCAGGCCGCGACGAGGCCCTTCACGGCGTCGACCGACTTGTCGAACATCGCCTGTTCGTCCTTGTTCAGCTTGATGTCGACGACGCGCTCGACACCGCCGGCACCGAGGATCGTCGGCACGCCGACATACATGCCGTTCAGGCCGAAGGCGCCATCGACGTAGGCCGCGCAGGGCAGCAGGCGCTTCTGGTCCTTGAGATAGGCCTCGGCCATCTCGATCGCGGACGCCGCCGGCGCGTAGAAGGCCGAGCCGGTCTTGAGGAGCCCGACGATCTCGGCGCCGCCGTCGCGGGTGCGCTGGATGATCGCGTCCATCTTCTCTTGCGTGGTCCAGCCCATCTCGACGAGGTCCGGCAGCGGGATGCCGGCGACGGTGGAATACCGGGCGAGCGGCACCATCGTGTCGCCGTGGCCGCCGAGCACGAAGGCGGTGACGTCCTTCATCGAGACGTTGAACTCGAGGCTGAGGAAGTGGCGGAAGCGCGCCGCATCGAGGACGCCGGCCATGCCGACGACCTTGTTGTGCGGGAGCCCCGAGAATTCGCGCAGCGCCCAGACCATCGCGTCGAGCGGGTTGGTGATGCAGATCACAAACGCCTCGGGCGCATTGGCGGCAATGCCCTCGCCGACCGACTTCATGACCTTGAGGTTGATGCCGAGGAGGTCGTCGCGGCTCATGCCGGGCTTGCGCGGCACACCGGCGGTGACGATGCAGACGTCCGCGCCTGCGATGTCCGCGTAATCGTTGGCGCCTTTCAGCGCGGCGTCGAAGCCTTCGACGGGGCCGGACTGCGCGATGTCGAGCGCCTTGCCCTGCGGCGTGCCTTCGGCGATGTCGAAGAGGATGACGTCGCCGAGTTCCTTGATCGCGGCGAGATGGGCGAGCGTGCCGCCGATCTGCCCCGCGCCGATGAGGGCAATCTTGGGTCTGGCCATGATAGGTCTCCGGGTCCAGGTGGATGGGATGTCAGTTCCGGGCCATTGGGTAATCGCTTGAAGGCTGGCGTGCAAGCCTGCTGCGGTGCGGCAACGGAAGTGCTTTCCCGGCCGGAGCGCCGGGGCTAGAGCTTGGCGGAGCGGTCCGGAACGGGTCCGCAGACGTGAAATCGGGTTTGGCTTGGGACGGGATGGCAGGTGGCAAACACGCCGGGCGAGATTCGTTTCAGCCTGGGGGCATTTGTCCAAGGCCGCCCGATGAAGGTTCCCGTTGGACCGTCCCCGGCGGAGAAAGAAGGCAGTGTTCATGATGGCCGGGCCGGAATTCTGGGGCGTTGCCGTCATCGCCGCGATCTTCGTGGGCATGTCGAAGGGCGGGTTGCCGGTCATCGGCATGCTCGGCGTGCCGGTTCTGGCCCTGGCCATCTCGCCGGTCGCGGCGGCGGGGTTGCTTCTGCCGGTCTATGTCGCCTCGGATATGGTCGGGCTTTATGCCTACCGGCGGTCCTACGACAAACGTGTGCTCGCGATCCTCGCTCCGGCGGCGGTGATCGGCATCGGCCTTGGCTGGGTGACGGCCGCCGCGGTGCCGGAACGGTTGGTGACCGGGATCGTCGGCGTCATCGGCCTGATCTTCGCGTTGACGCTTCTTTTGGGCCTGAGGCCGGAAGGCGCGGGAAAGCCGGCCCGCGTGGTGCCGGGGCTCTTCTGGGGGGCGCTCACCGGCTATACGAGCTTCGTCAGCCACGCGGGTGCGCCGCCCTATCAGGTCTACGTGCTGCCTTTGAGACTGGAAAAGGCGGCCTTCGCCGGGACGACGACGGTCCTGTTCGCTTTCGTCAACGCGGTGAAACTCATCCCCTATTGGGCGCTCGGGCAGTTGTCGCTGTCGAACCTGGAGATTGCCGCGATCCTCGGTGTTCCGGCGATTCTGGCGGTGCTGGCCGGCGTGCGGCTGGTCAGGGTGCTGCCGGAGGCCCTGTTCTTCCGGCTGGTGACCTGGGCCCTGCTTCTGGTGTCGGCCAAGCACCTATGGGATGCGGCAGCAGGGGGGTAGCGCCCCGGAAAGAACCGCCCTGCGAGATTCCGGCGACTTCTTTCAAGCACCGTTGCCTCCAGCCGGACGCTGGTCCGCAAACTGATCGACCACCGTCTCACCCGTCGCGCATCGCGCCTGCGTCTCGGCAAACGCGTGGTGCGTGGCGAAGATGACGCCGCCGAAGCCGAGCGACAAGGCGAAAAGCTTATGTTTCATGGTCTGACCCCTTCAAAGCTCGCGATGGCGCAACGCTGCGCCGGGAACGGCAAAAACCTGTTAAGCAGGAGTGCGGGCCATCTTGCGCGCCGTTGGCGGGTGCTTTCCGGCCAGAGAAATAGGGTTTGGCTCTCGATTTTTCTGCAATGCGGCAATTTCGGGCTTGCCGAATGTGCCGGGAATGTGGTTCTTGGCGCAACAATATTGCGAGGGGATGCCCATGCCCGCTATTGACGACCGTCCGCGCCCGTATCGTTCGGTGCTCTATATCCCCGCCTCGAAGGAGCGGGCGTTGGAAAAGGCGCAAGGCCTCGACTGCGACGCGATCATCTTCGACCTAGAGGATGCCGTGGCGGCGGAGGAGAAGGTGGCCGCCCGCGCCCTTCTGGCCAGGGTGCTCGCCGAGGCCGATTTCGGCGACCGCGCCCGGATCGTGCGGGTCAACGGGCTCGACACCGCATGGGGGCGGGAGGACGTGCTGGCCATTGCCGCGGCGATCGGCGCCGGGGCGAACGTCGATGCGATCCTGATCCCCAAGGTGTCCTCTCCGGCCGATCTCGATTCGGTGGCGGCCCTGATCCCCGGCGTTCCGCTCTGGGCGATGATGGAGACGGCGGCGGGGATGCTGAACGCCGCCGCGATTGCGGCGCATCCCCGGCTGGGCGGCATGGTCATGGGGACCAACGACCTTGCCAAGGAACTCGGCAGCCGGTTCCGGCCCGATCGCTTGCCGATGCAGGCCGGGCTTGGCCTTTGCCTGCTGGCGGCCAAGGCGTTCGGCCGGACCATCGTCGACGGTGTCTACAACGCCTTCAGGGACGAGGACGGGCTCCGCTCCGAATGCGCGCAGGGCCGCGACATGGGCTTTGACGGCAAGACCCTGATCCACCCCGCCCAGCTTCAAATCGCGAACGAGGCCTTTGCGCCGTCGGAAGCCGAAATCGACCTCTCCCGCCGCCAGATCGCCGCCTTCGAGGAGGCCGAGCAGGCCGGGCAGGGCGTCGCCGTCGTCGACGGAAAGATCGTCGAGAACCTCCATGTCGTCACCGCGCGGCAGATCCTTTCCCGCGCGGAGGCTATTGCGGAGCGCGCGAAATAAGGAAAGTCTGGCGCGTCTTCAACGGTTCGGGAGGTTCGAAATGCAGGTGTTGGTCCTTGGGCTGATCCTCTGGGTCGCGTCACATTTGTTCAAGAGAGTATTGCCGGGACTTCGGGCGAAGCTGGGCGACCTGCCGGGAAAGATGGTCGTCACGGTCCTCTCACTGGCCGCGATCATCCTGATGGTGATCGGTTACCGGCGCGCCGAGATCGTGCCGGTCTACACGCCGCTGCCGGGTATGGGGCATCTCACCGACCTCTTGATGCTGATCGCGATCTTTCTGCTCGGTGTGCCGCATTCGAAGGGCCTCGTGAAGACGCGGCTGCGTCATCCGATGCTCCTCGGCGTCCTCCTCTGGGCGTTCGCGCATCTGCTGGTCAACGGCGATCTGGCCTCCATCGTGCTTTTTGGCGGGATCGGTGCCTGGGCCGTAGTCTCGATCCTTCTCATCAATGCGCAGGAGGACTGGAAGCGGCCCGCGCCGGGTGGTTTGCGCAGCGATGCCATCGGCGGGGCGATCGCGCTTGTCGTCTACGGGCTGATTGCGGGCGTCCATATCTGGCTGGGCCACAACCCGTTCCTGGGAACCTACGGATGAAACTCTACCGCTTCCTCAGCGATGACGACACGTCGGCCTTCTGTCACAGGGTGACGGCCGCGCTGAACCAGGGATGGGAACTGCATGGCGGCCCGGTCTACGCGTTCGACGCCGGCAAAGGCGTCATGCGTTGCGGCCAGGCGGTCGCGAAGGACGTACCGGGCACCTATTCCCCGGACGCGAATCTGGGAGAATTGTGATGAAGACCAATCCGGGCCGCTTTTTCGAGGATTATAGGCTCGGCGAGGTGATCGCGCATGCGGTCCCGAGAACCGTTTCCGGGGGGGAGCGGGCGCTTTACCACGCGCTCTACCCGGCGCGGCATGCCCTGTATTCCTCGGACGCATTCGCGCGGGCCTGCGGGCTCAAGGCCGCGCCGATGGATGACCTGATCGCATTCCACACGGTCTTCGGCAAGACCGTGCCCGATATCTCGCTGAACGCCATCGCGAATCTCGGCTATGCCGAAGGGCGCTGGCTGAAGCCGGTCTGGGCCGGGGATACGCTGCGGTCCGAAAGTCAGGTCATCGGGCTCAAGGAGAATTCGAACGGCAAGTCGGGCGTGGTCTATGTACGCACGCGCGGACTGAACCAGGACGACGAGGTGGTGCTGGAATATGTCCGCTGGGTCATGGTGCGAAAGCGCGACCTTGCGGCGCCGGCGCCAGAGACGGTCGTGCCCGAGCTTCAGAAGGCGGTCCCGGCGGGCGCCCTCGTCCTTCCGGTGGGGCTGGATTTCAGCCGCTACGACTTCACGCTGGCAGGTGAGCCACACCGCTGGGGCGACTACGCGGTCGGCGAGAGGATCGACCACGTCGATGGCGTGACGATCGAGGAGGCCGAGCACATGCTCGCCACGCGCCTCTGGCAGAACACCGCCAAGGTCCATTTCGACGCGACCAACCGCGAGGACGGGCGGCGGCTGATCTATGGCGGGCACGTCATCAGCCTCGCCCGCGCGCTGTCGTTCAACGGGCTCGCGAACGCGCAGATGATCGTCGCGCTGAACGCGGGCGCCCATGCGAATCCCTGCTTCTCGGGCGATACGGTGCGCGCCTGGTCCGAGGTGCTCGACAAGGCCGGGACGGCCGCGCCGGGTGTCGGCGCGATCCGGTTGCGGCTGGTGGCGGTAAAGCACGGCGCGCCCGAATTCGCGCTGAAAGGGCAGGATGGGAAATACCTGCCCGAAGTGCTGCTCGACCTCGACTACTGGGCGCTGATGCCTTTGTGACGGGGTGTGCGGCCACGGTCAGTTCGACCTGAATCCCATGATTGCCTGCATGAACGGGTCCATCGCGCTCATATGGGTGAAGCCGCCTTCGTCGACGAAATAACTCGCGGCCGCGGGCGGCTTGTCGAAATCGGCGCCAAGAACCGCCGCGGGTATCGGCAGATGGGTCCGTCCCGCCGCCAGGCCGAGTTTGGCACAGTTCGCCCGGATGTCCGCGAGCACTGCGGCGGGCGTCGGAATATGGTCCGGCGCGTGCCAGCCGATCTTCGCGCGGGTGTAGCCCGACGCCTCGGATCGGGCGCAGATTTCGGACGCGATGCGCGATACCCGGTCGTCCGCGCCGCTGTGCAGCCGGGGGGCAGCGCAGACATGGTCCGCGCAGCGGAGCGAGACGAAGGTCAGCGCGGCGGTCGCGATATCGCAGTCCGGCTGGCGCACGATCCACAGCACATAGTCGAGCGCCCTTGGGTCGTCGTAGTTCATCCCGTCCACGAGCTGGTGCCACAGGTCCGGATCACGCCCGCCTTCGAGAAAACCGATGGTCCTTTCCCAATCCTCGAAACTAAAGGTCATGTCTTCGGGGTTCACCGTTTTCATCCTCCGTTCTCCGTCGGCCTCACGCGGGATGACGAACCCGCGTCGAACCCGACAGGTCTTGAATAGTCGGTGGAGGGCGTCGCGGCCACAGGTAAAAGCTGAAGGACCAGAAGGCATTTCGCCTTGAGGGTGAACCCGCGAGATCCGGGCGTCTCGTCTTTGCCGTCCGGGACGAATGCGCAACCGGGCATGAAACGGTTTCGCGGCTGATGCCTTTGTGATCGCGCGGCGAGGCCGAAGGCGCTAACCTTCGGTCCATGCGTGGGATCGCCGCATCGCTTCTGTTGGCAACGCTCGCCGCCCCGGCGGCAGGTTGCGAGCTTGCGCTTCTGTTTGCCGTGGATGTGTCGGGGTCCGTGGACCGGCGCGAATACGAGGTGCAGATGCGGGGCCTCGCCGAGGGCCTGCGCGATGGCGTCGTGGCCGAGGCGCTGGTGCGCGGCGAAGCGGCGCTGGCGCTGATGCAATGGACCGGATCGTCGCGGCAGGATCTGTCGGTGCCCTGGACCCGGATCGGCAGCGCCGCCGAGCTGGAGGAATTCGCCGGGCGGATCGAGACCTTGCCGCGGGTCTGGATCGAGTATTCCACCGCCATCGGCCAGGCGATGACCTTCGGCCTCGGCGTGTTCGACGCGGCGCCCGCCTGCAAGCGCCGGGTGATGGATATCTCCTCCGACGGACGCAACAACGAAGGGTCCGAGCCGGCTGGCCTGAGGGCCGAGATGGACAGCTTCGCCATCACCGTCAATGCGCTGGTGATCCGGGGCGACGACGCCGGCCTGCCGCAGTATTTCGCCGAGAACGTCGTCACCGGCGGGAATGCCTTCGTGGTCACCGCCGAGGATTACGACGAATACCCCGAACGGATGCGCCGCAAGCTCCGGCGCGAGACCGAACGGCAGATTTCGACCCTTCCGGGGAAGGCGATTCCCGTGCGTTACGAAAGGTGACGGCGCCTCTCATATTTGCGATCACAAAAATTTTCCTCGTGATCACAAAAGTAATTTTTACCGCTAACGATCCCGGAATCGTCGTCTTTGAGCCAATCGCGGCGTGACATGGGCGGGATTTTCGCTATTCAAGGGCCAAAGCGTCCTGCCACCCTCCGGCCGGGCGCGGGCAAGAGAGGGACCGACAATGGCCGATGTCAATCGGGGCAACCGCCCGCTATCGCCGCACCTGCAGGTCTACCGGCCGCAGCTGACCTCCATCACCTCGATCTTCACGCGGATCACGGGCAACGCGCTGATCGTCGCGGCGCTCCTCATCGTCTGGTGGCTTCTCGCAGCCGCAACGAGCGCCGATTATTTCGCCATCGCCGACGGCGTGGTGCGGTCGTGGTTCGGCAAGCTCGTCTTCGCCGGTTCGATCTGGGCGGTCTGGTATCACTTCCTCGCCGGCCTCCGTCACCTCTACTTCGACAGCGGACGCGGCCTCGACATCCCGACGGCCGAAAAGCTGGGCTGGGGTCTCATCATCGGGTCGGTCCTGCTGACCCTCATCACGATCACCATTCTCTGAGGGGGCGGGCATGAGATATCTGACCGACCGCAAGCGCGCCGTTGGCCTTGGCTCCGCCAAGTCCGGGACCGAGCACTTCTGGCACATGCAGGTGAGCGCCGTGGCTCTCGCCATTCTGGTGCCGCTCTTCATCTTCACCTTCGGCCGCATCGTCGGCGCGCCCTACGAGGATGTCGTGGCCTATTACGGCAGGCCGTTCCCGGCCATCGTCGCGGGGCTGACGATCCTTGTCGGCATGATCCATTTCAAGAACGGCGCCCAGGTGATGATCGAGGATTATGCCCACGGCTTTACCCGCAAGGCGCTGATCGTCGGCACGATCTGCCTTTCCTATGCGCTGATCGCCACCGGGCTTTACGCGCTGATCCGGCTCGCGCTCTGAAGGACCAGACACATGACCGCTTATCCTTATGAAACGCACGAATACGACGTGGTCGTCGTCGGTGCCGGCGGCGCTGGCCTGCGCGCGACGCTCGGCATGGCCGAACAGGGCCTGCGCACGGCCTGCGTGACCAAGGTTTTCCCGACCCGGAGCCACACCGTCGCGGCCCAGGGCGGCATCGCCGCGTCGCTGTCGAACATGGGCCCGGACCACTGGCAGTGGCACATGTACGATACCGTCAAGGGCTCCGACTGGCTCGGCGATACCGACGCGATGGAATACCTCGCGCGGGAAGCGCCGAAGGCGGTCTACGAGCTTGAACATTACGGCGTGCCGTTCAGCCGCACCGAAGAGGGCAAGATCTACCAGCGTCCCTTCGGCGGCCACACGACCGAATTCGGCGAAGGCCCCCCGGTGCAGCGCACCTGCGCGGCTGCCGACCGGACCGGCCATGCGATTCTGCACACGCTCTATGGCCAATCGCTGAAGCACAACGCGGAATTCTACATCGAGTATTTCGCGATCGACCTGATCATGACCGATGGCGCCTGCACTGGCGTCGTGGCCTGGAAGCTCGACGACGGCACGATCCATGTCTTCAACGCGAAGATGGTGGTGCTGGCGACCGGCGGCTATGGCCGCGCCTATTTCTCGGCGACCAGCGCCCATACCTGCACCGGCGACGGCGGCGGCATGGTGGCGCGCGCGGGGCTGCCCCTGCAGGACATGGAGTTCGTGCAGTTCCACCCGACCGGCATCTACGGCTCCGGCTGCCTCATCACCGAGGGCGCGCGCGGCGAGGGCGGATACCTCACCAACTCCGAGGGCGAGCGCTTCATGGAGCGCTATGCGCCGACCTACAAGGATCTGGCCAGCCGCGACGTCGTCAGCCGCTGCATGACGATCGAGATCCGCGAAGGCCGGGGCGTCGGTCCGAACAAGGACCATATCCACCTGCACCTCAACCACCTGCCGCCGGAAACCCTGGCGCTGCGCCTGCCCGGCATTTCCGAAAGCGCGCGCATCTTCGCCGGTGTCGATCTGACGAAAGAGCCGATCCCGGTCCTGCCGACGGTGCATTACAACATGGGCGGCATCCCGACGAACTACTGGGGCGAGGTGCTGAACCCGACTGCGAAGGATCCCGACGCCGTCGTGCCCGGCCTGATGGCGGTGGGCGAGGCGGGCTGCGCCTCGGTTCACGGCGCCAACCGGCTCGGCTCCAACAGCCTCATCGACCTCGTGGTCTTCGGCCGCGCCGCCGCGATCCGCGCGGGCGAGGTTGTCGATCCGAAGACCCGCAACCAGCCGGTGAACACGGCGGAGGTCGACAAGGCGCTCGACCGGTTCGACGGGTTGCGGAATGCCAATGGCTCCATCCCGACCGCCGATCTCCGGCTCGAGATGCAGAAGACGATGCAGGCCGACGCGGCGGTGTTCCGCACCGACAAGACGCTGGCCGAGGGCGTCGAGAAGATGACGGCGGTCGCGGCCAAGATGGGCGACCTCAAGGTCACGGACCGCAGCCTCATCTGGAACTCCGACCTGATGGAGACGCTGGAGCTGACCAACCTGATGCCGAACGCGCTCGCCACCATCGTTGCGGCCGAGGCGCGGAAGGAGAGCCGGGGCGCCCATGCGCACGAGGACTATCCCAACCGCGACGACGCGAACTGGCGGGTGCATTCGCTGGCGAAGGTCGACGGCAACAGGGTGACGCTGACCACCCGTCCGGTGCATCTCGATCCGCTCACGACGCAGGACCAGGGCGGGATCGACCTGAAGAAGATCGCGCCGAAGGCGAGGGTCTACTGATGCGCCCTGCGCCCGCTCTCTGGGTTGCGGCATCGCTTGTGCTGGCGGGCTGTGTGTCCGGCGGCGGATATGGGCACCGCTCGGTCCAGGAATGCAGTGACCGGGTCGGGTTCAATCAGCGTGCCGCCGCGGCGCGGGCGTCCGGCGTGACCGGAAACATCCATGCAACGCCCGAGGAACTGGCGGCGATCAAGGCTTGCGTCGGCGACGGGCCGTCCGCAACGGCCATCTCGACACCCGCACCCGTTCCCGTCCGTGCCCAGGCGCCAGCGCCCGTGGCGGCCGCGCCGGTTGCGGCACGGGGCAATCTGCCGCTGCCGGTTCAGTATCCGCTGCTGCCAGGCGATGCCGAGTTGTGGCCGACCCTGACGGTGGCCGAACAACAGCGCGCGCTTCTCTACCTCAAGGACGGCTCCACCATCCGGTCGTCGCTGGGGGCGAACTGATGCGGATTGCGATGCCCACCATTGCGCTGTTTCCGCTTCTGGCCGCCTGCGGTCCGATACCGGTCGAGCGGGCCGAACGGGAATGCTTCCAGCGCGCTCATCTCGCCGCCAGTCCGCGCGGCATGATCGCGGTCGGCACCGGCACGTCCGGACCAAGGGTGAAGGGCGACATTTCGATCTCGTCCGACTTCATCCAGGGCAAGGATCCCTCGGCGCTCTACGATGCCTGCGTCTTTCAGAAATCCGGCCAGCCGCCGCGCCGGCCGCTCTATACCCGCCCCGATTGGAAGGGATAAATCATGGTCCAGTTCACGCTTCCGAAGAATTCGAAAATCCGTGTCGGCAAGACCTGGCCGAAGCCCGAGGGCAAGAATGTCCGCAAGTTCCAGATCTACCGCTGGAACCCGGATACTGGGGAAAACCCGCGCGTCGACACCTATTTCCTCGACATGGACCAGTGCGGGCCGATGGTCCTCGACGCGCTGATCAAGATCAAGAACGAGGTCGACCCGACGCTGACCTTCCGCCGGTCGTGCCGGGAAGGCATCTGCGGGTCCTGCGCGATGAATATCGACGGGATCAACACGCTGGCCTGCATCTACGGGCTTGATGAGGTCAAGGGCGACGTGAAGATCTATCCGTTGCCGCACATGCCGGTGGTAAAGGACCTGATCCCCGATCTCACGCATTTCTACGCCCAGCATGCCTCCATCATGCCGTGGCTGGAGACCAAGACCAACCGCCCCGCGAAGGAATGGCGCCAGTCGATCGAGGATCGCAAGAAGCTCGACGGGCTTTATGAATGCGTGATGTGCGCCTCGTGCTCGACCGCCTGCCCCAGCTACTGGTGGAACGGCGACCGCTACCTTGGCCCGGCCGCGCTCTTGCACGCCTATCGCTGGATCATCGACAGCCGCGACGAGGCGACGGGTGAGCGGCTGGACCAGCTTGAGGATCCGTTCAAGCTCTATCGCTGCCACACGATCATGAACTGCACGAAGACCTGCCCCAAGGGGCTGAACCCGGCCAAGGCCATCGCGGAGATCAAGAAGATGATGGTCGAGCGCGTCGTCTGACCGACGTCGGCATGACATGGATCGAGGCGGGCCGGCGGCCCGCCTTTTTCATTGCCGTTCGTCGCTGCCCAGCCGCCGCTCCAGCCAGCGCACGCCGGCCGAGACGATGAGGATCAGGACGAGGTATTCGAGGACCAGAACGGTATAGATTTCGAGCGGCCGGTATTCCGTCACCACAAGCTCGTTCGCCTTGCGCGTCAGTTCCTGCATGCCGATCACCGAGACGAGCGACGACATCTTCAGCATGTAGACAAGCTGGTTGCCGAGCGCGGGAAGGATGCGCTTGATCGCTTGCGGCAGGATCACGTAGCGCATCGTGTCCACATAGCCGAGCGAGATGGACCAGGCGGCCTCGTACTGTCCGCGGGCAATCGACTGGATGCCGGCGCGGAAGATCTCGGCCTCGAAGGCGCTGTCGGAAAGGGCGAGCGCGAGGACGCCGGCCCAGAAGACGCTGATCGTCAGTCCGGTAAGCTGCGGCAGGCCGTAATAGACCCAGAGGATCATCACGAGGAGCGGCACCGCGCGGACAAGCTCCACATAGGTTCGGCTCATGCGTCTCAACCAGCGGCTGGGCGACAGCCCTGGCAGCGCCACCAGAAGGCCGAGGCTGACAGAGATGAGGATCGCCGTGAGCGACAGGAGGACGGTGTATTTCAGGCCCGAAAGCAGGAACGACAGGTTGGTCCAGCCCGATTTCGTCGAGGGGTTGACGACGTACCAGCCCCAGTTGGCCGAGCAACCGGAGACGAGGAGCGCGAGGGCGGGGAGAAGAAGTTTCCGCATGGCTAGTGGTTCAGGATCTTGTCGAGGAAATCACGGCAACGGGCGCTTTTCGGAGCGGTGAAAAAGGCTTCGGGCGGGGCTTCCTCCACGATCTCGCCGTGGTCCATGAAGACCATACGGTCGGCGACCTTGCGCGCAAAACCCATCTCGTGGGTGACGACGACCATCGTCATGCCGGTTCCGGCAAGCCCCACCATCACGTCGAGCACCTCGGCGATCATTTCGGGATCGAGGGCAGAGGTCGGCTCGTCGAACAGCAGGATCTTCGGCTCCATGCAGAGCGCGCGGGCGATGGCGACGCGCTGCTGTTGGCCGCCCGAAAGCTGGCGGGGGTATTTCTGCGCCTGTTCGGGGATGCGCACGCGGGTCAGATAGCGCATCGCCATGTCGCGCGCGGCGTCGGGCGGCATCTTGCGCGCGCGGATGGGGCCGAGCGTGAGGTTCTCCAGAACCGTCAGATGCGGGAAGAGATTGAACTGCTGAAACACCATGCCCGCCCGGTCGCGCACCGTGCGCAAGGTGGCAGGCCCGACCGGGATGCCGTCCACGGTGACGGTTCCCGCCTCGGGCATCTCGAGCCCGTTGACGCATCGGATCAGCGTCGACTTGCCGGAGCCGGAGGGGCCGCAGATGACGATCCGTTCGCCGCTGCCGGCCGCGAAATCGACGGACTTCAACGCCTGGAAATCCCCAAATGATTTCGACACGGCGTCGAGCCGGATGATCGGCCCCGCGTCTTTCGTTGTCATCCGTCCCCACCCCGTTCCTGCGCGGGACGAGAGACCCCTCCGCGCGTCCGTTCACGGCACCATGACTTGCTATGCCCGGGAATTCGAGGGAAGAATTCGGGCCAGAAGGAAATGTGACCAACAGGGAGACGCGCAATGGGATTTCTGAAGGCGTTCGTCGCCGCCATCGGCCTCATGGCCGCCGCGACCACTGCGGCCGGGGCGCAATCGGCGCTTCAGGACATTCTCAGTTCCGGTGTCATGAAGGTCGGCACCACCGGCGACTGGAATCCGATGACGATGAAGGACCCGGCGAGCAATTCCTATACCGGCTACGATATCGACGTGATGGCCGCCCTTGCCGCCGACCTCGGGGTGGAGGTGGAGTTCGTGCCGACCGACTGGAAGACACTCGTCAACGGTGTGACGGCGGGGCAGTATCAGATCACCGGCTCGGCCTCGATCTCGCCCGCCCGCGCCAAGGCGGCGGGGTATTCGCAGAGCTATTTCACGCTCGCCACCGTGCCCTTGATCAACAAGAAGGACGCGGATCGCTTCAAGGATTGGGCCGATCTCGACAAGCCTGACGTCGTCGTTGCCGCCACGCTCGGCACGACGCAGGAAAAGCAGGTGACGCAGTTCTTTCCGAACGCGCAGCACAAGATCGTCGAAGCCCCGGCGCGCGACTATCAGGAAGTGCTCGCGGGGCGGGCGCAGGCGCATATCACCTCGAATGTCGAGGCGCAGAAACTGGTCGAGCAATATCCCGAACTGATGATCGTGCCGGTCTCTGCGCCGCGCGCGCGGACGCCGATCGCGATGCTGCTGCCGCAGGACGATCAGGTGTGGATCAACTACGTGAACACCTGGATCACGCTGAAGAAGGAAGCCGGGTTCTTCGACGATCTCGGCGCGAAGTGGAAGCTCGGCAACTGAGCTGGCGATGATCACGCTCTATACCTGGGCCGAGAGCCTTTACTGCGCCAAGGTGCGGATCGCGCTCCGGCACAAGGGCGTGGCCTTCCGCGAGGTCGCGAAGCCGGAGAACTACCTCGACATCGTGCCGCAGGGCAGTCTGCCGGGGATGGACCATGACGGGTTCATCCTCGGCGATTCAGAGGCGATCATCGAATATCTGGAGGAGCGGTTCGACGGCCCGCCACTCCTGCCCGAAGGTATCGAGGCACGGGCGCGGATGCGTGAACGCGCACGATATCATGATACGCGATTGGAGCCTGCCTTGCGCGGGCTCTTTCCCCATGTGGCCCCTTCGGGTCGCGATCCGGCGGTTGTGGTGCGGCAGGAGGCCGAGATCAACAAGCATCTCGGCCGCTTCGTCGGGCAGCTCGCGGCCGGGGCGGATCTTCCTTTCGGACTTGGCGATTGCGGCCTGCCGGCGAGTTTTGCGTGGATCGACCTCATCGCCCCCGCCGTGGGCGCGGACATCATCTGGCCCGAGCAAGTCCGCGCGTATCGGGCGCGTGTCGAGGCAGTGCCCGCTGTGGCCGAGGAAATGACTGCCTACCGGCCGCACATGCTGGAGTGGATGGCGCGAAAGCTCGGCTGAGTCGCGCCGTGGCACTTGTGCCCATTAAATGAGCAAGGCGCCCATCACTTGGGCGCCCTTCCGCATTCCGGCGCCGATGCATCCTGCGGCCCCCTGAGATCCGGTTGCGTTTCCGTCGCGCCGCGCCGGACAGTGCCCCGAACCAGTCCGGGGACATGCGTGTCGATAGAGCTTTGCCAGGTCGTCCATCAACGCAGCCACGGCGCCGCTGCGGTGGGGTTCGCCCAGGTGAACGGGCGGACCCGGCTGAAGGATCTGCGCCAGCAAGGTTCCGCCAAGGCGATCCTTCCGAATGTGGGCGGAACCGTTCCAGAGGTGGTGTTTCTCAATACGTCTGGCGGGCTGGCGTCGGGCGATACGCTGTCCTACCGGCTCGACCTTGGTCCCGGCGTTCGGGCGGTGGCGACAACGCAGACGGCCGAACGTGCCTACCGCGCTATGGGCGCCCCCGCAGAGGTTGCGGCGGATTTCAGGGTCGGCGCGGGCGGCTGGCTCGACTGGCTGCCGCAGGAGACGATCCTGTTCAATGGCGCGCGGCTGAACCGGCGCACGCGGATCGAGCTTGGCGCTGGCGCTGGCTGCTTGCTTCTTGAAACCGTCATTCTCGGCCGCGCGGCAATGGGTGAAACGGTGGCGCGCGTCGCGTTGAGCGATCTGCGCCACATCACCCGCGACGGCAGACCGGTTTTCGTGGAGCCGCTGCGGCTCGAAGATGAAACGCTGCGTCGTGGCGCGGCGGTTCTGGATGGCGCGCGGGCTTTCGCCTCGCTCGTTCTGGTCGCCGAGGGGGCCGAAGACCGGCTCGGCCCACTGCGCGCCGCGCCGCAGGAGCCCGGCGTGACCTGGGCCGCTTCGGCTTTTTCCGGAAAGCTCGTGGCGCGGGCGATGGCGGCCGACGCCTTCCGGTTGCGCCGGCAGATCGTATCGCTTCTGGGTGCGCTGCGCGAGGGGCCGCTGCCGCGGGTCTGGCAGAACTGAAGAGGATGGAATGAACCTGACACCCCGCGAAAAGGACAAGCTTTTGATCAGCCTCGCCGCAATGGTCGCACGGGGGCGGCTGGCGCGTGGTGTCAAGCTGAACCATCCGGAAGCGGTGGCCCTGATCACCGATTTCGTTGTCGAGGGGGCCCGCGACGGACGCCCGGTCGCCGACCTGATGGAGGCGGGCGCCCATGTCGTCACGGCCGAGCAGTGCATGGAGGGTGTCCCCGAGATGATTCACGCGATCCAGGCCGAGGCGACCTTTCCCGACGGAACCAAGCTCGTCACCGTCCACCATCCCATCCGATAGGAGAGTGCCATGAAACACGCCCCGACCGTTGCCGCGATGATGATGCCCACCTTTGCCCTTGCCCATAGCGGCGATCACCATGCGGAGGGAATCGGCAGCCTCGTCGCCCATGCGTTTTCGGAACCCGATCACGCGCTTTTGCTCGCGCTCGTCGTCGCGGCACCGATCGCCGTATGGATCGTCGCAAGGCGGCGCGGATGATCCCGGGCGAGGTCTTTCCGGCGCCGGGCGATATCGTGCTGAACGCGGCTGCCGAGGTCACGGCCCTGACTGTCGCCAATACCGGCGACCGGCCGGTGCAGGTCGGCAGCCATTACCACTTCGCGGAGGCCAATCCCGGCCTCGATTTCGACCGCGACGCGGCGCGTGGCAAACGCCTCGACATTCCCGCCGGAACCGCGATCCGGTTCGAGCCGGGGCAGAGGCGCGAAGTGTGGCTGATCCCCTATGCCGGCGCGCGTCGGGTCTTTGGGTTCAACAAGGCCGTGATGGGCGCGATCGACAGCGACTGAGAGGAGCCACGCGATGTTCCGGATGAAGATGCCCGTCGATTACTGGCAAAGTGCTGTCGTCTTCACCGCGATGATGGCCGAGGCGCAGATGGTCATCGCGATGCGCATGATGGGCGGCATCGGCGTGTGGAACCTCGGTCCGGATGAACACATGCGCATGGTCGCAGAAAAGGCCGGCGCAGCGAGCGATGCCGGGCACGCCGTTTCCCGTGCGCTCTGGCGCGGCGCCGGTCCCGGCGCCACCACGCTTGCCGCGCTGAAGCCGATCCGTAAGCGCACCCGCAGCAACGTCACCCGCCTGCATCGGAAAGGCCCCGCCGGAAAAGGCCGCTACAAGCCCTGAAGAGCATCATCATGCCAAACACTCTCCCACGCGCCGCCTATGCGGACATGTTCGGCCCGACGACGGGTGACCGCGTTCGGCTCGGCGATACCGAGATCATCATCGAGGTGGAGCGCGACCTCATAGCCGAACGCGCCTCGGGCGGTGCGAACGCCCTGCGTTACGGCGAAGAGGTGAAGTTCGGCGGCGGCAAGGTGATCCGCGACGGGATGGGACAGTCGCAGCGCACCCGCGCCGAAGGGGCGATGGACACAGTCATCACGAATGCGGTGATCCTCGACTGGACCGGCATCTACAAGGCCGATGTGGGCCTTCGCGACGGGCGCATCGCCAGGATCGGCAAGGCCGGAAACCCGGACACGCAGCCGGGCGTCGATGTCGTCATCGGACCGGGGACCGAGATCATCGCGGGCGAGGGCAAGATCCTGACGGCCGGCGGGTTCGACGCGCATATCCATTTCATCTGCCCCCAGCAGATCGACGACGCGCTGCATTCCGGCATCACCACGATGCTCGGCGGCGGCACTGGTCCGGCCCACGGGACGCTGGCAACGACCTGCACGCCCGGCCCCTGGCACCTCGCGCAGATGCTTCAGGCGGTCGATGCCTTTCCGATGAACCTCGCTTTCGCGGGGAAGGGCAATGCTTCGCTGCCGGCGGCACTCGAAGAACAGGTCAAGGCCGGCGCCTGTGCGCTGAAGCTGCACGAGGACTGGGGCACAACCCCCGGCGCCATCGATTGCTGCCTGTCGGTGGCCGATGCGATGGACGTGCAGGTGATGATCCACACCGACACCCTGAACGAAAGCGGGTTCGTCGAGAATACACTCGCCGCCATCAAGGGGCGCACCATCCACGCCTTCCACACAGAAGGCGCGGGCGGCGGGCACGCGCCCGACATCATCAAGGTCGTCGCCGCGCCGAACGTCATCCCGTCCTCGACCAACCCGACGATGCCCTACACCGTGAACACGATCGAGGAACACCTCGACATGCTGATGGTGTGCCATCACCTCGACCGCAAGGTGCCCGAGGATGTGGCCTTCGCCGAAAGCCGCATCCGGCGGGAAACCATCGCGGCCGAGGATATCCTGCACGACATGGGCGCCTTCTCGATCCTGTCGTCGGACAGCCAGGCGATGGGCAGGGTGGGCGAGGTCATCACCCGCACCTGGCAAACGGCTTCCAAGATGAAGCAGCAGCGCGGGCGCCTGCCCGAAGAGACGGGGGCCAACGACAATGCCCGCGCCAAGCGCTACGTCGCCAAGTACACGATCAACCCGGCCATCGCGCACGGGATCTCCGCCCATATCGGCTCGGTCGAGGAGGGCAAGCGCGCCGATCTCGTCCTCTGGACGCCCGCCTTCTTCGGCGCGAAACCCGAGATGGTGTTGCTGGGCGGCGTCATCGCGGTGGCGCAGATGGGCGATCCGAATGCCTCCATCCCGACGCCGCAACCCGTCTATACGCGGCCGATGTTCGGCGCCTATGGCCGGTCGGTCGAACGCAATGCTGTGACTTTCGTGTCGCAAGCGGCGGAGGCCGACGGCATCGGCCGCGTGCTGGGCCTTGCCAAGACCACGCTTGCCGTCGCCGGCACGCGCGGCATCGGCAAGGCCGACATGAAGCTGAACGCGGCGACCCCGACCATCGAGGTCGATCCCGAGATCTACGAGGTCCGCGCGGACGGCGAGTTGCTGACCTGTGAACCGGCCGCCGAACTGCCGCTCGCGCAGCGCTATTTCCTGTATTGAGGACCCGACATGACCGCACTTCCCGCAACGCATTCGATCTGCCGCAAGGGAACGACGACCGCAACGCCCGAGGCGAGCGTGACGCTCGACTACGATGCGCGGATGCTCCGGCGGAAGCGGCTTGTCACCGACGAAGGGTTCGCAATCTTCGTCGATCTTGCGGAAACCGTCAGCCTCGATGCCGGCGACTGCTTCGAACTGGAGGATGGACGGCTCGTCAGTGTTGTTGCCGCGCCCGAGGCGGTCCTGTCGGTGACAGGCGACCTTCCGCGTCTCGCCTGGCATATCGGCAACCGCCATACGCCCTGCCAGATCGGCAAGGACCGGCTGCTCATCCGCGAAGACCATGTCTTGGAGGCGATGTTGCGTCAGATCGGCGCCGGGATCGAACGCGTGGTGCTTCCCTTCAGCCCCGAAGGCGGAGCCTATGGGCATGGTCGCACGATGGGCCACGATCACGGGCCGTCGCATGGGCATGATCACGGCCATTCGCACGCGCATCCATGACCGCGCTGATTGCCCGGCTGGACCTTATCCAGTACCTGTCCCCGGCCTTTCCGACAGGTGCCTTCGCCTATTCGCACGGGCTGGAATGGGCGATTGCCGACGGGCGGGTAAAATCGGCATCCGCTCTGACGAACTGGCTGACCGACATCCTTCGTTTCGGCGCCGGTTGGCAGGACGCGGTGCTCCTGTCGCTGGCCCTGCGGACGGGCGCTGACCTCGGGGCGCTCGACGATCTTGCCCGCGCGCTCCAGCCTTCGGCGGAGCGGCTGGCCGAAACGCTCGATCAGGGTGCGGCCTTCGCGGCCACGGTGTCGGCGCTGACCGGACGCGACCTGGCGGCCCGCGCACTTCCCGTGGCGGTGGGCGAGGCCACCGCACCGCTCGGCCTGCCGGAGGAGGAGGTGATCGCCCAGTACCTGCATGCCTTCGCGGGTAACCTCGTCTCTGCGGCAATCCGCTTCATGCCGCTCGGTCAGACCGAGGGGCAGGCGGTTCTGCACCGGCTGCACCCTGCGATCGTCGAGATTGCCCGGCGCGCGGCAGGGGCGGACGAGGCGGACCTTGGCGGCGCGACCCTCGGGGCCGACCTCGCGGCGATGCGGCATGAGACGATGGAGGTAAGGATATTCCGGACATGAACACCAATGGCCCCCTGCGCGTCGGCATCGGCGGCCCGGTCGGCGCCGGCAAGACCAGCCTGACCGAACAACTCGCCAAGGCGCTCGCCCCGCGCTGTTCAATGGCGGTTATCACCAACGACATCTATACCCGGGAGGATGCCGACTACCTCGTCCGCGCCCAGGTGCTTCCCGAGACGCGCATTCGCGGGGTGGAAACCGGCGGCTGCCCGCATACCGCGATCCGCGAGGATGCCTCGATCAACCTTGCCGCCGTGGCGGACCTGCGCCGCGCGTTTCCGGATCTCGACCTTATCCTGATCGAAAGCGGGGGCGACAACCTCGCCGCGACGTTCAGCCCGGAACTCGCGGATCTGACGATCTACGTGATCGACACGGCTGCCGGGCAGGACATCCCAAGAAAACGCGGGCCCGGACTCGCGCGGTCCGACCTGCTTGTCGTCAACAAGACCGACCTCGCGCCGCATGTCGGCGTCGATCTGGCGCTCCTTGAGAGCGACACGAAGGCGGCGCGGGGAACGCGGCCCTTCGTCCTCGCCCAGGTCCGGCGCGGGGTCGGGATCGGGGATGTGATCCGGTTTCTGGAGATCGAGGGCGGCCTGACCCTGAATTGAGCCGCGCGCCCGTACCGGCCGAAGGTCAGCCGAGGCGGATGCGGGGCTCCGGCCGGCCGGGGATGCCGGGATTCGCAACGAAGGTCTGCCCGGCCAGCGGGTCGGCCAGGAGCGCTGCGGCATCCATCCCCTGACGCGCGGTCGTGAGATAAAGCCGGTCAAGCGCCGCCCCCCCGAAAGCCGGGCAGGAGACCTGTCGCGCCGGCACCGCTATCGCCCGGTCGAAGCGCCCGTCCGGGGTGTAGCGCGCGACGCGCCCGGCGCCCCACTGGGCGTTCCAGAGATAGCCCTCGCTGTCGGTCACCGCCCCGTCAGGCTCGATCCCTTCGGGCCCGAGATCGACGAACACCTCGGGCGCGCCCTTTGGCCAGCCCTCGGCGTCGAGCGCCTGAACCATGATCCGCTGCGCGGCCGTGTCGGCGAAATAGGCCCTTGCTCCGTCCGGCGCGAAGCAGATCGCGTTCGGGATCGTGATGTTCCGGAAAAGCGGCTCCAGCCGCCCATCGAAGAACCGGTAGATCGTTCCGGCGCCGGGCTCGGCGCGTTTGCCCATCGTGCCGATCCAGAACCCGCCGAACGGATCGGCGCGGCCGTCGTTCGAGCGCGTCACGGGATTGTCGGCTTCCATCGCGACCACGGGCGTCCGTTCGCCGGCGAGGAGGGAGAACCGCAAGAGCGCGGTTTCGGAGGCGATCAGCAACGTGTCGTGGTCGATCCAGCCGGCGGCCGAAACGCATTCCCCGAACGCCCATTCGCGCGGTCCCGTTGCGTCGCGGCTGAGCAGGCGATGGCCGAGGATGTCGAACCAGAAGAGCTGGCCGCGTTCGGGATGCCAGAAGGCGCCTTCGCCAAGTTCGCACGGGCGCGGATCGTAGACCATCGCCGTCATGGTGCGAAAACCGTGTCATAGGCCACAACGATCCGTGTGGCCTTCGCGCTGACCTCCACCGGGCCGTCGCCCGGCCGATAGAGCGCGGTGCCAAGCCCGAAACCGGCCGCCCCTGCCGCGCGCCACTCCGCCATGTTGTCCGCGCTGACCCCGCCGACGGCCAGAACCTCGGTTCCGCCCGGCAGCACGGCGCGGAGCGCGGCAAGCCCCTTCGGCCCGATCAGGTCGGCCGGAAAAAGCTTAAGCCCGTCGGCGCCCGCACGGAGGGCCGCGAAACATTCCGTGGGGGTCATCACGCCGGGATAGGACAGGAGCCCAAGCATCTTCGTGGCGGCGATGACGTCGGTATTGCAGTCGGGTGAAACGACGAGCGCGCCGCCCGCATCCTTTACCCGCCCGACATCCTCCGGCGACAGGACCGTGCCCGCGCCGATCAGTGCCGCGTCCCCGAACCGGCGGGCCATGCACTCGATGCTGGCGAACGGGTCGGGCGAGTTGAGCGGCACCTCGATCTTCGTGATCCCGGCGGCGATCAGGGCCTCAGTGACGGCCTCGGCCTCCTCCGGGCGGATGCCGCGCAGGATCGCCACGATATGGCGTCCGGTCATGGCCAGCCCCTTTCGGCAAGTTTCGCGCGCGCGGCCCGCAGCCCGGCGAGCGTGACCTCCGTCGCATCTGCCTGTCGCGGTTCGGCTCCCTGTGCGACGAGGGCCTCGGCATACCTTCCGGCAAGCGTGCCCTCGCCGATCAGGACAATCTCCTGCCCGAGCCAGTAGGGCCGGCTCGCCGCAAGGTCGAGGCCGATCAGAAGGCCCGACAGCCGCGCCCGCGCGCGGTCCGGCGCGAGCCCGGACAGGAGCGCCTCGGCCCGGAGGCCGAAAAGCCGGGCGGCGAGCTTCTGGGGCGTGCTCATGGCGTCGGCGACGGCTTCGGCAAAGGCCTCTCTGTCCCAGCCCGTGGTCCCGACCGAATGCCGCAGGACCGACTGGCCGGAAAGGAGCGCGAAAAGCTCGCCCGTCATACAGGTCTGGAACCCGACGACCTCGCCGGCGCTGAGATGCGCCCATTTCGTATGTGTGCCGGGCAGGCAGGCGATGCCGTCGAAGCCCGGCGCGGCGGCAAGAAGGCCGGCGATCTGCGTCTCTTCCCCGCGCATCACGTCGGCGGGTCTTGCCTGGCTGAGGCCGGGCACGATGGCGATGGCAAGGCGCGGGTCGTTCGCCCCGAAGGTCAGCATCTCCGGTCCGAGCGGCGGGCATGGCACCGGCCTGTACGGCGCCTCGCGCCAGCCCTGGCGTGCGCCCGCCATGCCGCAGATCACCACTGGAACCGGCTCAGGGCCCGACAACCACGGGCCCACCAGACGCAAAAGCGCCGCTTCGAACCCTTCAGGTGCGAGCCGCGCCATGCCGTCGTCCGACCTGGCCTCGGTCAAGGGGACGCCATCCGCCGCCATCGCCCAGACACGAAGCGTGCTGGTGCCCCAGTCGGCGGCGATCCAGTCGGGGCGAGGCGAGGCGGCGCTCACCCCCGAAGATCCTCGGGCAGGAGCGCTTCTGGCATGTTCTGATAGCAGACCGGGCGCAGGAAGCGCCGGATCGACAGCGTGCCGACCGAGGTCGCGCCGAAGTTGGTCGAGGCGGGGTAGGGTCCGCCGTGGACCATCGCGTCGCAAACCTCGACACCCGTCGGAAAGCCGTTCGCCAGCACCCGGCCGGCTTTCCGTTCGAGAACGGGCATCAGCTTCTGGCCGAGCGCCGTGTCGCCGGCGTCGAGGTGCAGGGTGCAGGTGAGCTGTCCTTGCAGGCTTCGCGCAATCTCTTCCATCTCGGCGGCATCGGCGGCGCGCACGATCAGGCCCAGAGGCCCGAAGACCTCCTCTCCAAGCGCGTGGTTGGAAAGCCACTCCCGGCCGGTCGTCGCGAACAGGTAGGGCGTCGCGTTTCTCAGGTCGCACATCGAGGTCAGAACCTCCTGCACGCCCTGTGATCCCGCGATCCGGTCCCGGCCCTGCCGGTAGGCGCTCGCGATGCCGTCGGTCAGCATGACCTGTGCGCCGACGGGCTTCAGGGCCTCTGTCGCGGCGGTGGTGAAGGCGTCGGCGTCGGGGCCGTCGATGACGACCGCGATGCCGGGATTGGTGCAGAACTGGCCCGCGCCCATCGTCAGCGACCCGGCCCAGCCCCTGGCGATCTCCGGCCCCCGCGCCTTCAGCGCCGACGGCAGGAGGAACATCGGGTTGACCGAGCCGAGTTCGCCGAAGAACGGGATCGGGTCGGGACGGGAGGCGCAAAGGTCGAAGAGCGCGCGGCCGCCGGCGAGCGAGCCGGTGAAGCCCACGGCGCGGATGCGCGGATCGGTGACGAGCGCCTCGCCCACGTCGCGGCGGCCGCCCTGGATCAGCGAGAACACCCCGGCGGGCATTCCGGTCGCGCGGATCGCCGCCGCGACCGCCTCGGCGACGATTTCGCCGGTGCCGGGATGGGCGGAGTGGCCCTTGACCACCACCGGGCAACCGGCGGCAAGCGCTGCGGCGGTGTCGCCGCCCGCCGTCGAGAAGGCGAGCGGGAAGTTCGAGGCGCCGAAGACCGAGACCGGCCCGATGGGCCGCTGGATCATCCGCAAGTCGGGTCGCGGAAGCGGCTGGCGGTCGGGAAGCGCCTCGTCATGGCGGCGGTCGAGGTAATCGCCATTGAGGATGTGGGACGCGAAGAGGCGAAGCTGGCCGGTGGTCCGCCCGCGTTCGCCGTTCAGACGCGCCTCGGGCAGGCCGGTCTCGGAGGTGCCGATCTCGGTGATCGCCTCGCCCCGCGCCTCGATCTCGTCGGCGATGGCGTTGAGGAACGCGGCGCGGTCCTCTCGCGTCGAATAGCCATAGGACCAGAACGCCTCCTCCGCGGCGGCACAGGCCCGGGCGACGAGATCCGGCGTGCCGACGGCGAAGTCGCGCGCAGGGCCGCGCGCAGGCTCCGACCGGAAGGTCGCCGCACCTGCGGTCCAGTCGCCCGCAATCAGATGCTGGCCGCGAAGGGCAAGGTCGGTCTTGTCTTGCATGGGGTCGTCCGTTCAGTCGTGAAAAGGGTCGGTGACGAGGCGTTCGCCGAGTGTAAAGGCATCGGCCACATGAGTCATCGGCGCGAGGTCCATGTCGATCCCGCCCCGCGCGACGAGGGCGGCCATCTTGACGTAAAGTCGCGGGTATTCGCCGCTGAGCGGCATCCCTTCGGCTTTGGCAACCGGCTGTTCGACTCCGTCGATCGAGAGCCGCGCGCCGCCTTCTGCAAGCAGAAGCGCCCCCTCGTCCGTCTCGATTTCGATGGTCCAGGTCTGTTCACCCTTCTGACGCCAGTCGAAAACCGCCGTAACGTCGGCGCCGCCGGGATGGGCGAAGCCCAAATCCGCCGCGATGGGCGTCTGGCGGTTCGACGGGAAGGTCAGCCGGGCGCGAGTCAGGTGTACCGGTTCCGGCAGGATCTCGGTCAGGATCGACAGCGCGTTGATGCCGGGATCGAAAACGCCGAGCCCGCCCGGCCGCCAGATCCAGTCCTGCCCGGGATGCCAGCGGCGCACGTCCTCCTTCCAGGTGACGCGCGCCTGCCGGATCGTCTTGCCGGCAAGCCAGGCCTTCGCCGGGGCCACCTGTGCCGCTTCGCGCGAATGCCAGGTGGCGTAAAGCGACAGTCCCCGGTCGCGGGCCATCGCCTCGAGCGCATGGCATTCCGACAGCGTTGCGCCCGGGGGTTTTTCCAGCATCACATGCCGGCCCGCGCGCAGGGCCGCTGCGGCATAATCGAACCGCGGCACCGGCGGCAGGCAGAGCGAGACGGCGGGAATGTCGGGCCGTGCCGACAGCATCGCATCGAAGTCGGAAAAGCTCTCCACTCCCTCGACCGCCCCGTGACGGGAGACGGTCGCGGCAAGATCCCAGTCGGCGGAGGCGGCAATGGCGGGGATATGCTGGTCGCGGGCGATCTTTCCGATGCCGACGAGCGCGATCTTCATCAGTGCGAATCCTTTCCGACCGGCGCTCCCCGGCAGCCCTTCAGGAAGTCGAGATCGGCCCCGGTATCGGCGCCCGTGACGTGGGTCTGGTGGAGCCAGGCATAGCCGGAGGCGGGCTGGTCCTGAAGCGGCGTCCAGCCGGCGAGCCGCGCGGCAAGTTCCGCGTCGGAGATGTCGAGGTGCAGGCGCCGCGCCTCCACGTCAAGTTCGATCATGTCGCCGTCGCGGACGACGGCAAGCGGCCCCCCGGCGGCCGCTTCGGGTGAGGTGTGAAGGACGACGGTGCCATAGGCGGTGCCGGACATGCGCGCATCCGAGATGCGGACCATGTCGGTGATGCCCTTCTTCAGCACCTTCGGCGGCAGACCCATGTTGCCGACCTCTGCCATGCCCGGATAGCCCTTCGGCCCGCAATTCTTGAGGACCATCACGCAGCTCTCGTCGATGTCGAGCGCGTCGTCGTTGATCTTGCGCTTGTAGTCGTCGATATCCTCGAAGACGACGGCACGGCCGCGATGTTTCAGAAGATGCGGGCTCGCGGCCGACGGTTTCAGCACGGCCCCTTTCGGTGCCAGGTTGCCCTTGAGGACCGCGATGCCGCCATGTTGGGTCAGTGCCTTTTCAAGCGGCAGGATCACATCCTCGTTGTGGTTCACCACGTCCTTGACCTGATCCCAGATCGTCTCGCCCGCCACGGTCAGCGCGTCCTTGTTGAGAAGGCCCGCCTCGCCAAGGCGCTTCAGGACGACCGGCAGGCCGCCGGCATAGAAGAACTCCTCCATCAGGTATTTGCCGGAGGGCATGAGGTTGACGATCGTCGCCACGTCGCGCCCGAGCGCATCCCAGTCGTCGAGCGTGAGGTCGACGCCAACCCGCCCGGCGATGGCGAGAAGGTGAACGACGGCATTGGTGGAGCCGCCGATGGCGCCGTTGGTGCGGATCGCGTTCTCGAAGGCTTTGCGCGTCATCACGTCGGATGGCTTCAGGTCGTCCTTCACCATCTGCACGATGCGGCGCCCGGTCAGCTGCGCCATGACCCGGCGTCGCGAATCCACCGCCGGGATCGCGGCGTTGCCGGAAAGCGCCATGCCGAGCGCCTCGGCCATCGAGGCCATCGTCGAGGCTGTGCCCATCGTGTTGCACGAACCCGGCGAGCGCGACATTGAGGCTTCGGCTTCGAGAAAATCGTCGGCCGACATCTCGCCCGCCTTCACCGCTTCGGAGAATTTCCACAGATGCGTGCCGGAGCCGACGCGTTCATTGCGGTAATAGCCGTTCAGCATCGGCCCGCCGGTGACGACGATCGACGGCAGGTCGGTCGAAGCCGCGGCCATCAGCAGCGACGGCGTCGTCTTGTCGCAGCCGACCATCAGGACGCAGCCGTCCATCGGCTGGCCGCGCATCGCCTCCTCCACCGCCATCGCGGCAAGGTTGCGAAACATCATCGCGGTCGGGCGGAAGCCGGATTCGGACGTCGAGAAGACCGGCACCTCGACGGGGAAACCGCCGGCCTCGTAGATCCCGTGCTTCACGCGCTGGGCGAGGTCGTTCAGATGCGCGTTGCAGGGTGTCAGTTCAGACCAGGTGTTGAGGATGCCGATGACGGGCCGGCCGTCGAAGAGGTCGTGCGGGAAACCCTGGTTCTTCATCCAGCCGCGATGGTAGATCGCGTCGCGGGAGGTGCCGCCGAACCATTCCTGGGAGCGGAGTTTGCGGGGCCATGTCGCGGGTTTGAAGGTCATGATGCGTCCTCAGAGGGATGTGACGGCGCGCGCGCGCGTTTCGGGCGCGGCGACGGCGAGGGGGTTGCGGAGGGGCAGGCCGAAGCCCGGCGCCTCGATCTCGAACACATCGCCGGCCTCGGTCCGTATCCCGTCGGCGAAAGACAGGGTCGCGGTGCCGAAGAAGTGGACGTGAAGATCGCCGGGCTGGCGGAAGAGATCGTATTTGAAATGGTGGTGTTCGAGGTTGGAGAGGCTGTGCGACATGTTCGCTTCGCCCGACAGAAACGGCTTTTCCCAAAGCACCTTGCCGTCGCGCAGGATCCGGCTTTGCCCCCGGATATCCGCCGGCAGCGTACCCACCAGAAGCTCCGGCCCGAATGAGGCGGGACGCAGTTTGGAATGGGCGAGCCAGAGGTAGTTGCCGCGCTCCGTCACATGGTCCGAGAACTCGTTGCCGAGCGCGAAGCCGAGGCGGAAGGGGGTGCCGTCGTGTCCGATGAGGTAGATGCCGGCGATCTCCGGCTCCTCGCCCGCATCCTTGGCGAAACCGGGCGAAAGGAGCGGCTGGCCGGGCGCCGTCGCGGCATGGCCGTTGCCCTTGTAGAACCATTCCGGCTCCGTCCCGACCGCGCCGGCTGTGGGCTTGCCGCCCTCAAGGCCCATGCGGAACATCTTCATGCTGTCGGTCATCTGTTCCGGATCGGCCTTGGCGTGCATCGCGTCACGGGTGGCCGCACTGCCGAGATGGGTAAGGCCTGTGCCGGTCAGGTGCAGATGCGCGGGGTCCGGGTGATCGACGGGCAGCAGCATCCGCCCCTCGGCATAGGCGGCGGCGAGGTCGACCGGGGCGCCGAGACCATGCGACGCCACCGCATCCGCCAGACTTTCGCCGCGCCCGATGGCGCCCTGGGCCAGCGCCATAACGCTTTTGGCCCCGTTTACGAAATGGCTGCCACTCGCGTCGCGGCAGACGACGGCGCGCTGGCCGTCCGACAAGGCGATCTGGGAAAGGAGCATTGCGTCAGGCCTGCTTGTGCTTGTTGTAGACGTCGAAGAAGACGGCGGCGAGCAGGACGAGGCCCTTGATCACCTGCTGGTAGTCGATGCCGATCCCCATGATCGACATGCCGTTGTTCATCACGCCCATGATGAAGGCGCCGACCACCGCGCCGACGATCTTGCCCACGCCGCCGGACATCGAGGCGCCGCCGATGAAGACGGCCGCGATCACGTCGAGCTCCACAGCGAAACCGGCCTTGGGCGTCGCGGTGTTGAGACGCGCCGCGAAGATCAGCCCGGCCAGCGCCGCCAGCATCCCCATGTTGACGAAGGCGAGGAAGGTCAGGCGCTCGGTCTTGATGCCGGACAGCTTCGCCGCCTTCTCGTTGCCGCCAAGCGCATAGATGCGCCGGCCGAGCGTCGTGTTCTCGGTGAGGAAGGCGTAGACGATGGTCAGAACCACCATCGAGATCAGCACGTTCGGGAGCCCCCGGAAGGTCGAAAGCTTGTAGGTCACGAAGAGGAGCGCCCCGGCGACGATCAGGTTGCGCGTCAGGAAGAAGGCGGTGGGTTCGTCCTCGATCCCGTATTGCCGGTTGCGGGCGCGGGCCTTCAGCCCCATCCAGACGATCGCGGCGACGGCGATGGCGCCGGCGGCGAGCGCCGTGCCGTTCGGCTTGCCGATGCCGAAGATGTCCGGAATGAACCCGGTCGAGAGCAGCTGGAAGCTCTTCGGAAACGGCCCCACCGATTGCCCTTCGAGAAGCCAGAGCGAGAGGCCGCGGAACACCAGCATTCCCGCGAGCGTCACGATGAAGGATGGGATCTTCCAGTAGGCGACCCAGTAGCCCTGGGCCGCGCCGATCACGATGCCGACGATCAGGCAGGCCGGGATGGTCAGCGCCACGGGCCAGCCCCATTCGACGATCATCACCGCGGCCAAGGCGCCGACGAAACCCATCACCGAGCCGACCGAGAGATCGATATTGCCCGAGACGATGACGACCAGCATGCCGAGCGCCATGATGATGATGTAGCTGTTCTGGAGGAACAGGTTGGTGATGTTCACCGGCTTCAGGAGCGTTCCCTCGGTCACGATCTGGAAGAAGACCATGATCGCGATCAGCGCGAATAGGAGACCGTATTCCCTGAGGTGGCTCAGAAGATAGCGGCCGATCCCCCCCGCCGTTCCCGCTTTGCCGCGTTCCGCAAGATCCATCCCGTCCCCTCCTAGTCCGTCACGATGAGCGACATGATCCGCTCCTGGCTCGCCTCGGCGGCCGTCAGTTCGCCGACGAGCGCGCCTTCGTTCATCACGTAGATGCGGTCGCACATGCCGAGCAGTTCTGGCATTTCCGACGAGATCATGATCACCCCCTTACCTTGCGCGCTCAGCTCGTTGATGATGCCGTAGATTTCGAACTTGGCGCCCACGTCGATGCCGCGCGTCGGCTCGTCGAGGATCAGCACCTCGGGTCCGGCGAAAAGCCATTTCGAGAGCACGACCTTCTGCTGGTTGCCGCCCGAGAGGTTCATCACCTTCTGGAAGACCGACGGCGTACGGATGTTCATCGCGGCCCGATATTTCTCGGCCACCTGCGTTTCCTTCGCTTCGGTGATGACACCGTTCGACGACACCGCCGGCAGGTTGGTCAGCGTGATATTGCGCTGGATCGTCTCTTCGAGGAGGAGGCCGAGCGACTTGCGGTCCTCGGTCACATAGGCGAGTCCGGCGGCGATGGCCTTTGGCACCGTCGACACGTCGACCGGCGCCCCGTGTATCGTCAGCTCGCCGCTGATGTTGCGACCATAGCTCCGGCCGAAGAGGCTCATGGCAAGCTCGGTGCGGCCCGATCCCATGAGACCCGCAATCCCCACGACCTCGCCTTCGCGCACGGTCAGGTTCGCCGATTTGATTACTTGCCGGCCGGAATGTTCCGGGTGCCAGACGCTCCAGTCACGAAGCTCCATGATTACCGGGCCGGCGCGGCGCTCCCGCTCCGGATAGCGGTGGGCCATGTCGCGGCCGACCATGTCGCGGACGATGCGATCTTCGGTGATGGTCTCGGTGCGCGCGTCCATTGTGGACACCGTCGCTCCATCCCGGATCACGGTCACCGTATCGGCGATGCGACGCACCTCGTTCAGCTTGTGGCTGATGATGATCGAGGTCACGCCCTGGGCCTTCAGTTCGAGAAGGAGGTCGAGGAGCGCCTGGCTGTCGGCCTCCGAAAGGGCGGCGGTGGGTTCATCGAGGATGAGAAGCCGGACGTCCTTCGAAAGGGCCTTGGCGATCTCGACCAGTTGCTGCTTGCCAACCCCGAGGCTGTCCACCAGCGTCGCGGGCGTTTCGGCAAGGCCGACTTTCTTCAGAAGGTCCTCGGTGCGGCGGAACGTGTCGCGCCAGTCGATGACGCCGCCCTTGGCGCGTTCGTTACCGAGAAAGAGGTTCTCGGCAATCGACAGGAGCGGCACCAGCGCCAGCTCCTGATGAATGATGATGATGCCCTTGGCCTCGCTGTCCGCGATGCCGGAAAGGGCAATGGGCGCCCCGTCGTAAAGGATCTCGCCGTCATAGCTTCCTGCGGGATAGACGCCGGACAGCACCTTCATCAGCGTCGACTTTCCGGCGCCGTTCTCGCCGACGAGCGCGTGGATCTCGCCCTCGCGCACGCTCAGGCTCACCCGGTCGAGCGCGCGGACGCCCGGAAACGTCTTGGTGATGGCGCGCATCTCCAAAAGTGGGGTCATTGTCCTGCCTCGCCCAGTCGGGAAAGGGCCGCCCCACGCCCGGCGCGGGCGGCCCTCCGATTGCAAACGGGTGTCACGCTTACTGGATCTGGTCCTTGGTATAGTAGCCCGACCCGATCAGGATTTCTTCCCAGTTCGTGGCGTCGACCGAGACCGGCTCCAAGAGGTAGGACGGCACGACCTTGACGCCATTGTCGTAGGTCGTGGTGTCGTTGATCTCCGGCTCGCCGCCCTTCAGCATCGCGTCGACCATGCCGACGGTGACGCGGGCCAGTTCGCGGGTGTCCTTGAAGACGGTGGAATACTGCTCGCCGGCGAGGATCGACTTCACCGAGGGGACTTCCGCGTCCTGACCCGAGACGATCGGCATCTTCAGATCGCCCGAGCCGTAGCCGACGCCCTTCAAGGACGACAGGATGCCGATGGAGAGCCCGTCATAGGGGCTGAGGACGCCCTGCACCTGCTTGTCGGTGTAGTTGGCCGACAGAAGGTTATCCATGCGCGATTGTGCCACCGCGCCGTCCCAGCGCAGCGTGCCGACCGTGTCAATGCCCATCTGACCCGAAGGGATCGCGATGTCGCCCGCGTCGATCATCGGCTGCAGGACGCTCATCGCGCCGTCGTAGAAGAAGTAGGCGTTGTTGTCGTCCGGCGAGCCGCCGAAGAGTTCGACGTTCCACGGCTTCACGTCCGGGAAGCGTTCCTTGAGGCCGTTGACGAGGCTCGTCGCCTGTTGCACGCCGACCTTGAAGTTGTCGAAGGTCGCATAATAGTCGACGTTGCCGCTGTCGCGGATCAGCCGGTCGTAGGCGATGACCTTGATGTCGGCCGCCGCCGCGTTTTCCAGCGCGTTCGACAGCGTGGTGCCGTCGATGGCCGCGATGACCAGCACGTTCACGCCCTTGGTGATCATGTTCTCGATCTGGGCGAGCTGGTTGGGAATGTCGTCTTCGGCGTATTGCAGATCGGTGTCGTAGCCGGCGGCGGTGAACTGCTCGACCATCGAGTTTCCGTCCGAGATCCAGCGGGCCGAGGATTTCGTCGGCATCGATATGCCCACGGTGCCCTCTGCGGCGGCCTCGAAGGCGAATGCCGAGGCGCACATCGCCATCGCGATGGCGAACGGTTTGAATGTCATGGCTCTCTCCCTGAATAGAGGCCCGCAACCTTCGGCCCGGCCTCACTCCTCCTGTTGGCAAGTCGATTCGACTGTGGGGTATTTCTAGATTGCATAGACATATCAGTAAAATTACATTGATGCTTATCCTGATATCAAAACTGGTATGCCATGCAGCCCGAACTGACGCTCAAGCCGACCCAGTTGCGGCTGGTGACCGAGATCGCCGAACACGGGCAACTTCAGCTGGCCGCCAACGAAATCAAGGTGACCCAGCCGGCGGCGTCGCGGATGCTGTCGGAGATCGAGCGGGCGGTCGGGGCCGCGTTGTTCGTCCGCCACCCGAAGGGGATGGAACCGACGGCGGTCGGTCATGCCGTCGCCAAGCGGGCGCGGGCGATGTTGCGGGAACTGCATGACCTCGGCCACGAGGTCGCGATCCTGCGCGCCGGGCGCGGCGGTTCGGTCCATGTCGGCGCCGTCACAGGGCCGGCGGTGGGCTACCTCGTTCCGGCGATCCAGAGCATCAAGGCGAATGCACCCGAGGCCGAGATCACCGTGGATGTCGCCCCTTCCCGGCAGCTTCTGCGCGACCTCGCGGCCGGCCGCCTCGATTTCGCCCTTGCACGTTTCCTGCCGGATATCGAGAGCCGCGATTTCGACGTCGAACCGATGCGCGATGAAAAGGTGTCCTTGCTGGTCCGGCGGGATCATCCGCTGTCGTCCGTGGCTTCGGTCTCGCTGGCAGATCTCGCGTCCTACGAATGGGTGATGCAGGAAAGGGGCGCGCCGATCCGCGAGGCGATGAACAACGCCTTCGGCCTGGCCGGGCTGCGGGCGCCCGGCAACATCGTCAACAGCTCCTCGCTCCTCCTGATGATTGCCTATCTCACCCGAACGGATGCGATCGCCCCGGTCTCGGAAGAGGTCGTGCAGCTTCTGGTCGGCGAACCGGTCAGCGCCGGCTTCACGACGCTGAGCCTTGACCAGACGATCCGGGTGTCCCCCTATTTCTTCCTGAGCTTGCGCGACCGACCATTGTCGCCCTTGGGCCTGCACCTGAAGGATGCGGTGCTCTTGGAATCGCGCGGGGGTCGATGAGAGGGTGGACGCGTCCTGCTAACGCCGCCAGAGCGCCGTCTGATTGCCGCCGAGCTTGGTGTAGATGAGCGGCCTGAGATCTCGCGCGAGCGCCTCCAGCCTCTCCGACTTGCGCAGCAGCTGGTATTGTTCGATCCAGGCAAGCTGAAACGTGGTCAACTGCTCCGAGCCGTTGAAGAGGCTTTGCTCGACCCCGGTGATGGCCTTTGTCCGGGCGCCGTCGGCGAGGTCCGCGATTGCGAAATCGACGATCCGGTGAATGGCGTCATTGCAATGCCGCCTCGCGGGAACGCCCTGCCGCTCAAGCAAGACCACGGCGGTCACCAGGGGGGCGATGGCGTGAAGCTGGTAGTGCAGCGCGAATTCGCCTCGGCCCATTTCCTGCGGCAGGCTTCCATCGGAATTGGCCGAGCACATGACCGCGGCAATCGAGTCATCGGCCCAATCGCGTAGTTCGGGCCGGTCCGTCTGCACCGAAACCGCGGCCGCCGCGAGTCCCGCCCAGGCGCGCAGGTTGCCCTTCTGCGCGCCGCTCGGCGCGTCGGACCAGAACGACATCTCGGCCCGCATGCGGCGGTCGAGCCAATCGAGGATCGCGGTGCGGCGCGGATGGTCGGGCGCGTAGGGCAGGGTCTGCCACAGGATCAGCGCGAAGGCGGCGTAGCGGGATCCGATCGTCAACTTCACCGTCTCGGTCCCGAGATCGGTCAGCGCGTCCGCCTCGGCCCAGCGACCGAGTTGGTCGAGGATGCAGTTGGCGGCGGCCTCGCGATCCTGGATGCGGCCGGAATAGAGGCTCTCGGTCCGGTCGGCGAGCGCGTCGATGAATTGATCGAGCGGTTTCAGCGCATCCTCCGCTTCGGCTTCGCGCCGGGGATCTATGGTCGATCTGTTCTCGTCGCCTTCGGCATACCGGCTGACGAACGACAACGAAATGACCGGGTCCGGCGGAGCGGCGCAAGAGACAGGTTCCTGCGCCCCGGCAATTCCGGCGGACAGGAACGCCGCTGGCAGCACTGGCAGAAGTCGATCGGCCAATTTCATGACGCAGCGAAGCATCATTCTCTGGCCATCGCAGAGAGGACGTTCATGAGATCGCGCGCGCGCGGATTGCCCAGGCTGTCCGCCTCCCGCAGCCAGATCTCGGCAAATTTTGGATCCGCCGGGATCCCGAGGCCGAAACCCAGCGCGACGGCGTATTCGACCATCGCTTCGGTATGGCCGGCTTCGGCGGCGCGGAGCAGCCATGTGGCCGAGGCGTTCAGATCGGCGCCACCCGACGCCTCGGTCCGCAGGAGCATCCCAAGCTCGAATTGCGCCGCGCTGTCGCCTTCCTGCGCCGCGCGCTCCTCGATGGCGCGCAGGTCGATGCGCTTGGCGATCTCATCCCGAAGCCTTTGATCGGCGCGACGGTATTGCGCGAGCGCCCAGGAGAGGGTCGGCGCGTCGTCGTGCTTGACGATCGTCTCCAGATGCGTCGCCGCCGCTTCGGGGTCGTAGGCAGGGTCGTCCGGATCGGCCATCCGCAGGTAGAGCCGACGCCGCGCGTCCTGATCGCCTTCGCTGAGCGACAGCGTATCGACCGCCGAGGTCGGGGCCGGTTTGCCGCGTCCGAAATCCGTCAGTTGCTGATCGGAAAGGCCGAGTTTTGACAGGACGTGGCCCTTTTCCATCGCCAACCCGACCTGAAGCCAGTGGTAGGCCTGATCGGGCCGTTCGCGGAGCGCATAGGCATCGGCGAGTTCTGCGACATCCTTGGTGAAGCAATTCATCTCGGAAATCGCGCGGTCCATGTAGTCATCGAACCGGTCATCCGGGACGTAGGGCGCGGCGTACATAAGGGCCAGGAAATCCCCCCGCGTTTCGATCGCATCGGCATAGGTGCGGTAGACCTCTTCGCCGTCGCGGCCAGTGAGACGCTGCAAGAGCCGGATCGCGGCGCCCTCGCCGCGCTGTGCCGACAGTTTCAGAAGGGCTTCGATCTCGGAGACGACGGTGGGATCACGCCCCGCATGTTTCACCAGCGTCACGGCCAGATCGAGTGAAATGGACGGGCCGATATCGAGAAAGGCGCGGCGGAAGAGTTCGACGGCGCTGTAGCGCTCGCCGCGCGTCAGCGCGTGTTCGAATTCCTGCTTGACGTAATCCTCCAGCGCCTGGTCGCTGCGACTGACCCGAACCGCCCAGAACCGCAACGCGGCGTCGGACGCGGCCGGATCGGCCTGGAGAAGCTGCAATTGGTCTGCCGTGGAACTGCCATGCCCCTGAAGCGCGAGGCTTTGGATCTTGGCGATCGCCTCGGGCTCCATCGCGGTATCGAACTTGGCAAGATCGGTGGGCGATACGCCCACCGGCGCGACATCGGCAGTCCGGTAGACGTTGGCCCAGAACTGGGCTTCCGGCAGCATCGGCGCACCGGGAAACTTGCAGCGATAAAGCGCGTCGAGCGCGTTCATCGCGTCGCCCCGCCCAAGGCGGGACACCGCGTCGATCAACAGGTTTTCCGTCCGGCTCGTCTTCGCCGTCTCGCCCCGATACCTCATCAGGATATTTGCCAGCAGAATGATCGCGTCGGGATCGTCACGCGCGGCAGCCTGTTCGAGAAGGACTGTCGCTTCAGCCTCGGCAGCCCAGCGGCCCCGTCGCTGGAGAAGCTCCTTCGCGAGTCGGGTCAGGATGGAGGCGGGGGCGCCCGGCAAGGCCGCGACCTCCCTAAGGTAGCGCAGGTAATCGTTCTCGGCCGAGGAGAAGTCACCGGTAAGATGGACCTGAAGGTCGAGGTAGGGCACCGCCGTCCGCCGGCGCGCGGAGCCGACACGGTTGTAGTTATAGCCGAGCGTCTTGCGGATCTCCGCCTCGGTGGTGGCGCCGCTGGCAACGATGTCCTCGACGGTTCCCGGTTCGATGGCGTAGCCGTTCCGGACAGCGAGACTGAGGTAATGCAGGAGGATCTCGTTGTCCTTCTCCCCGGCGGTTGCGGACAGATGATATTCGACGACCCGCCAGGCGGCTTCCGCGCCGCCGAGATCGGCCGCGAACTTGCGCCAGGCATAGGCGAGGTCCGGGTTCGGGGTTAGGATGTCGCCGTCTTCGTATTCGCGGGCCATCCGTTCGGCGCGATCGCAAATGCCCCTGTTGAGCCGCCCGACCATGCCGCCGAAGGCGAGGGTCGCGGTTTCTTCCGGGGCGAGGTCCCAGGTCTCGATGCTGCCGCCAGCGACCTGAAGGCGGAGCGCCTCCATCAGTGCGTCCGCATTGCCCGCGAATGCCGCCGTGGTGATCAGCTCTTCGGCCACGCCACGATCCTCGGCCACGCCGATGCCGTTCCAGTAAAGCCGTGCCAGCCGGACTTTCTGGCTGTTCGTGAGGTCGCCGGACCGCCGCGCGAGGCCCTCGACCGCGCCAAGGCTCCGCAGCGCGTCGAGCCGCCCGGCCGAGACATAAACGTCGATGCGGGCAAACGCTTCCTCGATCCCCGCGAAGCCCGGATCGAGCTCGGCCCGTCGATTGATGAGGACCGTGATGAAGTCGAACCAGCGGTCCGCATCCTCGTGGGTGAGGTCGCGGATGTCGCGGGTGAGGTAGTCGAGGAAGGCGACGTCCTCCGGTGCCGGCGCCTGGTCCTGCTCTTCCGGCGCGCCTTCCTGCAACTCCGCCGGGTCGCGTTCCTCCGGGTCGGCGTTGCACACGTTGCTGGGCGGCAGGTCGGGCGGAAGGTAGTTCAGCGTCAACCGCTCCGCGAGCGCGGGTTGCACCGCAAGGACGGCCCACAATGCCGGGAGAAGGAGGCGACGCATCGGTCTTATCCTCGGCATAGCGCGACCTGGGGCAGGGCGTCGGGGTCGATCACGGTCTCGATCTCGACAGAAGCGGTCCCATCGGGCCAAAGGCCGGTCAGCGGCATGAAGAACCGGCCGGTCAGCGGCTGGCCCTCGGCGCGCATGACCGGCCTAGTCCGTTCGGCTCCGGTCTTCGACACGAAATGAAAATCGGCGCGGGCCGGCGCGCCGGCCCCGGTGTCGAGGCGGAGGCTCGACGTGCCGTCAGGCGCGATGCCGGACAGATCGACCCTGACCCGGTTCTGCGCCGCTTGCGTCACGACCAGATCCTCGCTGCAATCATTCCGCGCGGCGGCCGTGACTTCCCGGAGCGGTTGGTCGCCACGGAGGCCGAGATTGGCCCAAGACGGAACCTCCCAAACGAGGAATTCCGGCTGGTTTTCAAGGTAGCCCTCCGACGTCAAATAGGCCGAGAGTGCTGCGATTGGGTCGCCCGGAACGCTCAACTGATCGACCTTGAGGCCCGAAAGCTCCGACAGGAAACCTGCGAAGTTCAGTTCAGGTGCGCCGGTAAGCTCGGTTCCGACCACGATGACCGGAGTGGCGCCTTCGGCGGGCGCGGGGTCTTCGCCGACAGTCTCGAAGCCCATGGTGGTGACGTCGGGCAGCGGCGTAAGGCAGTGCATCTGCAGGTTCAGACGATCCTGCGACGGAAGCGTTCGCGCTCCGGTGGGTTCGGAGACGTAGACCGCCGTCCCCTCATTGGCCGGGGCAGTGTGCAGCCTGCCGGCGATTTCCTGGGCCAGCGCAAGAAGGCCGGCATTGGTCAGTCGGGGATCGGCCATGAAGAACGCCATCTCTCCCGAGACCGAGGTGCGCAGCGCGTGCCGGGCGTCTATAGCCTCCACGCCCGCCGACTTGAGGCGCGCGAGCGTGTCTTCGTAGATCGTGAGCGCGAGAGCAGGATCGTAGCCGTAGGCGGCGGTGTCCGGGCCAAGAAATTGCGGCATTGCCAGCGCCTTCGCCGGCACCGGAACAACGATGAGGGTCGTGCCTTTCTCCGCGAGGTTGCGCGAGAGCACTCCGATGGATGCGACGATCTCGTCGGAGAAGCGGTTGTAGGTCAGCAGATCGGGGTCGATCCGGAAAAAGACGCCCTGGCGGCCTTCGAGTGTCGGCGTTTGCGCCGAGGAAAGATCGCGACAACCGAAGAGCGATTGCGCGGCGAGCGCGGCAGGGTGGAGCGTGGCAATTGCAAGCCCGATGGCGCAGACCACCCACCGCAGCGGCACCTGCCCGCCAATTGCGCGCAGCAAGGTTGGCGCCTTGCGACTTGCCCGCATCCGGGCATTGCTGCTTCGCGTCATCGGCACGGTTCCACTGCCTGCAATCGCGGCGTCATCGCCGTCGTTTTCTGCCTCTCGTGGTTTTACAGCATGGTGTCCCGCTTCGCCAAGCAATTCACGCCGGGTTTCGCGGGGACGGGGCTAAAGGGCGCATTCGGTCGGTGCCAGAATGTCTGTCGGAGAGGCGCCGCCCGCATCGAGGAGGATCGGCGTCTGGCCACGGAGATCCGCTATGATCGACCGGAACTGCTGGGTGACGTCGCCGTCCAGAAGCCGGGGAAACTGGTTGGAGAGATCGTTGCCCTTGAGCGCGATTGCAGCCCCCGCCGCCGTCGTCAGGCCGGACCCGTTCTCGCGCAGGAGATTGTCGGTGATGTACGTGACTTCGCCCTTCGTCTGGCCCGAGACCCACACGCCGGCATTCTTGTTGCCGATGATCTTGTTGGCATGCACGAACGCATCCCGGCTGTTTCGCACCTCGACGCCTTTCTGCTTGTCGTCGAGGATCACGTTCCGCTCAACCCGGCCGCAGGTCACGTCGAGCAACTTCACGCCGCCGCCGTTGCGCCGCCAGATCAGGTTGCCGGTGACCGAGACATTGTCGCTGCCGGATGAGATCAGCATGCCCGCGCGCGACCCTTCAAGAATGATATTGCCGGTCACTTCGGTGCCGCCCGAGCCGTTGGACACCCGGATGGCATTCGTGGGCGAGCTGCCGGAGAAGAGGTTTCCCGCAACGATCGAGTGCGGCGCGTGCGACAGCAGCAGCGGATTTCGACGCATGTCGAAGAACCGGTTGTCGTGAAGCTCGGCATCCGTCACCCCGACGAGAGCGAGGGTCACCATATCCTCGAAACGCGTGTTCTCGATCACGGTTCGGTTCGCCGGCCGCATCGTCGGATAGGCAACGATGGACAGGCCGGAAAACTTCTCGGTATTGCCGAAGCCGAGATACTTCAGCGTCGCTCCCGAAAGATGCACCGAGCCGGACCCGACCGAGGCGATGAAGGGAGAAAAGTCCTTGTTCGCCTCGCTGGGCTCCGCTGTTGCCGAAATCTCGGCCCCGTAGGCTTCGATCCTGCCGAAGCTGACGATGAAGGCGCCGTCGCGGCGGCTGAGCATCAGCGTTTCGCCGGGGGTGAGCCGCAAGGTCGCCTTCTCGCCGATGATGAGCGGAATGCGGAGAAGATCGGCGCCGGTGTCGATGTCCCTGCCGACATATCTGTTGGTCATCTGGCCGCGCAGCTGCCGGAGCGTGACGACACCGGAGTCGATATGGATCGCATCGGTGCCATTGCCGCTGCTCGCCTGAAACACGGCGAGATTGTTTTGACCGCCGTAGACCTGCGACAGCGCCGCGACCGCAAATCGGCTGTCGGTCCAGCCGATCGTCGCCGGCGCGTCGGGTTCGCTATACGCGGTCGTCGATTCCCGGCGATGCCTGAGCACGTTGCCGTCCAGCCCCGCGACCAGATCGCGCACCGGCACGTCGCGGGATGCTTCGTCGGTCCCGAGCGTGGTCGAGAGCGCGGCGAGCTTCGTGCGCAGGTCCATGAGCTTCCAATCCGGTGCCGCCATCGCCGAGGCCGCGAACAGGAAAAGACCGAGGCCGGCGGCCACGGTCGATTTTCCGATAACGGCGAGGCTTCTGCCTACATCAGCCATGGCTCGGCATGGACAGGGATTTAGGCGACTCCACCGGGATATCGAAGGTCATGAACAGAAGTTCGGTTTCGATATCGGCGCAGTTGGTGATGCGGATCGGCCCATCCGGGTCGGAATAGATCCGGCCGCCCTCGCGCACGGTTTTCTGCCAGGTCGGCCCCTGCGCATGCACCATGCCCTTCACCACGATGACCTGGCGGCCGTGACCGGCCTCAAGGTCGATGCAGGCGCCCATCGGGATCTGGCTGGTGCCAAGCTGGAAGCTGTCGGTCTGATGGATCTGCTCGAGCCCGCGCGGCATCGAGAACGGCACCATCGTCGGGGCGGCGCCGGCGTAGTGTTCCGCCTCCGGGCGTCCACGGGCCTTGAGGTTGTCGACCACCTCCTTGACGCTTTGCGACTTCGAGCGGCGGGTGACGAGAACCGCGTCGGTCGTGTCCACCACGATGATGTCCGAGAGACCCACGACGCTGACAAGACGGGTTTCCGAGCGAACCATCGTGTTCTTGCTGTCCACGACGATGACATCGCCCTGCAGGACGTTGCCGTTGCTGTCGGGCTTGGAGATGTCGAACATCGCGGACCAGCTGCCCACGTCGCTCCAGATCACGTTCAGGGGAACCGTCGCGATCCGGTCGGTCTTCTCGAAGACCGCCTTTTCGGTCGGCTCGGCCCGGGTCTGGCTGAATGCGTCCGCTTCGAGGTAGAGCGCCTCGGGGAAGGGGCTCGCGCCCATGACCGAGCGCTTGACGGCGACGGCGGTCTCGGGGTCGAGCTTCTGGTATTCCTCGATGATCGTCCGGGCGGAGAACATCGAGATGCCGGAGGCCCAGAGCGCGGATTTGCTGTCGACAAGCTCTTTCGCTTTCGCCAGAGGCGGCTTTTCGATGAAGCGCTCGACGCTGTGCAATCCGGGGAAGTCAGGGTTCTCGGCGCCCTTGGAAATATATCCGAAGCCGGTTTCGGGCCCGCGCGGCTCGATTCCGAAGGTGATGATCTGGCCTGCGGCGGCGGCGTCGATCTGGCGGATGATGGTCTCGTTGATCTCGCCTTCGATCACGTGATCGGCGGGGATGACGAGGATGATCGCGTTGGGGTCGCGGCCGAAAAGCGTTTGCGAGGCGGCAAGGACGGCCGGGCCGGTATTGCGGCCCATCGGCTCGCAGATAATGCGCGATCCGCACTGGATTTCGCGAAGCTGGCTCACGACCGTCCCGCGATGGCGCAGGTTGGTGACGATTACCGGGTCGTGGAAATGCTCACCGCGATGGCGCTGGATCGCGGCCTGGAAGAAGGTCAGCGAATCCTTGCCGCCGATCTTCTGGAATTGCTTGGGGCTGCGTGTGCGCGAAATGGGCCAGAGCCGGGTTCCGCTTCCTCCGCAAAGGATCAGTGGATAGATCTTTTTCACGACACGCAACCTCTCTGCCCCCTAATTCCAAAGGTAGGATTTCGTCAGCCGCACCTGCGCGAATTTGCCGATATCCTCCTCCGTCAGTGCCCCTTCCGGTGCGACCAGCTGGACCGGGACGAAGAGCTCTCCGCTCATGGCCGCGGTGTTCGCGGATTTGCCCGCCACCGCCTGGACCGGAATGGACCTGCCGTCTGCCAGATCCAGGTAAACCCGGTCGCCCTTCATCGCCCGCGCCAACCCCTCGACACTCATCAAGGCCTGAACACTGAGGTCGAAGTTATTAACCAAAATTGTCAATATTACGTCGGTTGGGAGGACCGTCAGACCTTCACTAACGCCTTGATTTACAATGGCTTGGCAGTCGCACGGCATCTGGAAGTTCAAAACATCGCCACTATTGGCGTTAACCGAAAAGAGCACCTCGCCCTTCTTCGCGTCCGGGTTGAGATAGGACACCTGTCCCGGCGTTGTCGCCTGCATCGGCTGGCCCGCGCGCTCGATCAGAACAGGGTGCATTTCGTAACCCGTCGTGTAGCGGACATAGAGCGCGCTTGCGGCCGTGAGGGCGAGGAGGCCCGAGACCAGAGCGACCGCGATGCTGCGGTAACGCTCGGTCCATTTCGGCTCGACGGACTTCTTCTCTTCCTTCGGCTTGATCGGGCCGGAATAGCTCATCACCGCGCCGAGGGTGACGAAGTCGCCGGCGATGAAGCTGTTCAGGACGAAGCGCAGTTGCGCGACGTGATCGCCGGTCGGGTCGACGAATTTCAGGACCAGATCGTCCCGGCTTTCTCCGACGACGACCACTTCGGGATAGATCGTGAGCGAGAAGTTCTGGAACTCGAATTGCAGCCTGACTGCGTGGCGGGTGCCTTTGATTAGGTAGATCTCGTCCTGCGGCACGAGCTGGATGGTCGTGACGGATATCTTCTTTCCGGTGAACTGCTGCCCGTAGACATGCAGGGTGAAGGGCAGTGAGACCGCCGGGTGTTCGTTTTCATACCCGAACTCGTAGGGCACCGGCACATGGCCGCCGCCGAGGTTCAGGTCTCTCAGTTCTGCTTTGTGAACGCCCACCGCGATCGCCTCAGATTAGACTCAGATACATGACTGCCAGCGTCAGCCAGCAGAGGGTCAGCGCATGATGCGCCGCGGATTCCGCGGCCTTCAGGCGGTCGAAAAGCCCGATCGCCGCCCCGCCGCCGGTCGAGGCCTGCCGGGTCCACTTCTGCTTGTCGAGGCGGAAGAGGACGAAGGTCTTGATGGCCGCGCCGACGATCTGGGAGAAATAGAGGATCGGCGGGTGCGTGACCGGGAACCAGACCCCGTTGAAGAGCGCGATGAAGGCGCAGAAGATGTAGCGGGTGGCCAGAACCCAGCCGATGTAGAGCGGGATCACCAGCGGCGAGACGAAGAGCGCGGTCACGGCGACCGAGATCGGGCCGAAGAGCGTGGTGAACATGCTCACGCGCTGGTCGAGGATCGACCACCAGGTGAAGAACCCCATCGAGCGCGGCCCGAGGCGCAGCGCGCGGCCGTTGGTCCGCATCATGTTGCCGAACCAGCGCACCATCAGCGTCTTGGCGCTGTCGTAGAAGGTCGCGCGCGGCTGCGTCTCGACCGAGGCCGACATCATGTCGGGCAGGTAGAGAAGCTTGTAGCCGTTGCGCAGCAGCCAGTACCAGGTCGACTTGTCGTCGCCGGTCAGGAAGGTGACGCGGCCGAGCCGCCAGTGGTTCAGGAAATCGTGGCCGACGCCGTTGACGAAACCCGGGTCGGTGGCAAGGCAGGCGCGGAACACCGACATCCGGCCGGTCAGCGTGAGCACGCGCTCCGACAGGCCCATCGAACACATCATCAGCTGGCGCTGGTTGAAGCGCAGGACGAACCAGTCCTTGAAGAGGTTGTCCTTGTCGACGATGGCGGCTTCGTGGGTGGTCAGCGCCCCGACGCGCGGATCCTGGAACCACGGTGCGGACTGCTCGACCACGTCGAGCGGCACCACCGTGTCGCCATCGACGAAGATCATGATGTCGTGCGGCGTGGGCGAGAAGCTCGCCAGAAGCCGGAGCGCGCGCGCCATCGCATCACGCTTGCCGTTCGACTTGATGCGGTCCATCACCAGCTTCACCGATGACATGTCGATCGGCATCGTGGCGTAGATCTCGCGGATCAACCGTTCGTCGGCGCCGTCCACCACCGACGATACGATGGTTGCACCGTCCCGCGCCGCCGCCGCCGCGCGGAAGAGCCGGCGATAGACCATCAGCGTCGTGTCCTGGTCGACCATGTAGGAGGTGACCATGAAGAAGGCATGCCGGCGCCGGCCGCTTTCGCGGTCGGCCTTGAAGGCAGCGGCCTTGCGGCGCGGGTAGACGAACCGCCGGAAGATCACCGCCCGGCAGAGGTTGAGCATCGCCCAGGAATAGCGCCAGGCACCAAGGACGCCGATCACGATGATCGCGTGCTTCGCTGCCCTCGGGTCACCAACGAAGGAGGCGGGAACCACGAGGGTCAGCAGCACGATCACTGCGAAATAGGCGATATGGGTCAGGGCGCGGACCACGGCCGGATTACCAGCAGATACCGGCGTAGGTTCCGTTGCTGACCATGTCGCGATGGAGGCGCGTCAGGTCGACGACGGGGCGATTGCTGGCCGCCGCCTTCAGCTTGTCGACGGCTTCCTTGTAGTAGTTGCCGACCAGAACGGCGCCCGACCCTTCGATCAGCCGGTCGAGATCGCCGACCATCCGGTCCTTGAGGTCGGGTATGCCGTCATTGCCGCGGCCCGCGCCGGGGGTGCCGGAATCGAACGCCTCCTGCACGAAGGGGTCGTAGATATCGACGTCGATTCCCTTGGTGATCAGCCGCGCGGCGAGCGCGACAAGCGGGCTTTCCCTGAGGTCGTCGGTGCCGGGTTTGAAGCTGATGCCAACGAAGCCGATCTTCTTCGCGCCCGACGCCTCGATCATCCGCTCGGCCCGCGCGATCTGCGCCTCGTTCGCTTCCAGCACGGCTTCGAGCATATGGGCGCGTGTATCTGTGCTCCGCGCGAGGAAGCGCAGCGCCCGGACGTCTTTCGGCAGGCAAGACCCACCGAAAGCAAAGCCCGGCCGCATGAAGTAGGGCGACATGGCGACCTTGTCGTCCGAGCAGAGGATCTCCATCACCGTCTGGCCGTCGATGCCCGACGCCTTGGCGATGTTGCCGATCTCGTTGGCGAAGGTGACCTTCACCGCGCGCCAGGCATTGGAGGTGTATTTCACCAATTCGGCCGTCGCGATGTCGACCTTGTGGATCGGGCAGGGCAGGGCAGTGTTCAGCGCGGTCAGGACCTCCTCGGTCGGCTTGTCCATCGTGCCGAAGACGATAAGGCCGGGGTCGTGGTAATCCTTGATCGCCGTGCTTTCGCGCAGGAACTCGGGGTAATATCCAAGGCCGAAACCTTCGCCGGCCGTCTTGCCCGACGCCTCTTCCAGCGCCGGGATGCAGCAGCGCTCAGTGCTTCCCGGAACGATGGTCGAGCGCATGACGACGGAGTGATATCCCGCCTTGTCCTTCAGCGCCGCGCCGATATTCCGGCAGACCGCCTCGACATAGGTCAGCCCCACCGAACCGTCCGGAGCAGACGGGGTCCCGACGCAGATGAACGAAGCGTCGGTATTCTTGATGGCGAAGTCGGTACCCGACGTGGCGGTCAGCTTGCCCGCCGCCACGACCTCACGCACGAGGTCGTCGATCCCCTCCTCGACGATCGGTGAGAGGCCGTCGTTGATCGACTTGACCTTTCCGGGGTCGACGTCGACGGCAATCACCTCATGGCCGTCCTTGGCCAGGCAGGCCGCCGAAACGACGCCGACATAGCCAATGCCGAATACGCTGATTTTCATTGTTCTTACCCCAGCAACGATTTGTCTGAGGAGTCGTATCGCGGACGAATTGGCGAAATTTTTGTCTAAATTGCGGACGACACGGGTTAATTTGTACCTACTGTCCTATCAGTCGTAACGATTGTCGCGGGTCCGCGATTGGCCGGAAGGTGTCCTCTTTTCACTCAAGATGCTGATATAAAGAGAAAAATTATGTATCGGGAGCGACCCGCGCCGCGACCGCGCCAAAATGTGTCCGTAATCGGCCCCGCGCGGCTCGCGGTACGGCATTCGTCGTCGGGAAACGGCTCGGCGGCCGACAGCTATTGTTGCCCGAAACCGTTCGACCCGCGTCGCCAGGCCGTCACTTCAGCGTATGCGGCCGGGCCTTGCCTGGATCGGGCGCGGCAAGCCTTTTGGATGATCCGCCGTCTGTCCTTTTCGCGGAGTCCGCCCGCAGATGGGTCGCCACCCGGCCGATCCGGTCGAGCAACGGCTCTTCCCGGGCCATGAACGCGATATCGAGTGCGACATCCTTCCCCCTGAACGACGCCAGCGCATCGTTCACGGAGGCGGCGATCATGCCGCGGTCGCCATCTTCGACGGCAGAGAACGCCACAAGATATCCCGACTGGCCGTCGTCGTATTCGGCGCGGAGCAGCAGTGCCTTGTCATAAGCGTCCGAAAGCGTCGCAAGCCTGTCGTTCAGCGCGAGAAGCAGGGTGTCGGGAAAGTTGTGTGGCGCGAGGAGCGCCTTGAACCGTCCCGAGGCAGAGGCCGGAACCGGCGTCTTTGATGCGGTATCCTCCAGCGTGTCGCAGATCCAGTCGATGGCGTCGCCGGGGATCAGCATTGCCGAGGGCGCATCCCCCATGTTGACCGCGACCCCGATGTCGCGGCCGCGTATGAGGTTGAACACATCCCTGCCCGTGACGCGCGAGGTCGGCGCGTCATAGCCGGTCAGTTCGGTGACACGCTCCTTCAGATCGAAGACGAGCACGTAGTGCCCGCCCTCGACGGGAATGATCTTCGGTTCGGGAGCCTCGTCCGCATCCGACGGGTCGAGAAGGACGAACAGATTCGACCCGGCCAGAACCCGATAGAAGCGCAGAAGCTCTGCTTCTCCGCCGCTGATCATCTCGGAATAGGCGCGATCAATGGCCGTCACTGCGCGTTCCGCCATTTCGGGTTCGCTGACGTCGATTGGCGTACCGCCTTCCCCGTCGTCGCTCTCGGACAGTTCGGCATGCGGCTCGGCCGAGTCCGGCCGCCGTGACCGGAAGACCACCTTGTCCCCGTTCGGAAGCCGAATTCGCACCTGCCTCATCCCGGTTCCTTTTCGTCCCGACCAGTCCGCAACTCGATGAACAATAGAGATATGCCACGGATTACGCGGTTCCCAGCGAAACTGTGAAGCCGAACGCCTTACAACCACACGGTATTGCCAGCCCTGTCGGAAACTTACAACATTCGCCGCTGCGTCCGCCCCTGATTTCTCCGTGAGCCGCTGCATTGGCGAGTGATTGCACGTACCAAAGGGTGGGGGGAGATTTGGCTCTGAAGTGCGGGCAGCGCTCCGAAAGCCGTCGAGCGCCTGGGGCGGTTGAGCGAAAAATCAGGCGCCACCAACTTATGGTTGATTGCCCGGTGTCGGGAATACACAGTGCGCAAGTCGCGGATGGTTGGTCTGCTTCGAATGATCTTGTTCTTGAGCAGTTACCGCGTCAAATGAATTACCGTCCCGAGATTGATGGCCTTCGCGCCGTTGCCGTTTTGTCCGTCATTCTCGCCCACGCGGGCCTGCCCGGCTTCGAAGGCGGGTACGTCGGTGTAGATGTCTTCTTCGTCATCTCGGGCTTTCTCATCACCTCCATTCTGGTGAGCGACCTTGAGACGGGACGCTTTTCCCTGATCGGTTTCTACGAGCGCCGGGCAAGGCGCATTCTTCCGGCTCTGCTGTTCCTTCTCTTGTGTCTCGCGCTGGCCGGATTCTTCCTGTTTCCGCCTTGGCAGTACCTGGCCCTGTCGAAATCCACGATCGCGACCGTCGCCTTCGTCTCGAACCTTTACCTGATGCGGGCGACGGGCGACTACTTCGGATCGGATGCGTCCTATGAGCCGCTGATGCATACGTGGTCGCTCGGCGTGGAGGAGCAGTTCTACATCTTCTTTCCCCTGATCCTGGCGCTGGCCTTCCGGGGCGGTCGTCGGCGCGCGGCGCTTACGGCGGCGGTGCTGGTCGCGGGATCTTTCGCATGGAGTACTTCATCCATGCCTACCGGGCAGGTGGCAGCGTTCTTCATGCCGCATCTGAGGGCTTGGGAGCTCGGGGTCGGCGCGATCCTCGTTCTCTTCGCCCCCACCCGTGTCCCGCTCAACAGGATGGCGGCCGGCCTCGCCGGAATGGTTGGTCTTGGCCTCATCCTTGCGTGCGTCGTCGGATATACCGAGCGCACCGTCTTTCCGGGGGGGGCCGCCCTTCCGGTCGTGGTCGGCACCGCCTTGGTGATTTGGGCCACATCTCGGGCGGGTAGCATTGCAACCGCCATCCTGACCGTTTGGCCCTTGGTCTGGACCGGGCGAATCTCGTACTCGCTCTACCTCTGGCACTGGCCTCCGATCGTGATTGCGAGGACGGTGTCGAATGGTCAGCCGACGGCAATCATGCTGATTGCGGCCGTCTCTTTCGCGTTTCTGGCCGCTTGGGCGAGCTGGCGTTTCGTCGAACAGCCGTTCCGGCTCCGGTCGGGGCCGCGCGCGTTCACGCGGCGGGGAATATTCCAGCTGTCAGCGGCGGGGTCGGCACTGACGCTCTCGGCCGCGCTTGTCGTTGGAACCGATCATGGAATGAAGCTGCGCCTTCCCGAAGCCAGCTATCGGGAGTTCAGGTCCGCGTCGGACATGTCGGACGTTGAACGTCGTTGCCGCGCTGCCTGGTGGGACGACATTGAAGCGATGTGTCCGATCGGAACGGATGAGCGAGGGGCTCCTTCGGTTCTCCTTTGGGGTGACAGCCATGCGGCGGCCCTCATTCCGGGTGTTGACGCATGGCTACGGTCGCAAGGCTTGCTGGGATGGGTGTTCGTCGTGGACCGATGCCCCCCACTTCCGGGCCTAGTCAACCGGCATTTGTCGTGGGCGGAGGATTGCATCACACGCAACAATGCGGTGCTCGAGGTGGTTCGGCGTACGCCGTCGTTGAAGTCGGTCATCCTGGCAGGCCGTTGGTCCTTGTCCTATCACGGAACACGGTTTGCGCGGGAGCCGGGCGACGGGGCATCGGTCGCGATCGACGTCGGGGGCGAGACGAAGGAGGGACCGGACGCGATGGCGTTGGCGATGCGTTTCCTGCTATCGGAACTCGTGCGGGAGGGTCGTCAGGCGATCGTCATTGGGGCGGTGCCCGAGGTTCCATTCAACGTGCCCCGGCGGTTTCTCGACGATGCGTTTTTCAAGCGGCCCTTCGCGACCACTTTCCCGGCGGAGGCGTCTCTTGCCCGTACCAAGGGCCCGGATACCATGTTCGAGGGGCTCGTGCATGAGGTGGGCGGAACGTTCGTCCCGATGAGCGGAATCTTCTGCGGTTCGGAATGCCGGATTGGCGAGCGCGGCCGCCTTCTCTACCGGGACGACGACCACGTGTCCGAATACGGTGCTGAATGGGCAATCCGGAGCGGTTTCGAAGCGCGCAATGTTGTCCGGGGATGCTCTGACGATGTGACCGACCCGCAGTGTTCGGCCCATGCAACTGGCGCGCATTCTTCGCCCGATCGAGCCCGACCGTGATACTCTCCGACATAACCGCTCTCCGTTGCGGATCCTTGCAAAACTACCTTGGTACATAAATGCCGTCGGAAGGCGGTCGCATTATCAGAGCCCCGAAAGGGCGCTCCGCAAGGCTAGCCAAATACGGTAGCGACATCAGCGCATTTCAATCTTAAACTTACATCGCGAATAAGAGAGAAAGAGATGCGCACGATCAAGAAGCTCCTCGCCGGACCGCAACGGCTACTGGCCTACAACGTAAAGCGGATGATCTCGATGATCGGGACGCGGGGCCTGACCGCGGCGCCCTCAGGCTGAACGGCCGCGCGACTTTTGCGCCGTGATGCCAAACCAAGCGGGCGGCGAAGAGCAGTCCTGGAAACAATGTTCCCACCGCCAGTTTCCGCACAGCCTCGGCCCGGAGCGGACTTTGGAGCAAAGAGGCCGGTCCGTTGCCTTGGTCGGGAGCGAGTCGGGAACTGCGGTCAGACCCCGATTTGTGCGACAATGCATCGCGACCGGCAGCTTCGTCGCGGCCCTGCGGGGCGAAGGTTTGGGCGATCCTTGCTTGCATGACGACGTGGCCCCCGGTCAGTGGAAGCTGCTGCGCAAAGAAGAAATCGCCCTTGTTTTTCGATAGCCCGCCGGGTCGGCTCAAATCACTCCAAGCATCCGCATCGCTTCGGCAACCCGAACGAAACCGGCGATGTTGGCGCCCAGAACATAATCACCGGGAGCCCCATATTCATCGGCGGTTTCAGCGCATCGGTCGTGGATGCTCTTCATGATCTGTGCCAGCCGCTGCTCGGTCTGCTCGAAGCTCCAACGGTCACGGCTGGCGTTCTGTTGCATTTCCAACGCCGAGGTCGCAACGCCCCCGGCATTCGCCGCCTTGCCCGGCCCGAACAGGATGCCGGCCCCGCGCAGGATGCGGATCGCCTCCGGGGTGCAGGGCATGTTCGCGCCTTCGCCCACAGCCAGCACGCCGTTCTTGACCAGCGACTTGGCATCCTTGCCCGAAAGCTCGTTCTGGGTGGCCGAGGGCATCGCCACGTCACAGGGCAGATCCCAGATTGACCCTTTCCCGACAGGTACGAAATGGACCCCGTCTCCACGCAACCGGGCATATTCCGAAATGCGTTTGCGCCGGACCGTCTTGATTTCCTGAAGCAGGCCCAGGTCGATCCCGTTCTCGTCAATGATATAGCCGCTGGAGTCCGAGCAGGCGATGACCGTGCCACCAAAGGACTGCACCTTTTCGATGGTATGGATCGCGACGTTGCCTGCGCCCGACACCACCACACGCTTGCCATCGAAACCGGTCTGGCGGGTTTCAAGCATCGCCTTGGTGAAATAGGTATTGCCGAAACCGGTCGCCTCTGTGCGTGCGCGCGAGCCGCCATGGGCGATCGCCTTGCCCGTCAGCACCCCGGATTCATAGCGATTGGTCAAACGTTTGTATTGCCCAAACATATAACCGATCTCGCGCCCGCCGACGCCGATATCGCCCGCCGGCACATCGGTCTGTTCGCCCAGGTGGCGGTGAAGCTCGGTCATGAGCGACTGGCAGAAGCGCATGATCTCGCCTTCGGATTTGTCCTTGGGGTCGAAATCCGTACCGCCCTTTCCGCCACCGATCGGCAAGCCGGTCAGCGCGTTCTTGAAGATCTGCTCGAATCCAAGGAACTTGATGATCCCGAGATTGACCGAGGGGTGAAACCGCATCCCGCCCTTGTAGGGGCCGAGGGCCGAGTTGAACTGGACGCGGAAACCACGATTGATCTGGACGTTGCCCTGATCGTCGACCCATGGAATGCGAAAGATGATCTGGCGCTCGGGTTCGCAGATGCGTTCGATCAGAGCCTGTTCGAGGTAGTCGGGATTCTTGGCCACGACGCGTCCGAGGCTTTCCATGACCTCGTGAACGGCCTGGTGGAATTCCGGCTCCCCGGCATTGCGCCGCATCACTTCGGCAAGGATCGGTTGCAGCTTTTCGTCGATATTGTTCATGTATTTCGTCACTTTTCGGGGAGCATTTTCGCCAAGCGATTAACGTGTGGGCGCTGGCGCCGCAATATGCATGCGATTTGATCAGTTATTTGATGTTCTAGTGCTGCGCAACCCGATCCGGTTCAAGAGGGCGCTGCTCGGCTCCGACGCGCGAACCGGATAGTGGACGAGGTCTCCTGGCTGTTCAGTCCCGGCATCCGATGGATCGGATTGGCGATGAATCTGTCTGGGTCTGACGTGCAGACCTTGCAGATGAACTCATAGGGCGTGAGGCCACTGAGGGTCTTGAGGCGTTGCGCGAGGTTGTAGGCTGCCGTGACGTCCGCGAGATGCGTCAGGAACTGGTCGTGGCTGTCATGGCGGAAGCGTTTCACGGTCGCGTCCTTGATCGTTCGGTTCATGCGCTCGACCTGACCGTTGGTCCACGGATGGTTGGGCTTGGTCGGGCGGTGCTCGATCCCGTTGCCGCGTTGACGACACATGGATTGAACTTTGAGGATGAACCATGTCGCTTTCTGGCTAGCCGGCCCGTCCCCGCCCCGTTAGAAACCCCACCGAGCCCGCGGCGATGGCGTCGCCGCAGGGGCATTTGCCCCGACGCTTGCGGAGACATCCGCCGCAGTCCTGTACGCCGGGACCTTTCGGGGGTTCCGGGCACGCGATCCGGACCCCATCAAGTGAGGTCTGACAAATGATGGAACGTCCACAACAATACCGCTTTCACCAGGGCGAGAAGATCCTGCCCTTCGCCGCGTCGGAATATGCCCAGCGTCTGGGCGGGCTGCGCGTGATCATGGATGCGATGGGGGTGGAGGCGGTGGTCCTCACCTCGATGCACAACATCGCCTATTATTCGGGCTTCCTCTACTGCTCGTTCGGACGGCCCTATGCCTTGGTCGTGACGGCGACCGAGGATGTGACGATCAGCGCGGGTATCGACGCGGCGCAGCCCTGGCGGCGCAGCCACGGCGACAACATCACCTATACCGACTGGCAGCGCGACAATTACTGGCGCGCGATCCTGTCGGTGACGGGCGAGGGCCGCGTCATCGGCTACGAGGCGGATCATCTGACGCTTTTGCAGTCCGACAAGCTGAAATCGTTCCTGTCGCCGTCGAAGGTGGTCGATATCGCCCCGGCGACGATGAAGCAGCGGATGCACAAGTCGGTCGCCGAAATCGCGCTGATCAAGCACGGGGCGAATGTCGCCGATGTGGGCGGTTACGCGATCCGCGACGCGGTGAAGGCCGGTGCGCGCGAGATCGACGTGGCGATGGCCGGCCGCGATGCGATGGAGCTGGAGATCGCCAAGCGCTTCCCCGAGGCAGAGTACCGCGACACCTGGGTCTGGTTCCAGTCGGGGATCAACACCGACGGCGCCCACAACCCGGTCACGGCGCGGGCGTTGCAGGTGGGCGATATACTTTCCCTCAACACCTTCCCGATGATCTCGGGCTACTACACCGCGCTGGAACGCACCATGTTCGTGCGCGAGGTCGACAAGGCGAGCCTGAAGATCTGGGAGGCCAACGTGGCCGCCCATGAATACGGGATGAGCCTTCTGAAGCCGGGCGTCTCCTGCGCCGAGGTGACGGCGAAGATCAATGACTTCTTAGAAGAGCGTCAGCTTCTGCAGTACCGGACCTTTGGCTACGGCCATTCCTTCGGTGTGCTCAGCCACTATTACGGCCGCGAGGCGGGGCTGGAACTGCGCGAGGATATCGACACGGTGCTGAAACCCGGCATGGTGATCTCGATGGAGCCGATGCTGACGATCCCGGAAGGACAGCCGGGCGCGGGCGGCTACCGGGAGCACGACATCCTCGTCATCACCGAGGACGGCAACGAGGACATCACCAAGTACCCCTACGGCCCGGAATTCAACGTGGTCGGCTGAAGGCAGCCGGCGCCGGGGCATGTGGCCGCCACGCCCCGGCGCCGGGAAATTCGCCGTCCGGGCCTTGACGCTCGGGCGCGGAAGGGGTCGACATGAAGGGCGATGCCGCGCTTGGATGCGTCCGGTGCGATTCCGGTTGGGATTCGCGCGGCGACAGGACAACAGGAACGGATACTCTCGCTGCCATGACAGTCTTTTCAGGAGTTGTGCGGCGCCTCGGCGTCACGCGTGTTTTCGCCCTTCTTGCGGTCGCCTCGCTTGCCGCTTGCGGCGCCCCAACCCAGCAATCACGTTTCGACCCGACGACCGGCGTTGCCCCGGCCGTCGTGTCGCCCGAGGTCGTCGCCCGCTATCAGTCCGTGCAGGACGCCGACGTGGTGATCCCGGCCGTCGCGGCAGGTTACCTGACCGGGCAGAATCCGCGCACTGAGGTGTTCTACTTCGGCCCCGACAAGCCGGGCTCGATTGTCGTCGATCCCTATGCGCGGGTCCTGTACCACATTCATGAAGGGGGCACGGCGACGCGGTACGGCATCGCCGTCGGGCGCGAGGGCTACGGCTTTTCCGGCGACGCGGTGATCGGACGCAAGCAGGTCTGGCCGAGCTGGACGCCGACGAAGAACATGATCCGGCGCGAACCCGATGTCTACGGCCCGGTGGCGGGCGGCCTGCCCGGCGGGCTCGACAATCCGCTCGGCGCGCGGGCGCTTTACCTCTATCGGGGCGGGCGCGACACGTTCTACCGGATCCACGGCACCAACAACGCCTCGACGATCGGTCGCGCGACTTCGGCGGGCTGCATCCGGCTCTTCAATCAGGACATCATCGACCTCTTCGAGAAGGTGCCGAACGGAACGCGCGTCCATGTCCGTGGGGCGGCCGAATCGGCGATCGCGGAAGATCCGATGGTGGAGAACGCCCACGGGCTGATGGTGCCGATCGCCTCGCTGCCGGTCGACGTTCAGGCGCAGATCGCCGCCGGCAACATCCCCTGGCCGAAATTCGTGCCGACCGTCGGGGTGACGCCGGAGGATTCGGCCGCGACCGATCCGGCGGCCGACCCGTCTGGGGTCTTCCAGCAAATCAACTGAGCCGGCGTCCGGCTCAGAGGCGGATGACGTAGTCCTTCCGCGTCGTCTCGATCACTTCCCATGTGCCGGAAAAACCCGGCCGGAGAATGAAACTGTCGCCCGGGCCGAGCCTGTGTTCGGCCCCGTTCGCGTCGGTGATGACGGAGCGGCCGGAGAGGATGCGGCAATATTCCCACTCATCGTAGCTGATCCGCCACTTGCCGGGCGTAGATTCCCAGATGCCGCAATAAAGGCCGTCCCGCTCCTCGACGTTCCAGGTGGTGTGGACCGGGTCGCCCGAGATCACCTTTTCCGGCGCGGGACGGTCGGTTTCGGCTGAGGCGGCGGAAGGGGTGAGGCGGACAAAACCGGACATCGGATCACCTTGGGCATGGGGACTGCGGGGCGACGATAAAGATCGGGCGAGCACGGCGGAAGGGGTGTATCCTTTCAACGTTTCAAAGACGGATCTTTTCGAGCGGGGCCCACCATGTCCGAAACATCGCGTCACGACGCCTGGCAGGGCGGCAGCAATTACGACACTTACATGGGCCGGTGGAGCCGTCAGATCGCTGCGCGGTTCGTGGGCTGGCTTGAGGTTCCGCCGGGAAAAGACTGGCTCGAGGTCGGCTGCGGCACCGGGGCGTTGACCCGCGCGGTGCTGGAGGGTGCGGGGCCGCGCACCATCCTTTCGGTCGACACGTCTGAAGATTTCGTGCGCCACGCCGCGCGTGAATGTCCCGATCCGAGGGCCACGTTCCAGACCGGCGACGGCCAGCGGCTCGACCTGCCGGACCGAAGCCGCGATGCCGTCGTCTCGGGCCTTGTCCTCAATTTCGTTCCCGACAAGGGCGCAATGCTTGCCGAGATGGTTCGGATCGCCCGGCCCGGTGGGCGGCTCGGCTTCTACGTCTGGGATTACCCCGCAGGAGGTGTCGGCTTCATCCACGCGTTCTGGCGCGCCGCCGCCGCGCTTGACCCCGCCGCCGAGACGCTGTCGGAGGACCGCCGCTTTCCCGACTGCACGCGGGAAGCGCTGGCCGGGCTTGCATCCGGGGCGTGGGGGCCGGAGGCCGAGGTCGTCGCGGTCGAGGTTCCGACGCCGTTCGCGAGCTTCGAGGATTTCTGGCATCCCTTCACGCTCGGCGCCGGGCCAGCGCCGGGATATTGCGCGGGGCTTTCACCCGACGCACGGGAAAAACTGCGCCGGAAACTCGACGCCGATCTGCCGCGCGCGCCCGATGGCAGCATCCCGCTATCCGCCCGCGCCTGGGCCGTGAGGGCAAGTGCCCCCGTCTAGTGCCGGTCGGGGCGCGGCCTGTAGCTCAGTCGACCCAATGCACCGCTGTCAGGTCATTCGCCTGGGTTGGCGAGTTTTCCCACAGCCCCTCGATCTTCGCATTCGCCACACCGGTCTTGGCGAGCTGGAAGAGGTAGGCGTTGACGTAGTCCTTCGCGATCATCTCCTGCGCTTCCTTTAACAGTGCGGAGCGGCCTTCGGGGTCGGTCGTGAGGTTCAGCTTGTCCATCAGCGCTACGAATTCGGGCTTGCCGTACTGGAAATAATAGTCGGGCCGGGCGTAGATGTTGATGTCCATGGGTTCGGTATGGCTGACGATGGTCAGGTCGAAATCCTTGCCCTTGAACACCTGTTCAAGCCACTGCGCCCATTCGACATTGGTGATCTCGGTCTGGATGCCGACGGCTGCCAGCTGCGCGGCGATGATCTCACCCCCACGCCGGGCGTAAGTCGGGGGCGGCAGCGCGAGGCGGAGTTTCAGGTCGGAAACCCCGGCCTCGGCCAGAAGCGCCTTCGACTTCTCGGGGGCGTAGGCCGACAGTGCCGTCAGATCCTCGTAGTCCGGATTGTGCGGGGCGAAATGGGTGCCGATGGGTGTGCCATAGCCGAACATCGCGCCGTCGATGATGTCCTGACGGTTGATCGCGTGGGCGATCGCCTCGCGCACCTTCACGTTGTCCAAGGGCGGCTCCTTGTTGTTCATCGCCAGGATCGTCTCGCCCTCGGTCGAGCCGACGATGACCTTGAAGCGCGGATCGGCGGCCAGCTGCGGCAGCGTTTCCGGCGCGGGAAAGTTCGGGAAGGCGTCCACGTCACCCGCCATCATCGCGGCGAAGGCCGCCGTCGGGTCGGAGATGAAGCGGAAGGTGGCCTTGGAAAGTGCCACCGGTTCGCCCCAATAGGCGTCATTGCGGACGATCTCGATCCGGTCCCCCTGCACCCAGCCGGAGAACTTGAAGGGGCCGGTTCCGATGGGGTTGGTGGCATCGGTCGCGATCGATTCCGGCGCGACGATCACCGCGTCGCTCCAGGCCATGTTGTAGGGGAAGTTGCCGTTCGGGTCCGAGAGCGTCACCTGAACCGTCAGGGGGTCGACGACCGTGACATCCGCGATGCCGGCGAAAAGCGCCTTCTGCGCGTTGGTACTGTCCTCCGCCCGCGCGCGGTCGAGCGAGAACTTCACGTCCTCGGCGTCCATCGTCGTGCCGTCATGGAAGGTCACACCGGCATGCAGGTGGAAGGTGTAGACCTTGCCCTCGGCATCCACATCCCAGCTTTCGGCCAGCGCCGGGCGCACCGAGCCGTCGGGGCCGAACCGGGTGAGCCCCTCGAAGATGTTGGCATAGACCACCTCGTCGATGGCCGCCGCGGCGCCGCCGGTCGGGTCGAGGTTGGGTGGCTCCAGCACCATGCCGAGGGTGATCGTGTCCTGCGCGGCCAGCGCCGCCCCGGTCATCAGCGCCAGCGCGGCAGCGGTTGTTGTCAGACGGTCGAGCATTCCGAGACTCCCTTGTCTTCGTTGGCAGGCGGAGATGGGTCATCTTTGGCCGGTTTTCGCGCGCGATCAAGCGCGGCTGGCAGCGCGGGGGGCAAGAGAGTGCTGGAAACGATGCTGCGGTGCAGCTATCATTTGGGGAGAGCCGCGGGGGGAGGAAGCGGAATGAGTGCGACGAGTGAGACGAAGCGGCCTGTGCCGCCGGATATCCGCGCGCGGAAAGGCGGCACGCCACTGGTGATGCTGACCGCGTACACGACCCCGGTCGCGCGGCTCGTCGATCCTCATTGCGACATGGTCCTCGTCGGCGACAGCGTCGGCATGGTGCTGCATGGCCTGCCGTCCACGCTCGGCGTGACGATGGAGATGATGATCCTGCACGGTCAGGCCGTGGCGCGCGGGCTTGACCGGGCGATGATGGTCGTCGACATGCCCTTCGGATCCTACGAGGAGGGGCCGGACCAGGCCTTCCGCAATGCCGCGCGGCTGATGTCCGAAACCGGGGCAGGGGCGGTCAAGCTCGAAGGCGGGGCGCATATGGCGCCGACAATCGGGTTTCTCACCCAGCGCGGCATCCCGGTGATGGCCCATATCGGATTGACGCCGCAAGCGGTCAACACGCTCGGCGGTTACCGGGTTCAGGGCCGGGGCGAAGATGCCGACCGCATCCGCCACGACGCCGGTGCGGTCGCCGCCGCCGGGGCCTTTTCGGTCGTTCTCGAAAAGGTTCCCGATGCGCTTTCGGCCGAGATCACCCGGGCGGTCGATATTCCGACCGTGGGCATCGGTGCCTCGGCGTCCTGCGACGGGCAGGTGCTGGTCGTGGACGACATGCTCGGCCTCTTCACGGCGTTCCGGCCGAAATTCGTCAAGCGCTATGCGGAGCTTGGCGAAGAGGCCGACCGCGCCATCGCCGCCTATGCGGCCGAGGTGCGGGCGCGCACCTTCCCCGGCCCCGAACATGTCTTCGGCGAGGAGCCCCAGCGCAAATGAGAACCGTCCGTGACGTGAAGGCACTCCGCGGTGTTGTCGCGGGCTGGAAGGCAGCCGGGCAGTCCGTGGGTGTCGTGCCGACGATGGGCGCGCTTCATCCCGGGCATCTGAGCCTCGTGTCGGCGGCCCGGGCCGGAACGGATCGGGTGATCGCGACGATCTTCGTGAACCCGATGCAGTTCAACAATCCCGAGGATCTCGCCAAGTATCCCCGGACCGAGGAGCGCGACGCCGGGATGCTCGCCGCCGCCGGTGTCGATCTTCTCTTCATGCCGCCGCCGGAGGTCGTCTATCCCGAGGGCTTCGCGACGAGTGTCCGCGTTTCGGGGCTCAGCGCCGAACTCGAAGGGATGTTCCGGCCCGGCCATTTCGACGGCGTGGCGACGGTGGTGACCAAGCTCTTCCTGATGACTGCGGCGGACCGGGCGTTTTTCGGCGAGAAGGACTGGCAGCAATTGCAGATCGTCCGCCGCCTCGCGCGCGATCTGAACATTCCGGTCGCCATCACCGGCTGCCCGACCCTGCGCGAGGCCGACGGGCTTGCCATGTCCTCGCGCAACACCCGGCTTTCGGCCGCCGACCGCGCCACGGCGCCGGCGCTCCACCGGGCGATGTCGGCGGCCGGCACCGTGATCCGAAACGGCGCGCCGGTAGCGGAGGCGCTGACCCGCGCGAGGCAGGAGGTGCAGCGCGCCGGCTTCGGCGAGGTCGAATACCTGGAGCTTCGCGGCGCCGAGGGGCTGGAGCCGCTTCAGATGCTGGACCGGCCCGCCCGGATCCTCGCCGCCGCCTGGCTCGGCGGGGTGCGGCTGATCGACAATATCGACGTCACGCGCTGACGGCCGTTTCCGGATCTTGCGGCCCGGACCCCCGGTGCTGTAGGGCACCGACGAAACCTATGGCGCGAGAAGTTCGGCGAGGACAAGCGCCATGACCTTGGCGCTGTCGAGCATGTCGGTGATGCCCACCCATTCGTCGGGCTGATGGGCGAGGTCGAGAACGCCCGGCCCGTAGGCGATGCAGTTCTTCAGCCGCCCGATCCGGTCGATATGCTTCTGGTCGTAGGTGCCGGGAGAGACGACGTAGCCCGCCGCTTGCCCCAGCACCTTTTCGATGGCCGCGGCGGTCGATCGAACGATGGGCGCGTCCTTTTCGGTCATGGTCGGGCGCACATCGAAGAGGTCGCGGACCTCGTAGTCGAAGGTCGGGCGCTCCGCCTTCACCCGTTCCAGCATCGCCGTCACCTCGCGCTTCACCTCGGTGAGGTCCTCCTCGATCAGGTAGCGCCGGTCGATGATGATGCGGCAGCGGTCGGGAACGCAGGGGGCCGGCATCCCGGTATAGTTCTCGTCCTGCTCGGCCTCGCCGCCGTGGATCGAATTGATGTTGAGCGTCGATTGCTTCGCGCCTTCCGGGATCACCGGCATCTCGGTCCGCTTGGTGGCGAGAAGCGGGAAGAGCGTCGCCTCCATCTCGGCGAGCACGGCCCCCATGTGTCGCACGGCGCAGTCGCCGAGGAAGGGCATGGAGCCGTGGGCGATGCGGCCCTTGGTCTCGATCTCAGCCCACCAGACGCCGCGGTGGCCAAGGCAGATGCGGTCCTTGTGAAGGGGCTCGGGGATGATGACGTGCTGGACCCGTTCGGGCGAGAACCAGCCCTGTTCGGCGAGGTAGGCGACACCGCCGAAGCCGCCGGATTCCTCGTCCGCCGTGGCGCTGATCTCGATGGCGCCGCGATAGCCGGGGCAGGCGGCGATGAAGGCCTCGGCGGCGATGATGGACGCCGCAAGGCCGCCCTTCATGTCGCACGACCCTCTGCCGTAGATGCGGTCGCCCTCGACCTCTCCGCCGAAGGGCTCGCGGGTCCAGCCGTGGCCGACCTCGACGACGTCGTGGTGCGAGTTGAAGTGGACGCAGTCGCCTGCGCCCCCGCCCTCGTGCCGGGCGACGAGGTTCCAGCGCGGATGGGCGGCGCTGTCTCCGAGCGCCCCCTCGGCGCGGATCAGGTCGACCTTGAAGCTGCCCCGACCAAGACGCTCGGCGAGGTACTCGCAGATTTCGAGGTAGTTCCGCCCGGGTGGGTTCAGTGTCGGAATGCGGATCAGGTCCTGGGTCAGGGCGATCAGGTCGTCGCGTCGGGCGGCGACTTCGGTGGCGAGGCGTTGGTCGAGTGAAGCTGACATGGGCCAAGGCTAATCGCAGCGCCGGTCCGCCCGCAACGGCTAACCATTCCTTCCGCAATTGTAGGATGACGATCAGCGTGGTTTTGCGATAAGTTTTTCGGACGGCAGGGATGAAAAGGCGGTCGCCCGTCCCTATCATTGTAAAATAGATTAACATTAGGGAGTGTCCATGTCCGATTTCGATGCCCAGATCCTGGAGAGCCAGAAGCAGGTGGCCGATGCCCAGGCGAAGATTTCCGAACTGACGAGCCGGATCGAAACGGCGCGGGCAAAGCTCAAGACCGGCGACGACGTCGCCATCGACATCGAGAACGCGACCCTCGACGACGTGCACAGGCATGCCGAGATCATGAACGCGAATATCGCCGAGCTGATCATGGGGCTTGACGACGTGACGGCGGGCTTTTCCAAGGATTTCGACGAGATGCGCTCGAAGACCGGGTGGGAAAGCTTCGTCGGTATCTTCGCCGCCGGAAAGTCCGAAGCGATGCGGCAGGAACGCCTGCGCGGCGCCTCGATCGACGACAAGTTGCAGGACCTGATCGGCAAGTCCGACGTGATCGTGAAGCTTCTCGAAGGCCAGTTGCAGGTGCTGAACGCGCACAAGGGCAAGGTCGAGGCGAACCTGACCGAGACCCTCGGCGACCGCGAGGTCACGGTGGGCGAGCTGGAACAGCTGCGCCGCGACATCCAGGCGATGGACCCGAAGATCATCGAGCTGGAGAACAGGATCAGCGTCGAGCAGGACGCGGCGGCGCGGACCAAGCTGGAAAGCGAGCTCGCGGAGTTGAACAAGCAATACAACGCGATGGTGCAGGACGAGCAGGTGAAGCTCGCCAAGTCCCAGACGCTGGAGCGCTATATCGAGAAGGGCAAGACCTGGGTCGACAGCCTTCAGAACCAGGCGGCGACGCAGATGGTGCTGATTAACAAGCTCCAGACCGACACCAAGCAGCGGGTGGTCCTCTACGACGCGCTGACGAAATCGTTGAAGACCGCGCAGCAGCAGGACGTGGCCCACAAGATCAACGAGATCGGCGTCAAGACCGATCAGGAGGCGCAGGCCGCCATGGCCGGGATCGGCGCTGCCACGAACACGCGGATGGCCGAGATGCTGGAGGCGCACGAGGACCAGATGGTCTTCGCCCGCAAGGTGCTGGAGCAGAAGGCCAAGGCCGACGAGCGCTTCGCGCGGCGCTTCGCGGCGATTGTCGAGAAGCACGACAAGAACCTCTATGGTGGCTGAGTGCCCGACCTTGACCTGACCACCGACCATAGGGCGCTGGACGACGATCTGGCGGCGCGGCGGTATTTCGCCAAGTTCGAGACGATCACCAAGCTGCTGTCGGGCGTCGCCGTGGAGATGGAGAAGGACCGCGCCTTTTCGGCGATGGATGCCGATGTGCTGGAGGGCTACGTCCGCGCCATCGCACGGACGTTCAAGGCGCTGAGCCTCAAATACCTCGTCTCGGGCCGTCTCGACGGGATCGGGCAGAAGCACCTGACCATCGACCTCCACGAAAGCGGATTTCCGATCTTTCAGGAGCTCGTCACGATGGCGAACGATGCCGCGCAGGCGGGACGGCATCTCGACGGGCTGCCGGAGGCTGACCGGCTCAAGGACGAGATGGTGCGCCAGATCGTCGGCGAGCGGGTGGTGCCGACGCGACTGCAATACGCGCTGTCGCAGCGGCTTTACTATGAATCGCTGGCAAAGGGCGGGCTCTACTTCGCCCAGATGCATCCGCAGGCGGAGTTCATTGCCGAAATATCCGGCGGGCGGCGCGGATACCTCCTGCACTGGGGCGTCTATGACAGCCAGCTCAATGTGCCGGTCCTATATCTCATGGAGGTCGTGGATTCGGGGCGCAAGGCCTTGCCCTTGGACGAACGCCGCTGGCCGGCAGCGCAGGCGCATCTGATGGCGCAGTCTCTGGGCGGGTTGAAGCTCGTCACCATCGCCAAGGGGTTCGACACGGATTTCGACGATCTCCACCCTAAGCGGCTCAGGCGGCTGCACCTTGGCCCGATGTATTCCAACGCTTTCACGCTCCAGACCGGACCGATCCGCGAGGTGCTGGAGGAGGCGAAGTCGCCGGTGGGCGAGGACTGGGCGCTGGCCTGGACGATGGAGGAGCTGGAAAGCGAGCGGGTGGAGGTCGAGAAGGGCTGGTTCACCTCGACCGAGCGCGAGGTCTTCCGGCTCGATCCGTTTTCAGGGCGCGGGGTCGAGACCGGGGCGACTCGGGTGACGCGGAGCCTGATCCTGCCGCAGCGACCGTTCCAGGTTCTCGCCGAGAAGGATCCGGCCGGCTTTCGCGACATGCGGAAATTCGTCGTCGGCAAGGAGGGCCGGGTGCTTGTCTACGGATAGCGGCCGGGGGTTTCACACCCCCGGACCCCCGTGAGGTATTTTCGGCAAGATGAAGACAGAGGGTCAGGGTGGAAGATGAGTGCGCCGCGGAATGAGATGGAGCTGAAGGAAGAGGAGATCCGGGCGCATTACGCGGCGGCGGCCTCGATGCTGGAAGGCTTCGACCACACGCCGCGTCTGGCCAGGGCGCAAGTCGTGGACAAGCCGTCAGAGCGCTCGCCCGGCATCGGCGCGAGTCCGAGGTTCCGCTCGACGACGCCGGGGCTGGTGACGCGGTCGGTGGCCCGGCCCGAGGGGGTGCGGCTGATCGAGCGGATCGAGGGGATCGGCGGCGACGACCCGATCGTGGCGCCCGTCGAGGCGACGGTGTTGCAGGCGCTCCGCCGCGCGTTGGCGATCGCGCTTTCGGTCGGCGATGCCTTTTCGGACCAGACCGGGCTTGTCGAGCTGAAGAAGGCCAATCTCGAAAACCGGCTGCCGGCGGGGCGCGCCAACGAGTTTTCCGAATTTCTGGCGGCGGAGGCCCTTGCCGTGCTCTCGGTCTTCGCCAACGCGACCGCGTTCCTTCTGGCCGCGCATGCGAGTGAGGTGACGGTGGAGATCGGATCGGTCGACGAGGTCTTGACCGACAATGCGCAGCTCGCGCTTCACGGCGCGCTCTGGGAGCTGGATCAGGACATCGCGGTCTTTGCCACCGAGGAGCCGAAGCTGGTGGCGGTGGTCCTCGCCTATGCCGAGCAGCTGATGGAGAAGGTCAGGCTCCGTGCCGCCGCCGCGCCGCGGCTGGAGGCGTTCACGGGCGCGAATTACCGGGTCGAGGCCGACGATTTCCCGATCTCGGGCTTCGAGCCGGCGCGGAAGGCGCGCGGGTCCACGCTCGTCATGACCTTCAAGAAGCCGAACGAGGTCGTCGGCAACCATATCGCCAAGTACCAGGCGATGCGGTTGGCCAAGATGCTCATGGCCTATGACTTCGAGCGGAAGCTGAACCCCTTCGCGGAACTCGGTGGCTTCATCTTCACCTTCATGGGCGACGGCAAGCCGGGGACGGGCAAGACCACGCTGATCCAGATGATGGCGGGGCTTTTGAACGACTACTGCAAGGTCGCGAACTACCCGTTCCGCTACCAGAACCTGAGTATCGACAATGTCGACAGCTATCAGGGCAAGTCGGGGCAGAACGCGAAGGCCTTCATCAACAACGTGATGGACCCCGCCGTGATCGGTTTCGGCACTGTGGACGACATTGACCAAGTGGCGGGCAAGCGGGGCGACCGGCAGTCCTCGGCGGGGCAGCAGGAGATTACCGCCGTGCTGATGGAGGCCTTCGCCGGGGCGAATACGGTGGTGCGGGGGAACTGCACCTTCGGCATGTTCTCGAACTACCCCGAGAACGTCGACGACGCGCTTCGCCAGCGGGCCGGGGCGCGGTTTTTGGTCGATGGGCCGCAGAGCCGTGAGGATTACATCGACATCCTCGCGCTCCTTCTCGGCAAGATCCATGCGATCCCGCTCGGTGATCATGAGCTTTACGCCGCGCAGGAGATCAAGCGCGCGGTGGCGGAGAGCTTCGAGAAGCATTCACGTCCCCTCGAAGATGGTCTCGAAAAGGTCTTCGATCAGGTCCGCGACGCCATCGGGGAACTCGACACCATCGCCAAGCTCGGCGCCTATCTGAAGGCGATCCAGGAGGCCGATGAGCGCTTCACCGGCCGGGCGGTGAAGAACATCACCGACGCGGTGAAGGTGCGGGCGATGGATTTCGAACTGCCGGATGAGTGGATGGAGGAGCCGGCTCTGTTCCTCTTCAAGTCTTACGACGAGAAGAAGGCGATGATTTCGGACCTGCAGAGGCCGATCACGGTGGAGATGGTGGTGCAGGAGATCAACCGCTACGCGGATTCGGAATTCCGCTATGCCGACAAGTCGGACGAGGTGGCCATCGAGAACATGGTGCGGGATTTCCGGCGGCAGGAGGAGGCAAAGCGGCGGTATCTGGAGGGGAAGGGGTGATCAGCGCAGTCTTCCTTGAAAACCCGGGGTGGGTCTTTTTCCTGGCAGCCGGTCTGGTCACCGCCATCGGACTCGGCTTCAGCATCGTGAAAGAGGCGAGCCGGGAGCTTCCAACTCAAGAGGAGTTTGGGCAGGTATGGTCGCTGCTGCTCCGCCGCAGCTTGCTCGTCAGCTTCGCTCTGTCGTTGGTCGTCTCGGGCTTGATATGGGTGCCAGCAAATAAGGCTATGCTGATCTGGTCCGGTGGAGAAGTTCTCTTAACCGCCTTATTGGGCACAGTGATTTCTGCGCTCGCATGGTTGCCAGCCGATCTGTGGTTGATGCGGTATTTGCAGCGAAAGGCACGAGGTTGAACGGTATGAACGGTCTCGCGCAATTCGGCCTTCGCCCGTGGCTTGCCACGGGCAGCGCCCGCCCCGCCCCCCCGGGGCGGGCGCTTCTCGCCCACCCCGCAGGCCGGGCGCTGCCATTTGCGCTGTTCACGACCGTTGGAGGCTTATCCGAATGAAACGCCTCATCGAAAAGGGCCTGATGTTCGGGAACCTGATCCCGGTCGAAAGCCCGGCGCTGATCGAGCGGTATAACCGGGCGCTGAAGGCGCTGACGGGAAAGGAGACGAAGCTTTCCGACTTCCATATCGACATTTCGGGCTACTCCCCCGAGATTGGCGATGAGCTCAGCGACGACCTCTACCTCAATCCCAATGGCTGCAACCGGCAGTTCATCTTGTTGACGACCGACCAGAAGAACGCGCCGCTTCTGAACGCGAAGTTCTCCACCTCGCGCGGGATCCTCACGAAGTTCATCGAGGAGAACGAGGCGCAGCTTTTCACGCTCACCGCGCGCGATGCGGTGGCGGGGGAGTTGGAGAATACCGTCTTCGACCTGACCTCTCCGACGAAGCTGTTCGATATCCGCCGGGTGACGGTGGTGGCCGATACGACCGGGAACCATGTGGCCGAGGGGCAAAAGCTCGCCGGCCTCATCGAGCGGTTCCGGACCGAGGAGGACGGCTGGTGGGATGACGTGCTCATCGCCGACATGATCACGCTCGCCCGGAAGACCGGCGATGTGACGCGCAATCCGATCACGCTGAAGGCAACGACATTCGATCAGGGCAACTTCTGGACCGCGCATTTCGGCGGCATCTACATCTTCCGCGACGTGGACCATCCGGCGGCGATCTCGGTCGGGCCGAAGGCGGCGTTGGGCGCGCTGCCGATCCGCTATGTCTTCGACATGAAGGACCGCAACCAGATCGCCAAGTTCCTCGAGATCAACGACCTCGTGGAGCCCATCGTCAACGCGCCCGGCGCCGACGCGGCAGCGATCCTGCGGCAGAAGATGGATTTCATCGTCGTCTCGGCCGCAGCCGATTTGGGCCTCGATATCGGCCACGGGTCGCGCCGTGACCTGAGGATCGCGGCGAACGCGCTCGGGGCGCGGCTGCCGGAGGAGTTCCAGGGGCTTGCAGCCCTTCTGAGGTGGGTCGAGACGGGCGGGCAATGGCCGCGCATCACCTCGGCGCATCCGTCGTATTTCTACACGCTCCGCGCCAAGCCCCATGCCGACCGGGATCTTGTGAACATGCTTCTGGCGGAGCTTTCGACGCTCGACCTGCGCCAGCTTTTCATCTGCCACAAGGAGCTTTTCTATCACCTCTACCGGGGATGGCCGGAGGCGAAGAAGCAATACGTGGCCGATTACCTCGAACGCGAATACCAGATCGACAAGGCCGGTGCGCGGCGCGCGCTATTCGGCCCCGAACCGGGGATGGATGGCGCGCCGTCCGGGCGGCCGGGCTGGCCCATCGGGCGGCGGGAGGATATCGTCGAGATCGTCGGCCCGTGGGGCGCCGTCCGTAAGGAGCGCAGATGATCGCCTTTCTCCGCCTTGCCGTCTTCGGCTTTATCGGCCTGTCGGTGGCCTATCTGCTCCTGTCGATCTACTCCCGTTCGGTCCGGCGTGAGGAACTGGAGAAGGAGTGGGACGCCGACAACGCGGAAGGGGGTGATGCGGACGCGCGCGACGCCTATATCGAAGCCGGCATGCGGGATTACGAGCATGGGCTGCGCAGGAAGCTGATCCTGCTGGTCTACGTGATCCCGATCGTCGTCGTCCTTGTGACCCTTTATCTTGTGAACGCCCAGTAGGAGAAGTGCGATGTCGGGCTATACGTTCTGGGGGATCGTCATCCTCGCCGTCGCGGTGCTCATCGGAGTGCTGCACTGGATCTACCCCGCGGGCAGCCGGGGGCGGCGCGTCCTGACCTGGAGCTGGCGCATCGTCGTCTTCCTCTTCGTGGCGGCCTTCCTGCATTACACGTTGCCGCAGCACGACATCGTGCGGATCGTGAACACCTATCAGGAGCGGCAGGACCTGAACGACTGGACACGAATCTTCTGGGCCAACCCGGATGATCAGTCCACCGGGCTCATCAACCGCGACGTGCAGTTCATTCAGGCGGTGAAGGCCAACGGCAAGCCGATGGTCTACCGCAACGAGGATACGAGCTGGTCCTGGCCGCCCTATTTCAAGTTCGACACCGCGAACCTGCAGACGCAGGCGGAGGACAACAAGTCCACCGCCGAGGCGCCGAAATGGGTGTCGGTCACCCATTACGGCTGGAGGATGGTTTACTTCTCGGCCTTCCCCAACGCGATCTCGATCAAGCCGGTGGCTGGGCCGGACGCGACGATCATCCCGTGGTTCAACATTGTTTTCTTCGTGGTGCTGGCCCTGATCCTCTTGATGATCCGGCGGATGTGGCTTCAGTTCCGCGAACGCTCCATCGACCCGGTGCTGGAGGATATGGGCGAGGCTTGGGACGGGGTCGAGGACCGGGCCGACGAGGCGGCGTCGAGGGCGCGCGGCGTCTGGGGGCGGTTCCTGGGCTGGCTCGGGACGTGGAAGGGCAAACCGAGAGGGTGAGGTCAAACGAACCGGCATCTGGCCGTTTCGCGCCGGTTTCGGTAGTCAAAGACCGAGGATGCCAGCCCGTCGTCAGGCCGGCCTGCTGCCGATCAGCCACATCGCCGCGGGCAGACGGACGTTCGGGCCATCCGTGTGCTCTGCGAGCGTCTGGCGCAGCGACGCCACGGCCGTAGCGATGATCTCTGGCGGCTGGCTGCGAAGCCAGCTGTTCACCGCGCCGATCTTGGTTACCTGATCCACCGCCTCGTCCAGTCCGCGGCCGGCCGCAATGTCGAGGTCGAGGTTGAGCTTGCGGAAAGTCGGCGGCGCCCAGCCGGCGGCGGTGAGGATCGCGGTCACATGCTCGGGGTCGCAAAAGCCGAACATGCCGGGGGCGTTGGGGACGGGTGCGGGGCGCGGCGGCAGGTGGCGTGCGACGGCGGCCATCGGCACGCCCATCCACGGATTTTCGGCAAGTGATCGCCAGCAGATGATCGCCATGCGCGCACCGGGGGCGGCGGCGCTTCGCATGTTGGCGAAGGCGCGGACAGGGTCGCCGAAGAACATCGTTCCAAAAGCCGAGGTCAGGAGATCATATTCCTCGAGCGTATCAGAGGCGGCATCGGCTTCCCGCCATTCGATGTTGGAAAGCCCTTCGCCCTCGGCGCGCGCCTGCCCCTCGGCCAGCATCGGCGACGAGATGTCAATCGCGACGACCCGCCCGGAGGCTCCAACCCTGCGCGCGAAATCCATCGTCGGCGCGCCGCATCCGCATCCCACGTCCAGGACGCGTTCGCCCTTGCGGGGTGCGGCGAAGGCAATCAACGCCGCGATCACCGGCTCAAGGGTTGTATCGGTGTGCGCCTGCCGCTCCACCCAGGTCCGGCCTCCGTGCCCGTTCCAGAACCCGAGCATGTCGGCATTGATTTCCTCGGAGCTCGCCATCGGTCATTCTCCTTTCGGCAAATTCTGAACCTGCGCTGACGTTGCATCATGAAAATAGCAGCGGGCGTTCCGATACGCTATCAACGTGCCGGAAACGGGCACGGCCTGTAGCGAAGGCCGGCCGGCGTCGCGGTTCGACTTGCACAGGGTGCTGAAACTTCGCGCCGCCGCCAATAGCATTCTTTTGGGCAATGACGGCGCCCGACAGACCGTCCACGCCGGTCGCGGCCTCTTCCGTCTGCACGACGTTCGGTCCGAGCGTTCGTCTCAGGGAAACTAAAGCCGCCGCCGCACGCGTCCCGGCCGCCCCGGCAGATCGAGCCGTGCGTCGTTGCGCTTGCGGCGCGAGATCACTTTGCCTTTGGAGATGACGACAAGACGTTCGGCCCTGAGACGCAACGCCTCGGTCGGATTGCCCGCATCGAGGATCACGAGTGAGGCTGTAGCACCCTTCTTCAGCCCGTAGCCTTCCAGCCCCACGATCCGCGCATTGTCTTCCGTCACCATGCGGAAGCAGCGCGCCATCTCCTCGGGGTGGGTCATCTGCGCGACGTGAAGGCCCATGAAGGCCACGTCGAGCATGTCGGCGGTGCCGAGCGAATACCAGGGGTCCATCACGCAGTCCTGCCCCCAGCCGACCGTGATCCCGTGGGCCTGCATCTCCTTCACCCGCGTCAGGCCCCGGCGTTTCGGGTAGGTGTCGTGGCGGCCTTGCAGGGTGATGTTGATCAAGGGGTTGGGGATCGCCGTCATGCCGCTTTCGGCGATCAGCGGCAGGAGCTTCGAGACATAGTAGTTGTCCATCGAATGCATCGAAGTGAGGTGTGACCCGGCCGCCCGACCCCCAAGGCCGTGGCGCGTCACCTCGCGCGCCAGCGTCTCCACATGCCGGCTCATCGGCTCGTCGGTCTCGTCGCAATGGACGTCGATCCTGAGGCCTCTTTCGGCGGCGATGCGGCAGAGGTCGCGCATCGAGTCCGCCCCTTCTTCCATCGTGCGTTCGAAATGGGGAATGCCGCCGACGACATCGACGCCCATGTCGAGGGCGCGGATCACGTTCTCGCGCCCCGTCGCGGTCCGGTAGAGCCCGTCCTGCGGGAAGGCCACGAGTTGCAGGTCGATGTAGCCGGCCACAAGCCGCTTCACCTCCAGCATCGCCTCGACGGTGCGCAGGTGGTGCGGCGTGGTGTCGACATGGGTGCGGATCGCCAGGAGGCCCATCGAGGCCGCCCAGTCGCAATAGGTCAGTGCGCGGGCCACCATGTCCTCGACTGTCGCGACCTCGCGCAACTCGCCCCAGAGCGCGATGCCTTCGAAGAGCGTGCCGGAGGCATTCACGCGCGGCAGGCCGTAGGAGAGCGTCGCGTCCATGTGGAAATGCGGATCGACGAAGGGCGGTGAGACAAGATCGCCGGTCGCGTCGATGACCTCGCGCGCCTCCCCCTCAACCCGGCCGGTTGCGACGATGCGGTCGCCGGTGATGGCGATGTCGGATACGGAGCCGTCGGGCAGGGTGCCGCCCTTGACGATCAGGTCGAACATCTAGCGTTCCCCCTTGTTGAACGGGACCATCAGCGCGGCCGGCACCTCGGCCCGTCGCGACATGAGGACGAGGGCGAGGATGGAGAGGACGTAAGGCACCATAAGGAAGGCCTGGTAGGGAACAAGCGCTCCCATCGGCGTCTGCTGGAGCCGGACCTGCAGCGCGTCGAAGGCCGCGAAGAGCAGCGCGCCGAGCGCGGCCTTTCCGGGCTTCCATGCGCCGAAGACGACGAGCGCGATGCAGATCCAGCCGCGCCCGTTCACCATCTCGAAAAAGAAGCTCGAAAAGGCGGACATGGTCAGGAAGGCGCCGCCGACGGCCATGAGGCCGGAGCCGACGACCACCGCGCCCATGCGGATCGCGGTGACGGAAAGGCCCTGCGCCTCGACCGAGGCGGGGTTCTCGCCAGCCGCCCTGAGCGCGAGGCCGAGCGGTGTGCGGTAAAGGACGACAGAGACTACCGCGATGAGAATGAAGGCGAGGTAAGTGAGCGCCGTCTGGGAGAAGAGCGCCGGCCCGAGAAGGGGAATGTCGCTCAGAACCGGGATCTCCCAGGGCTGGAAGGGTTCGATCTTCGGCGGCGATGTGACTTCGGGCAGCGACAGGCGGTAGGCGAAGCTGGCCGTGGCGGTGGCCAGAAGCGTGATGCCGAGGCCGACGACATGCTGGGAAAGGCCGAAGGGCACGGTCAGCGTGGCGTGGAGAAGGCCAAAGAGCATGCCCGCGAGCATCGCCACCAGAACCCCGGCCCAGAGCCCGGCGCCGAGATAGACCGCCATCCAGCCCGCGAAGGCGCCAATCACCATGATCCCCTCGATCCCGAGATTGAGGACACCCGCGCGTTCGCAGATGAGTTCCCCGAGTGTGGCGAAGATCAGGGGCGAGGCGATGCGGATGACGGCGGCCCAGAAGCTTGCCGAGAGGAGGATGTCGAGGATATCCATCAGCGCCACCGGATGCGGGTCGTGGTGAGGCGAAGCGCCAGCACCATGGTCAGGAGCGCGGTCGCGAGGAGGATATCGGCGATGTAGGTCGGCACGCCCGCCGCGCGGCTCATGCTGTCGGCACCGACGAAGACGCCCGCGACGAAGAGGGCCGAGACGACGACGCCGAGCGGGTTCAGGAGTGCCAGCATCGCGACGATGATGCCGGTGTAGCCGAAGCCCGGCGAGAGGTCCAAGGTCAGGTTGCCCTTGAGGCCCGCGACCTCGGAAAAGCCGGCGAGGGCGGCGAGGCCACCGGAAAGGAGCGCGGTCTTGACCATGACGCGGCCGACCGGGATGCCGGCAAAGCGCGCGGCCTCGGCATTGAGGCCGACGGCGCGAATCTCGTAGCCGAGCGTGGTGCGGGTCTGGATCACCCACACGGCGATCGCCGAGAGAATGGCGAGGCCGAAGCCCCAGTGGAGCCGCAACCCCTCGACGATGCGTGGCAGGCGCGCGGCTTTTTCAAGCGCGGAGGATTTCGGCCAGCCCATGCCCATCGGGTCCTTCATCGGCCCTTCTAGGAGGTAGGAGACGAAGAGCAGCATGATGAAGTTGAAGAGGAGCGTGGTGACGACCTCATCCACCCCGAGGCGGGTCTTGAGAAGGACCGGGCCGAGTAGGACGAGCGCACCCGCGAGCATCGCGGCAAGGGCCATGACGGGGAGGAGGAGCGCAGAGGGCAGGGGCAACGCGCCGGTGCCAAGCAGGACGGCGACGATGGCGCCCGCGTAAAGCTGCGCCTCCGCGCCGATATTCCAGAGCTTGGCGCGGAAGGCGACGGCGACGGCAAGGCCGGTGAAGATGAGCGGCGTCGCACGGTTCAGTGTTTCGAGAAGGGCGAATTTCGACCCCACGGCGCCCTTCAGGATCAGGCCGAGCGTGGCGAAGGGATTGGCGCCTGCCAGAAGCGCCAGAAATGAGGCGATGAGTACCGTCAGCGCCAGCGCCCCCGCCGGAAGGCCGATGCGGCGGAGCGCGGAGGGGTTCGGGATCGGCTCAAGCCGCATCGCTCGCCTCCCCGAAGCCGTGGCCGGCCATCCATGTGCCCAGTTCGGCCGGCGTCTTCGATCCGCGCGGGAAGGCGGGCGAGAGGCGGCCTTCGTAGATGACGTGGATGACGTCCGAAAGCGCCATGACCTCGTCGAGATCCTCGGAAATCAGCAGGACTGCCGCGCCCGCGTCGCGCGCCGCGATCAGGCGGTTGTGGACGAAGGTGACGGCGCCGATGTCGAGCCCGCGCACCGGCTGGTTGGCGAGGATGATCTTCGGCCCGGCTTCCAGCACCCGGCCGAGGATCAGCTTTTGCATATTGCCGCCGGAGAGAAGCCGGATGCGGGCGGCGGGGCCGGGGCAGCGGACATCGTAGGTCTCGATGATCTTCCGGGCGAAACCTTCGGCGGCGGACCAGTCCATCCAGCCCTTCCGGCTGTAAGGGGGCTGCGCGTAGCTTTCGAGGACGGCGTTCTCGGTCAGCGTGAAATCCGCGACAGTTCCGGTCCGGTGCCGGTCCTCGGGGATGCGGGCGATGCCGGCGCTGAGGGCGGCGCGCGGCGACCAGTCGGCGGGCACGTCCCCGTGCAGTTCCATGCCGCCGTGGGCCGGGCTCTCCAGTCCGCCGATTAGCGCGGCGAGCGCGGCCTGTCCGTTGCCGGAGACGCCGGCGAGGCCGGTGATCTGGCCCGCCCGCAGGGTGAGGTTGACGCCCGCGAGGCCCGGCGCGTTGCCCCGGCGGAGAGTGTCGACATTGGACAGCGTCAGGAGCGCGGGGCCGGGTGTGCGTTCGGAGAGGCGCGGCGCGGTGATCTCGGCCCCGACCATCATCTCGGCGAGCTTGTGGCGATCGGTGTCGGCGGTCGCGACCTCGCCCACCAGTCGCCCGTGGCGGAGGACGAGAACGCGGGAGGATATCGCCATCACCTCGCCAAGCTTGTGCGAGATGAAGATGACCGAGAGACCGAGCGCCACGGCCTTTCTCAGCGTCTCGAAAAGCGCCGTCGTCTCCTGCGGGGTCAGGACGGCGGTGGGCTCGTCGAGGATGAGGATGTGGGCGTCGCGATAGAGCGCCTTCAGGATCTCCACCCGCTGGCGCTCGCCGACGGTGAGCGTGCCGACCCTGGCGTCAGGATGAACCGAGAGGCCGAAATCCTGCGACAGCCGCGCGACCTTGGCGCGGGCCGCGCCGCTGCCGAGGCGTGGGGAAAGAAGCCTGCCGGTGCCAACGAGGATGTTCTCCAGCACCGTCATGTTATCGGCGAGCGTGAAATGCTGGTGCACCATGCCGACCCCGGCGGCGAGCGCCGCGCGGGGATGGCCCGGTTGCAGGGGTTTGCCGAAGACCTCGACGCGGCCTTCGTCGGCCGTGTAATGGCCGAAGAGGATGTTCATCAACGTCGTCTTGCCCGCGCCGTTTTCGCCGAGAAGGGCGATGACCTCGCCCCGTCTCAGCTCGAACGAGATCGCGTCGTTGGCGACGAGCGGGCCGAACCGCTTGGTGATGCCGTCGAGGCGGAGGACGACCTCCGCCCCAGTCTTCTCAGCCATCAGGACGACTTCGGCTCATCGTCGTTGATCTCGACTGTGAAGGAGCCATCCTTGATCGCCGCCTCACGTTCGGCGACCAGCGCCAGCGCGGCTTCGGGTACCTTGCCTTCGAACGTACCGAGGGGGGCGAGCGAGCAGCCGCCTTCCTTCATGAAGGAATAGGTGCCGTAGTTGTCGGCGTTGAACTCTCCGGCCGCGACCTTGGCGAGTGCGGCGTTCAGCGTCGGCTCGAAATGCCAGAGCGCGGAGGCGACGACCGTGTCGGGATAGTCCGCCTGCGTGTCGATGACGTTGCCGATGGCCAGAACGCCCTTCTCCTTCGCCGCGTCCGAGACGCCGAAGCGCTCGGCGTAGAGAAGGTCGGCGCCGCCGTCTATCATCGCGAAGGCGGTTTCCTTGGCCTTCGGGGGATCGAACCACGAGCCGATGAACGAGACCTGGAACTTGATGTCGGGGTTCATCTCGCGCGCGCCGGCCATGAAGGCGTGCATCAGGCGGTTGACCTCCGGGATCGGGAAGCCGCCGACCATGCCGATATTGCCCTTGGTCATGGCGCCTGCGATGATGCCGGAGAGATAGCTCGCGTCCTGGATGTAGTTGTCGAAGACGGCGAGGTTCGGATGCGCCTCGTCCGGCAGGAAGGACGAGCCGAGCAGGAAGGCAACGTCGGGATATTCGTCCACGACCTCGCGCGCTTCCTGCTCGACCCCGAAGATCTCGCCGATGATCAGCTTGTAGCCTTGTTCGGCATATTCGCGCATGACGCGCGGATAGTCGGTGTTGGCGGTATTCTCGGTGTAGACATAGTCGGCGGTGCCGGCCGAAACGGCGGCCATGGCGGCCAGGTGGATGCGGCTCACCCATTGCTGTTCGACAGGTACGGTGTAGATGCCCGCGACCTTGATCGGGTCGGCGGCGAGGGCACGCTTGGGCAGGCCCAGAATGCCGGCCGCGGCGATGCCCGCCGCGCTGGCCATGAGATGGCGCCGGTTGAGACCGGACTTCGGTGCGTTGATCATGTGCAGCCCCTGTTGGTTCGCTTACGTGGCGTCAAATTTTATCAATTGGTAAAGTTCCCGCAGATTCGCGCAAGAAGATTCTATGCCGCCGAACCTGCGCGGGGATAGGGGGCGCGGCCTGCTTGCCTGCAAAACGGGCAGGGCGCCGTTTCGGGTGGCGGTATCGAGGGCGGTGTCACACGCCGACATAGGTCGTGAAATGCGCCGCGTTCGGATGCAGGCCCCCGGCCGGAACGGTCTCGGCGACGCTGCCGCCTGCCATGAATGCAATCCGGTCGCCCACCGAAAGCGCGGCGTCGACGCGCTGTTCCACAAGTATCGTTGCCACGCCCGTTGCCTTCAGCGCGAGAACCGTATCGCGGATGAGCGCGATCATCGACGGCTGCAACCCTTCGGTCGGTTCGTCGAGGAGAAGCACCTTCGGTTCGAGGCACAGCGCGCGGGCGATGGCGAGCATCTGCTGTTCGCCCCCCGACAGGGTGCGCGACACCTGGGTCATCCGCTCGCGGAGTCGCGGGAAGAGGTCGAGGACCGAATCGCGCACGCGCGTACCTCGGCCGCGTGTCATGAGCCCGATTTCGATGTTCTCCGCCACGGTCAGATCGCCGAAGAGCCGCCGCCCCTGCGGCACGTAGCCGATGCCGTGCCGCGGCACCTCATGCGCCGGAAGCCCGTCGATCCGTGCGCCGTCGAGCGTGATCGAACCTTTCGTTGCGGGCACCTGACCCATGATCGTCTTGAGCATGGTGGACTTGCCCGTGCCGTTCCGCCCCATGACGCAAAGCACCTCGCCCGGAGCGACCGACAGCGTCAGCCCTCGCAGCACCTGCACCGCGCCGTAGCTTGCGTCTATGGCGTCGAGGATCAGCATCTAGCCCCCCAGATAGGCGGTCTGAACCGCCTTGTTGGCACGGATCTCTTCTGGTGTGCCGGTGGCCAGAACCTCGCCGAAGTTGAGGACAGTGATGCGCTCGGCCAGATCCATGACCACGTCCATGTTGTGCTCGATCAGGAGAACCGTCGCGTCCGGCACGACGCTGCGGACGATGTCCTTGAACGTCTCGATCTCCCCTATCGCGAGGCCCTGTGTCGGTTCATCGAGGATCAGGAGTTTGGGCTTCAGGGCAAGGCCCATCGCGACCTCAAGAAGCCGCTGATGGCCGTAGCTGAGCGTACCCGCCTCCTGGTCCGCACGGTCTTCGATCCCGACGCGGGCAAGGGCGGCCATCGCGTCCTCGGTCAGCTGGCGCGAATGGCGGCTTTGCACCGCAAGCGCCACGTTGTCGAAGACCGAAAGGGCCGCGTAGACTTGGGTGATCTGGAACGTGTAGGCGATGCCGGCACGGACGCGCGCATGGGCGGGAAGCCGCGTGATGTCGCGACCGGCAAAACGGATCGTGCCGGACTGGACCGGGATGCGGCCGGAGAGCAGGCTGACGAAGGTGGTCTTGCCGGCCCCGTTCGGACCGATCAGCGCGTGGATCTCGCCCTCCGCAAGATCGAAGTTCACCTTGTCGACGGCCTTCAGCCCGTCGAAATGGCGGGTCAGCCCGCTCGCCTCCAACAGCGTCACGGCAGCCATTTCACCCCCTTCGCGCGCAGCGTGCCGAGGATGCCCTTCGGCGCGAAGAGGATCAGCAGGACGAGCGCCGCGCCCGTGACGAACTGATGCGCGTCGGTCACCGCGCTCGCGTAGTCGATGAGGTAGAACATCAAAAGCGCGCCGAGGAACGGGCCGAGGACCGTGCCCGCACCTCCGAGAAGGACGTAGAGAAGCGGCAGGATCGAGTATTGCACCGAGGCGAGGCTTGCGCCGACATAGCCGAACATGAGGCCGTAGGCCGCACCGGCGAGGCCCGCGTAAAGGCCCGAGATGGTGAGCGCGCCGAGCTTCACCGTAAACGGGTTGAAGCCGAGCATCCGGCTCCGCTCCTCGTTCTCGCGCATGGCCACCATGACGCGCCCGAAGGGCGAGCGGACGAGCGCGAGGTTGACCAGAAGGGCTGTCGCGAAAAGCGCGAGCGCGACGAGATAACGGGTGCCGTCGTCGGAAAGGTCGAGGGGGCCGATGCTCCTCGCGGCCTGCAGAATGACGATGCCCTCGTCCCCGCGCGTCCAGGCGCCGAAATAGAGAACGGTCAGGTAGCCCGCTTGCGCGAACATCAGGGTCACGATCATGAAGGCGACGCCTGACGTGCGCAGCGCGAGAAGCCCGACGGCAAGTGCCACCGCGCCGCCGGCGACAAGCCCGGCAACCATCGCCTCGGCCGCGCCCGCGCCGGCGTGATAGACCAGAAGCCCCGCCCCGTAGAGCCCGGCGCCGAAGAACAGCGCATGGCCGAGGCTGAGAAGCCCGGTATAGCCGAAGGCGATGTTGTAGCCCATCGCGTAGATCGCCAGCACCATGATCCGGGCGATGTTCGTGTGGTGATAGGCCGGCGCCGCGAAATGCACCGCGAGCAGCGCGGCGAGCACGCCGAGGTGCAGGACAAGCGCGCGGTCGGGCTTCATGCGGCGCGCTTCCCGAACAGGCCCTGCGGGCGGAAGACGAGGACGAGCGCCACGACGAGCGTCGCGATGATCTTCGCCAGCGTCGGGGCGAAGAAGGTGGAGATGACACCGTCGGAAAGGCCGATCAGAAGCGCCGCGACAAGCGTTCCGCGCAAAGACCCGAGGCCGCCGATGATGACGACGATGAAGGACAGCAGGAGCGGATCGCCCCCCATCAGGTAATGCGCCTGCTGGATCGGCACGATCAGCACCGCGGCGATGGCGGCGAGCCCCGCGCCCATCGCGAAAACGCCGGCATAGACCCGGTCGACGTTGATCCCGAAGGCGCGGGCGGTGTCGCGGTCGATCTGCGTCGCCCGCATCACCAGCCCGGCGCGCGTATGCTTCAGGATCAACCAGACGCAGAGCAAGAGCAGGACCGCCGCGACCACCACCGCAAGCTTGTAGCCGGAATAGCCGAACCACGGCAGTTGCAGGCGGAAGGAGAAAGGTGCCGGGACCGGGCGTGCGTCGGGGCCGAAGAAGCTCAGCGCCGCCTGTTGCAGGATGTAGAGAAGGCCGATCGTGGCGACGATGGTCGCCTCGGGTTCGTAGTGCAGCCGTTTCAGCACGAGCGTATCGGCGAGCGCGGCGATGCCCCCGACAATCAGAGGGCAGACCACGAGCGCGACCGCGAAGGCGACGGCGGGCGGCCCCGGCACCCATTGCGACGTGAACCAGGCCAGCACCGCGCCGAGCATGAAGAACTCGCCATGCGCCACGTTCACGACACGCATGATGCCGAAGACGAGGCTCAGCCCCGACGCCGTCAGCGCAAGCACCGCGGCGGTGACAAGGCCCTCCATCAGGGCAAGGAGAAGGAAGGGTCCGAAGTCCACGGCACAGTTCGGGCGGGGAATGTCCCCGCCCGTCCCTTACTGGTCAGAAGCTTTGTGTCGTGTAGTCGACCTCGTCGGGATAGAAGCCGTCCTCCATCGCGGTCTGGTGTACGCGCACCAGCTTGCCGCCCTCGACGCGCGAGATCGACTGAAGCCCGAAGGCCTGGTGGGTCTTGCCGTTGAAGACCTTGGGGCCCTGCGGATGTTCGTTGCCCTCGTCGAAGCCGGTCATCGCCTCCATCGCCTCGACCACCTTCTGCCGGTCGTCCGGGCCCTGATACCCGGCGGCCTGCATCGCGTCCTTGATGGCGAAGAGCGTTTCCCAGACCGAGAACATGTGCGCGTAGGTCGCGATGTCGGCGGGGTCGGAGACCGACGCGCCGGTGTCGTCGACGCCGACGGCGGCGCGGTAGGCTGTTTCGGCCTCGGAGGCATCCGCCTGCTTGTAGCGCGGGTGGCCTTCCCAGAAATGCGTGCCTTCAAGGAATTCAAGGCCGGGCGAGGCGATGTTCACGGCTTCGAGCGAGTCGATGAAGCCGAAGATCTGGGGCCGCGCGCCCGAGCCGTAGAACTCGCCCAGTTCTTTCACGAAGGTCAGGACGGCGGGGCCGACCATGACATGGTAAAGCACCTCGGTATCCGAGGGGATCTGCGGGAAGTAGCGGGTGAAGGAGGTCTCGGTCGGCGGGACCGCGACATGCTTGATGACCTCGCCACCCTGCGCGGCGACGGCGGCGGTGAAAAAGTCGCGGTGGTCGTGGCCGAAGGCATAGTCCGGAAAGACCATGGTGACCTTCTTGCCGAGCATCTGCGTGACCCAGGGCGCCATCGACTGCACCTGGCTTTTGACGTCCGTGATGCCGGGTTGCAGCGTCCAGCGGTTCAAGGCGCCGGATGCGACATGGTGGCCTTCGGAGCAGACGAGATAGGGGACTTTCAGTTCGCCCGCGCGGGGGGCGGAGCCCATGACGACATGGGAAAAGAGCGTCCCGAAGATCAGGTCGCAATTCGCCTGGCTGGTGAGCTTCTCGACCACCTCGGCGCCGCGCTTGGGATCGGTGCCGTCATCCTCGAACACGATCTCGACCGGGCGGCCATTGATGCCGCCGGCGTCGTTCAGAACCTTCAGCGCGGCGGTGGCCGTGCGTTCGTACCAGCGGCCGTAGGAGGCCCCGATGCCGGTGCGGTGTAGCTGGAAGCCGAGCTTGATTGGGGCGGAGGACTGCGCCTGTACGAAACGCGGGGTCATGCCGGTCGCCAGAAGGGCGCCGCCAGCGGCCACCCCCTTCAGAACCGAGCGGCGTGAGGGATTCGGGGTGAGCAGTTTGTTGGTCATCAAACATCTCCGCTGTTGAACCGGCGCGGTTTTTTGGAATTCCGCGCTTGAGTGGGTCTTTTCCACGGCAACGGAACAACGACTCGGGGCCCAATGCAAACCCTTTCTCACGCGCCGACCGGCGCGGAGAGCAGCCAGAGCCCGAAGACGGTGTATGCGACCATCAGAAGCGTCATCGGCAGGTGGGCGCGAAATGTTTGGGCGCCGTCGATATTCTCCGAGAGCCGGTAGCTCAGAAGGACGGCCAGAACATGGGCCGTCAGGATCACCGCGAACTGGATAAGCCAGACCGCCATGACGCCGCCGCGCTCGTTGAGAAAACCGAAGGACACCCAATGCTCAGGCAGGCCGAGGAGCGAGAGCCCCGCCCCGAACGGGTCGTTGAGCGCGGCGATCGCGTATTGCCCGTTGGTGAGCAGCGCGACGAAGTAGTGGGCGACATGGTAGCCCGCCGCGATCGGCAGGAAAGACAGCATGAGCGGCCCGGCAAGCGCACGAAAGCGCGCCCCGCGCGGCAGGCCGAGGCGGATCGCACCGAGGATGAGGGACGCGCTCAGACCCCAGAAGACCACCAGTGCGGCGCTGTTGGCGCCGTAGACGGCCGAGCGGCCGGGGAATTCGAGCGGGTTGATGCCGAGCCGGATCAGCCACCAGAAGGTCTCGTGCAGCCCGTCGAAGCTGACCGAGGCGAGGATCAGCGTCACGAAGGCGATGGCCGACGGGCCGAGCGGCGGCAGACGCAGAACTTGCACGCCCGGCAACCCCGCCATGACCGTGAGGCGGCCGTTCGTCGGCTCCGCCCAGAAAGGGGCGATTCTGGCGATCATTCCGAAATAGGCCGTCAGGAACTCGCCCTTGGGCAGCCAGTCCTCGCCCTCGGCCACCGCGAGTGCGAGGATCAGCAGGTAGTAGACCGCTGCCGCGCGGGCGAGGACGAACGGATCGGCGGGCGAAAGCGACACGATCTCGAACCAGGCGAAGGCCAGGTAGCCAAGCGTCGCGGGCAGATGGCCGAGGCGCGAGAGGCCGATGGCGCCCTTCCAGCCTGTCAGCCGACGCAGAAACCGCACCGGTCCTGTCCAGGGCTCGATATCGCGCCAGAGATTGCCGAAAAGGACGGAGACGAGCGTGAGGCCCACCCAGATCGCCGTCCAGACGGTCAGCGGCAGGAGGTTTTCCAGGGGATCGCGGGTGCCCCAGATCCCGACGACGACAAGCCCCCAGAACAGCGCGGCCCCGATCCAGCTTGTCGCGCTGTGTGACAGCAGCGCGGGCCGGTCGAAAAGCCGGTGCGTCGTGAAGGCCGGAAGCCGACCCGGCAGAAGCCCGAGCGCCGCGGTCAGGGCCACCACGACGCCGGCACCGATCAGGTACCAGCCCGTCGGCAGTGTCAGCATGACCGCGCGTTCGGAGGCATGCGCGAACGCAGCCGCCGGTATCAGGACCGCGACGACCGCGAGTGCGCGCATCAGCGCAGACCGTCCTCGCCCTTGATATCCCGGGCTTCCAGCCCGCCCATGCGGCTGTGCACGCGCGGCCCCTTGGCCATGACGAGCGCGAAGACGATCTCGTCCGGTTTCGGCCCGTCCGGCACGCTCACCGTCATCGCGTCGAGATGGCTGCGGACGTATGAGGCGTCGCTGTGCGTCAAAGGCAGGTCGATGGAGGCGCCGAGACCGCCAAGTTTCTTGGTCGAGGGCACGATGGCCTTCGGGTCGCCGAGGATCGCGCGCATCCCGTAACCGCCGGGCGCATGCCAGAGCGCGCCATGTTCGAGCTCTCCCGCCGAGCCCACGATCGCGCCCTTGCCGTAGGCGTCGATGCCCTCCTTGCCGCCGAGGGCGGCGATGAGCCTTTCGCACATCGTCACGGCGAGGGGCTTCAGATCCTCCATCGCCGGTTGCAGGTCGGGTTCATAGCGCCCGGCGAAGGGGTTCGACACGACGGCGAGCACCGCCCCGCGCAGGCGCGGCGTCGGCGCGTCCGGTCCGCTGTCGTGGTGGATCTCGTCGAGGATGACACTCATCTTGCGCAGGCGAAACGTAGGCACGGGCGATGCTCCTTCTTCGGATGCCGGAACCATGCCGCAATCCCTGTGGGGCCGCAACATTCCGGTTCTTGCCTGTGTCGGATCCACGTCGGATTTCCGTGCGGAACAAACCGGACGTGCATCGGATCGCAGGCGGGCTGATCGCTGTCAGTGTCAGCCAGCGCGACGAGGATTTGCTTTACACGTGTCGCTACGGCGCAAGCTGGTTGAGATAGGCGATGATGGAAACCCGCGCAGCGCGATCGGGCTGACGACCGCCGGTCATTTCGGTCCCTGGAACGACATCGTGCGGGTCGGCGAGAAAAACGTTGAGTTCCTCGGGTGTCCAGCGCCCCGCCTGAGACCGCATCGCCTTCGAGTAGGGGAAACCCTCGACCGACGCCTTGGCCCTGCCGATAACGCCGACTAGGTTGGGGCCAGGATGTTGCCCCGTGCCGCTCTTGCCGGGTGCCATGCCGTGACAACCGCCACACTCGATCGCCAGAACGCGTCCCGTCTCGAGCGAGGCCGCCCCGATTTCCCCCGGCTTCAAGGCATCCACGGGCGCGGGAGCGGCGCCCATGTCGCGCAGGAATGCGACCATCTCGGCTCGGTCCTTCGATCCCGCAAAATGAATGGCGGGCCACCCCAGGCGAGCGGTTTCGGCATTCACGTCGGCGCCATGTTCAAGCAACAGTCGGGCCGACTCGATTGCTCCGCGCTCGGCTGCCTGGTGAAGCGGCATCAGTCCGAATTCACCGCCAGGCAGGTTCGGATCGGCACCGGCGGCAAGCAGGGCCGCGACAATTCCGGTATGGTCGTTTCGGGCGGCAATCCCGAGCGCGGTACCGAATTTCGTCGCGGAGTCGGGCCGGGCCCCCAAAGACAACAGGTAGGTCACGACCTCGCCCCGCCCACGTTGGGACGCATGATAGAGTGGCTCGACGAGTATGTCCGGGTCGGGATGGGAGCCTTCGGGCAGGGCCGCCCTCAGGGCCGGCATGTCGCCCGAGGTGGCCAAGGCATTCAGATCCTGCGCCTCGGCGGCCCCTGGCAAGAGACCAACAAAGGCAAGAAGGCGAAGGTGCAAGAAGACACGCGATTGCATGGCGACGTCCTCCCCTCAGAGATGTGAATGGGAAACTATACCACGACTCGCGCAGTGCGCCAAAACATGGTCGGCTTGGCGATCCGCCGTGTCTGTGGTGCGCACAAAGCCGTCATTGTCCCCTGGGCGCAAACCCGCGCGAGCGGCAGTTCGCCTTTGAGCCTGCGGAGCGCCGCGCCCTGTCCTCGTTTTTGACTGGTGCGACGCGCATGACGCGGGCGAACCCAATCCCGCATCCCGTCTTCCCCGGCCCCCGCGCAGAGGCCGGAGCCGACCGGCGGCGGGCCGCCATCGCCGACTTACGTCGCTGCCCCGATTATGAGATCGACCGGCGCGAGGCCGTCGATCTCTCCGTGCAGCCGGTCGCCGGGCTCGACCGGGCCGACGCCTGCCGGGGTGCCGGTATAGATGAGGTCGCCGGGCCGCAGGTGGTAGAGCGTCGAGAGATGCGCGACGATCTCGGGCACCGACCAGACCATCTCGGACAGGTGCGAGCGCTGGACCGGTTCTCCGTTCAGAAGCAGCGTGATCGCCTGCGGCCCGGGTACGCCGAATTCGGCCGCGCGGGAGAGGGGGGCGAGGATCGCGCCATACTCGAAATCCTTGCTGGTGTCCCAGGGGCGCCTTTTGTCCTTCGCGGCGGCCTGAAGATCGCGCCGCGTCATGTCGAGACCGGCGCCATAGCCGAAGACGAGGTCCATCGCTTTCTCCGCGCTCACCCGGAACCCGTCGGCGCCGATCGCCACGACGAATTCCATCTCGTGGTGGAAATCGGCGGTGCCGGGCGCGTAGGGGATCGTCGCGCCGGTAAGGGTCAGGTGGGCGGGCGACTTGGTGAAGTAGAAGGGCGCCTCGCGGTCGGCCTCGGCGCCCATTTCCTTGGCGTGATCGGCATAGTTGCGTCCGACGCAGAAGATCCGCGTCACCGGGAAGAAGCCTGAACCGTCGCGCATCGGCACGAGGACGGGGGCGGGCAGGGGGAAGAGGATGTCGGTCATTCGCCGTATGGAACCCAGATGTTCTTGATTTGAGTGGCGCGCCGCAGGAAGTCGCGACCCTGACCGGCGGCGCCATGCCAGTCGCGGTTGGCAAGGCACCAGGTGGCCTTGAGGTTGCCGGTGCTTTCGGCCTCGACCATCCGGGCCCCGTCCGGCCCGCCGCAATACCACATCGCGGCGACGTCGTCGTGCTGGGCGAGGGTCTTGGCCAGCTCGTCCCTGGCGCCGGTCACGATGTTGACCACGCCGCCGGGAAGGTCGGAGGTGTCGAAGACCTGGTAGAGGTCGGTCGCGGCAAGGGGCATCGACGGCGCCGGGATCGCCACCACGCGGTTGCCCATCGCGATGGCGGGCAGGACGAGGCTGAGGAACCCCAGAAGCGGCGCGTCGTCCGGGCAGGCCACGCCCATGACGCCGAAGGCTTCGGGCATGGCGAGCGTCACGTGGGCCGACTTCGTCGAATGGACGGCGCCGTCGAACTTGTCGGCCTGGGCCGCGTAGTAGAACGCCCGGCGGATCGCGGTCGCCACTTCGTCGGCCGGTTTCGGGACGCCGGCGGATTTCAGGCGCTGGGCGAATTCCGCTTCCCGCGCCGAGAGGTTCTCGGCGAGGTAGTAGAGTACCTGCGCGCGGTTGTGGCCGGTGGCCTTGCCCCAGCCGCCGGCCTTGTGCGCGGCCTCGACCGCGTTGCGGATGTCCTTGCGATTGCCGAGGCCGGCAAGCCCGATCTCCCGCCCCTTCGCGATGACGGCATAGGAATAACCGGAATCGGGCCGCTTCTGTGCGCCGCCGATATACATCTTCGCGGTGCGGTCGATTGGTGCGGGGCCTTTCGACGCGGCGCCCGGAACCGGCGCGGCATCGAGCCGCCCCGGTTCCGCCTCGGGCTTCGCCCTCGGGACGGGGCCGGTGAGGTATTCATGCATTCCCTCGCGCCCGCCTTCGCGGCCGAACCCGCTTTCGCGGTAGCCGCCGAAGCCGGCGCCGGCGTCGAAGATGTTGGTGGAATTCACCCAGACGACGCCGGCCTTGACCTTGGAGGCCACGTCGAGCGCGAGGTTGATGTTTTCAGACCAGATCGAGGCGGCGAGCCCGTAGCGGGTGTTGTTGGCCAGTTCCACCGCCTCATCGGGCGTTCGGAACGTGGTGAGCGTGGCGACCGGGCCGAAGATCTCGACCTCGGAGACGATGTTGGCGGGGGCGACGTTGGTGAAGAACCCGGGCGCGAAGAAGCAACCGGCGGAGGGCAGTTGGCCTTCCGCCTGATGGAGGACGGCGCCCTGCGCCTGACCCTCGGCGACAAGGTCGCGGATCCGTTGAAGCTGGGTCGCGTCGACGATGGCGCCGACATCGGTGGACTTGTCCAGGGGATCGCCGACTCGGAGCTTCGCCAGTCGCGCGGAAAGGCGTTTCTGGAAGGTCGCCGCGACGCTTTCCTGCACGAGGATGCGCGAGCCCGCGCAACAGACCTGGCCCTGGTTGAACCAGATGGCGTCCACCACGCCCTCGACGGCAGCATCCAGATCGGCATCGGCGAAGACCACGAAGGGCGACTTGCCGCCAAGCTCCAGCGTCAGCTTCTTGCCCGTCCCGGCCGTCGCCTTGCGGATCGCGCGTCCCACTTCGGTCGAGCCGGTGAAGGCGATCTTGTCCACATCCGCCGCCACCAGCGCCGCGCCGGTTTCACCGTCGCCGGTCACGATGTTGATGACGCCCTTGGGCAGGCCGATCTCCGCGCAGATCTCGGCGAAGGCGAGCGCGGTCAGGGGCGTCTGTTCGGCAGGCTTCAGGACCACGGTGTTGCCGGCGGCGAGCGCTGGCGTGATCTTCCAGGCGAGCATCAGGAGGGGGAAGTTCCACGGGATGATCTGGCCGCAGACGCCAACGGGCTTCATCCCCGGGAATTCGTCCTCCAGCATCTCGGCCCAGCCGGCATGGTGATAGAAATGCCGGGCGACCAGGGGCACGTCGATGTCGCGGCTCTCGCGGATCGGCTTGCCGTTGTCGAGCGTCTCCAGCACGGCGAGGAAGCGTTCCCGTTTCTGGATGTGGCGGGCCAGCGCGTAGAGCCATTTCGCGCGCTCGTGGCCGGGAAGTTTCGCCCAGCCGGGCTGGGCCGCGCGGGCGGATCTGACGGCGGTGGCGATGTCGGCCGCGCTGCCGTGGCTGACCTTGGCGAGCGGTGCGCCGGTGGCGGGATTGATGCTTTCAAACGTCTTGCCCGGTTTGGTGAAGACCCCGTCGATATAGTGCCCGAACGTGCCGCGCGCCTTGAGCCAGGCCATGACCTCGCCCGACGCCTCGGGGGCCGGTCCGTACTCCATCGTTTCCAGTATCTCGGTCACTGTCGGCATCGGTCCCTCAGGCAATCGCATGACGTGAGGACGCGGCGTAGCGTCCGGTGACGTGGTGGTCGAGCTGGCGCTCGATATCCCCGAGCATCGAGGAGGCGCCGAGACGGAAGAGATGCGGCGAAAGCCAGCCGGTGCCGAGCTCTTCTTTCATCAGGATCTGCCAGGCGATCGCGTCCTTGGCGGACTTCATGCCGCCCGCCGGCTTGAAGCCGATGCGAACGCCCGTCCGCTCGCCGTAATCGCGCAGCGCCCTTACCATCACGAGGCTCACGGGCAGGGTCGCGTTCAAGCCCTCTTTTCCTGTCGAAGTCTTGATGAAATCGGCGCCGGCCTGCATTGCCACCATGCTCGCCTTGTAGACATTGCGCAGGGTCTTGAGATCCCCGGTCGCGAGGATCGCCTTCATATGGGCGCCGCCGCAGGCCTCGCGCATCGCGGCGATCTCGTCGTAAAGCGCGGACCAGTTCGCGTCGAGGACATGGGCGCGGGTGATGACGATGTCGATCTCGTCGGCCCCCTGATCGACGGCCCAGCGGATCTCGGCTAGGCGGAGCGGCAGGGGCATCAGCCCCGCGGGAAAGCCGGTCGCGACAGAGGCCACGGGGATGCCGGTTCCGGAAAGCGCCTTCACGGCAGCGGGCACCATCGTCGGATAGACGCAGACCGCGCCGGTATGAAGCGCCTCAAGCCCGAGCCCGGCCATGATGTGGTCGGCGAGCGGGCGCCGCGCCTTGGCGCAGAGGCGGCGCACCCTGTCCTCGGTATCGTCGCCCGCGAGTGTGGTGAGGTCGATGCAGCGGACCGCGTTGACGAGCCAGGCGGCCTGCCATTCCTTCTTCACGGTCCGCCGCGTGGTCAGCGTCGCCGCGCGCCGCTCGGCCGCCGGGGTGTTGACCGCGATCTGTTCGAACCAATCGAGCGACAGGGGAACGCCGGGGTTGCGCTCGCTGTTGGGAAGGTGCTGGCCTTTATGGCTCGGCATCGCGATATCCTGTACCAGGCGCTGACGGACTATAGCGCGAGACGCTAGCGAATGTCCCGTGCGACTGCAACGGCGGGATTTGACCATCGGATCAAAAACGTAGCGTTTCCCCGAAGGTTATTGACAGGCGCGCCCGATCCGGGGCCCAACAGGGGCGGATGGAAGCGGCTTTGGGGGCCGCGATATTGATTTTAACGGTCGATGTCTGGTGGGGCGGCCAGTTTGGACAAGGTGCATTTCGCGATCGAGCATCTGCTCGATGCGCCGGATGGCTGGCGCCCGCTTGTCCGCGAGATGGTCGGCCGCTGGCCCGAGGCGCGGGCGACCGAGCTGATCTATGTTCTGGTGAGCGCTGCGACCGAAATTGAATCCATGTTCGCCGAAGGCAGTCCGGCCCGGGACGGGGCCGCGCGTGGCTGGCGCCTCGCGGCGCTCCTCGGCGTCGATTTCTACGCGATGGAGGCGGTTGGCCTGCCCCATGCGAAGGCGGCAGACATGGCGGGCTACTGGAAGATCGACCCCTATTTCCGTGACCTGTGACGGCGCCAATCCGGCAATCATCCGTGCCAATCGCGCCCCAGTTGTCGCGACAGGTCGCGTATCCGATCGGCAAGAGCCGGAGCGGCATATGGCAATGAGCCATGGCATCGGAAATGCCGAAGCGGATCGGGATTTCGCCCGGAAAGCGCAGGGTTCCCGAAGACGCGCCGAGACGAAGACGCACTGCGTGAAACGGCCGGGGCGGCGGCTCATGGCGCGGGACGTTGAATCCCATTCTTCCCGAAGAACTCGGCGACTGACCTCGCCCAAGCCGCGAGACCGGACCCCGCTTGTGCAGGCGCGGGTTTCATGGCTACTTCCCCCAAACGATCCGGAGACCCCGATGAGCGCCTCGCCCGCAGGCAACCGCATGACCGCCGACCAGCCCCGCCTGTCGCAGGCGGACGCCTTGCGGCTTGCGCGCGAACATTTCGGCCTCGATGGGCGGCTTGCCCCTCTCGCCTCCGAGCGCGACCAGAATTTCCGGCTGACGACGGACTCAGACACCTACGTGCTCAAGATCGCCAATGCGGCCGAGCCGCCGGAGGTGACGAATTTCCAGACCGAGGCGCTTTCGCACATCGCCCGAACCGATCCCGGCCTGCCGGTGCCAAGGGTGATCGCCGCGCGGGACGGACGGGTGGAGATTCCCCTTGCGTCCGGCAGCATCGTGCGGGTTTTGACCTGGGTCGATGGCACGCCGCTTCACGCCGTGAGAGCTACGCCCACACTCCGCCGCGCGGTCGGGCGGACCGCCGCGCGACTGACGAGGGCGCTCGAAGGGTTCAGCCATCCGGCGGAGGATCACGAGCTGATCTGGGACATCCGCAATGCTGCGAAACTGCGGCCGCTGCTGCCGTCAGTCACCGATGCGGGGCTTCGCGCGCTTTGTGAAACCGCCCTCGACCGCTTCGATGCCGAGATCGCGCCAACTCTCGCAGTATTGCCCTGGCAGGTGGTCCATGCCGACTTCAACCCGCACAACCTCCTGACCGATCCCGCCGCAACGGAAATCACCGGCATCCTCGATTTCGGCGACATGGTGAGGACGCCGCGCATCTGCGACCTCGCCGTCGCGGCCTCCTATCAGGCCGATCCGGCCGATCCGCTCGCCGCCTTGACGGAGGTCATCGCGGGTTGGCATTCCATTCTGCCGCTCTTGCCCGGCGAAGAGGCGCTGATCCTCGATCTGGTCACGATGCGGATGGTCACGACCGTGGTCCTGTCGAACTGGCGCGCCGCGCGGCAGCCGGAGAACGCCGCCTACTTCCTCCGCAACCTCCCGGGCGCGCGCGCAGGGTTCGAGGCGCTCGCCGGCCTTGACCGCGACGCCGCCCGCGCCCGTCTTTCCGCCACCCTCGCAAAGGACCTGTCATGACCCGCCGCGAAACGATGCCCAACGCCCATGTCGCGGGACAGGGCCATCTGGGCCCCGAGGACGAAGCCCTCGTCTCACGCCGCACGAAGGCGCTCGGCCCCGCATACCGGCTCTTCTATGAAACGCCGGTGCATCTGGTCAGGGGCGAGGGCGTCTGGCTTTACGACAAGGATGGCACGGCCTATCTCGACACCTACAACAACGTGGCCTGCGTCGGGCATTGCCACCCCCGCGTGGTGGAGGCGATGAGCCGTCAGGCCGCCACATTCGCCAGCCACACGCGCTATCTGCACGACGGCATCCTGACCTATGCCGAGCGGCTTCTCGCGACGTTCCCGGCGGCGCTATCCCACGTCATGTTCACCTGCACCGGCTCCGAAGCCAATGATCTGGCCTTGCGCATCGCGCGGGAACACACCGGCGCGACCGGCATCATCGTGACCGAGAACGCCTATCACGGGGTGACCGCCAGCATCGCCGAGCTGTCGCCCTCGCTCGGGGCCGGCGTGCCGCTTGGCGCCCATGTCCGTACCGTGCCCGCACCCGATCCGGCGCGGTTCGGTGACGATCCCGGGGCCGGTTTTGCGGCGGCGGTGCAATCCGCGATCGACGATCTGTTGCGCCACGGCATCCGGCCCGCCGCGCTCCTCGTCGATACGATCTTTTCCTCCGACGGGATCTTCGCCGATCCGCCCGGTTTCCTCGCACCGGCGGTCGAAGTGATCCGAAAGGCGGGCGGTCTCTTCATCGCCGACGAGGTGCAGCCCGGTTTCGCCCGCACGGGGGCTGCGATGTGGGGGTTCGAACGGCACGGGCTCATCCCCGACATGGTCTCGCTCGGCAAGCCGATGGGCAACGGCTACCCGGTCGCGGGGTTGGTGCTGAAGCCGGAGGTCGTGGCCGAATTCGGCGCGAGGGCGCGCTACTTCAACACCTTCGGCGGCAATGCCGTGGCGGCGGCGACCGCGGGTGCGGTTCTCGACGTGATCGAGGACGAGGGTTTGATGGAGAATGCCCGCGCGACCGGCGCGTATCTGGCTGACGGTCTTCGCGACCTCGCCGGCCACCACGACTGCCTCGGGACGGTTCGTGGCGCGGGGCTGTTCATCGGTGCCGATATCGAGCGTGATGGCGGGCCGGACGCGGCCCTCGCCCGGCGGATCGTCAACGACCTGCGCGCCAAGCATGTGCTGATCTCGGCGACCGCAAAGGCCGGCAACGTGCTGAAGATCCGCCCGCCGCTGGTCTTTTCGCGCGCCAATGCCGATGTCTTCCTCGGCCGGCTCGGCGCGGTTCTCGCTGCGGTCTGACCCGCCGGGTGGCTTTTCGAAAAGGCTGATTGCAGATTTCCTCGGGGGCGATTGGCTCAAGACGAGGCGCCGCCTCTTGAAAGGAGACGGCGCCTACAACGTAGTTGAGTTCAGCGCGATGCGTCCGCACCCGATCTTCGCGGCGCTCGCGGGCTTGATCGCGCTTTGTCGCAGGGCTGGGTTCTCAGCGCGCCGACCCTTTGCCGAGCGCATAGGCGCCGTCGCCGAGAAGCGCCTGCACGATCAGCGCGACCGTCCAGAAGGCCGGAAATTCCCAGCCGCCATTCGGGTTGGAGAAGAAGAACCCGGCCGCGCCGTGTCCGAAATAGGCGGCGCCGACCAGAACCGGCACAAGCGCCAGCGACACCCAGCGGGTCCAGAGCCCGGCGATGAGCGCGAGGCCGCCGAGAAGCTCGGCCGCGATGGTCAGATAGGCGAGAAAGCCCGGCAATCCGATGGAGGCGAAGTAGCCGGCCGTGCCAGAAGGCGTGAAGACCGCGATCTTCAGCCAGGCATGGGCGAGAAAGAACACGCCCATCGTGACCCGAAGGATCAGGGCGGCGTATTGCGCATTCGAGGCCGTGGCCAGACTGTCGGCCGGATTGGTGTCATAGGTGGTCATCGTCGTCTCCGTTCCTGTTCGCGTGGCCGCTGCGGCCGATGGGCGGAACATGACTTGCTTCCGTGAGAATGATAATCTGGTTTAAGGGAAGATAATTTCATCCGTTTCGGAAGAAATCCCTTGTTACGCGTGCCGACCGCCACGGTCGCGGAAATGGCGGGCAAGGTGATCGACGAGAACCCGCACTTTCGCCGCAAGGTGCCGCCCGGGTGGATAGAGCGCGAAGACGCCGAGCGGCTCGTCGGAGTAGTCGCCAAGGACGGCGCGCACCCGGCCGGCGCCAAGGCTTTCGACCGCGATGACGTCCGGTACATAGCCGAAGCCGAGCCCTGCCTCTGCCGCTTTCAGGCAGGCTTCGGCGTTCGAAAAGCTGAGCCGCCCATGCACGGGCACGGTCAGCAACCTGCCGTCGCGGCGGAAGGGCCAGTGGCCCGGATCCCGGAAATTCGTGTCGATGATGCAGTCATGCTCCGTGAGGTGCTCGGGGCAGTCCGGGACACCACGCCGCCCGAGATAACCGTCGGAGGCGACGAGAACCAACCGCATCTCGGAAAGCTTCCGCGCGATCAGCGTCGTGTCGCGGGGCCGCCCGATCCGCACCGCCGCGTCGAAGCCCTCGTCGACGAGGTTCACGATCCGGTCGGAGAAGCTGACATCAAGCGAGATCTCGGGATAGGCGGAGGCAAAGGTGGTGAGTGCGGGAACCAGTTCCACGGCGCCGAAGGTCAGCGGCGCGGTCAGCCGCACCCGCCCGCGCGGCGCGCGGGCGGCATCAAGCACGCTTTGATCCAGCGTGTCGTAATCCTCGATCAGGGTGCGGATCTGCTCGAAATAGGCCTGCCCGACTTCCGTCGCCGAAACCGCTCGCGTCGTGCGGTTGAGAAGGCGAACGCCGAGTTCGGCCTCAAGCCGCGAGACGAGCTTCGAGGCCTGGCCCGAGCTTGTGCCGAGCCGCCCGGCGGCGGCGGTGAAGCTGCCGGTCTCCATCACGGCGATGAACATGCGATCGGAGGCGAGACGATCCATCTTTTCTTCCAATCCGGATTCTATCGGCCGGATTTTGGCAGATTTGCTGCCGGAATGCCTCGAAAAACGCAGGCTCAGTGCCGGGCCATCAGCCGCGCCGCATCCAGCATCCGGTTCGAAAATCCCCATTCGTTGTCATACCAACCGAAGACGCGGATCAGCCCGCCCCTGGTCACATGCGTTTCTGGCAGCGCCATGACGATGCTCTCCGGCCGCGCCCGGAGATCGGAGGAAACGAGCGGTTTTTCGGTCCAGCCGATCACGCCGTCAGTTGCTCTCAGCGCGTCGTTCACCGCCTCCCGCCCCGGCTTATCGCGCGTCATCACCGAGAGATCGACTGCCGAGACCGAGGCCACCGGCACCCGGACCGCCGCGCCCTCGATCCGGCCGGCGAGGTCGGGCAGCACCACGTCCAGGAGTCGCTGCGCCGATGTCGTGGTCGGCACCATCGACAAGGCCGCCGCGCGGCTTCGGGCGAAGTCGGCGCCGGGCGCATCGACGGTGGGCTGGCTGCCGGTATAACAATGGATCGTCGTCATCCACCCGGTTTCCACCCCCCATTTCCGGTCGATCAGCCGGGCGAGGGGCGCCAGCGCGTTGGTTGTGCAGGACGCGTTGGAGACAATCCGGTACTCCGCTGCCAGCATCTCGTCGTTTGCGCCGAGCACCAGCGTGAAATCCGCCGTCGCCGAGGGGCCGGAAACCAGAACCCGGCGGGCCCCCGCGCGCAGCCCCGCCTCGGCGAACGACCTCTCGCCGCCAAGCCCGGTGCATTCCATCACGATGTCGATGCCCGATAGATCGAGCGTGGAAAGATCGCGGGCGCCGGTCAGCCGGATGCTGCGGCCATTGACGATGAGAGCGCCGTCCTCCAGCCGGACCTCGCCTTTCCACGGCCCGAAGGTGCTGTCGTATTCGAAGAGATAGGCGGCCATTTCCGGCCTGGCGATATCGTTGACCGCGACGACCTCCAGATCGGCATGGGTTGGATCGGTCAAGGCGGCCCGCAGGACCGAGCGGCCGATGCGGCCGAACCCATTGAGCGCGATGCGCACCGTCATCGGGGCCTCCATACCTGATCGGCTTTCCGTCAGATCACGGCGCCGATCCGGGTGCAACGGGTTGGAATGCCATAAATTGTACCCGATACAGTATCATGGTTCCTGGTTGCGGATGCCTCCCGGCAGTCGTGATGATGTCGGCGACTTGTTCGACACGAAATGGCAAGTGACGTCCTTCACGGGCACCGGCGGCCCGTCGGCGATGGTCTTGGGCGCGTCGCCGGCGACGATGCGGGCGAGGGGAGTGACCGCCAATCTCGGCGTCGAGATGAGGGATCAGGCGCGGTTCCTCAGCCAGGTCGACGGGGTGAACTGGCCGGGCGGTCCAGCCCCTCGCGCACCACTGACCAGGAGGATGCCAGGACTGGCCGTTCGGCGGCCCTACCGCACCGCTTCCATAAGAGCGTCCCGCATCCGGCAATCGCGGGCAGCGTCAAGGCCGCAGGGCCGGAACCGGAGGTCGCGGGTCAGGCAGATCCGCGCTTCCTGGATGCGGCCGGCCTCGCAGGTGACGGTGATCATCGTGTCGTCGAGGCCGGAATTGGCCTCGACAAAGGCCTCCTCGACGACGTGGACGGGAAGCGTCACGTCCTTCCGCAGGCTCGCAAGAACCTCTGGAATCGTCACCTTCTCATAGGCCTGCCGGGACGCGGCGAAATAGTCGCCGGCCGCAAGGCCGGAACAGCGCCCGTGCTTCTTCCATTCGTACCAGGCCAGCCCCGATGACCCCATAATGTCCGCCATCGCCCCCGTTTCGGCGCGGGAGGGATCGCGCGCTCCCGTCCGGCAGTAACTTGGCCAGCCGAACTCGTATTGCGGCCAGAGTCCGTGCAGGGTGAAGCTGAACTCGTGCCGGGGATCGCACTGATCCTCGCCCCGCGCATCCCCGGTCAGCGCGCAGAATGTCGGCGACCAGGAAAGCGACAGGATGTAATAGTCGAATTCGCCAGCGCGCTCGCCCTCGGCAAAGGCTGGCAGGGCGCTCAGGGCGAGGGCGAGGAGCCAGCGCATTTTCTCTTTTCTCCGGTCGTCGAAACGACTATATAGCCCGCGAACTTCCCTGAAAACGAGGAATGGCGGCCGAAGGGTCGCGGCCGTTTTCCCGGCGCGGGAGAGATTTGTAAAGGAGAAGCCGCATGACGAAACCGCTTATGGCCAAGGCCACTGCCGTTTGGCTTGTGGACAACACGACGCTCAGTTTCAAGCAGATCGCGGATTTCTGCGGCATGCACGAGCTCGAGGTGCAGGGCATCGCCGACGGTGACGTCGCGGCGGGGGTGAAGGGCTTCGACCCGATCGCCAACAGCCAGCTCGAGCCGAGCGAGATCGAGAAGGGTGAGAAGGATCCGCTCTACAAGCTGAAGCTGAAGTTCAACCCGGCCTCACTCGGCGAGGAAAAGCGCCGGGGGCCGCGCTATACGCCTCTGTCGAAGCGGCAGGACCGTCCGGCGGCGATCCTGTGGCTGGTGAAATTCCACCCGGAGCTCGCGGATTCGCAGATTGGCAAGCTCGTCGGCACGACCAAGCCCACGATCGCCTCGATCCGCGACCGGACCCATTGGAACATCTCGAACATCACGCCGATCGACCCGGTCGCGCTCGGCCTCTGCCGGCAGTCCGAACTGGACGCCGCCGTGCAGAAGGCTGCGAAGAAGCGGGCCGCGGACGGCGCGGTGATGTCCGATGATGAGCGCCGCAAGCTGGTCTCGACGGAGCAATCGCTCGGGATGTCGTCGGAGCCGAAGATGCCGTCGTCGATCGCCGGGCTCGAGAATTTCTCGCTGTCGCGATCGGAGGAAGAGGAGAAGAACCCGGCCGACTATTCGGATGCGGACAGCTTCTTCAACCTGCCGAACGATGACGACGACGAGGACGACGACGAAAGGTAAGGTGCCCGACGCTCCGGCTGCACGGTCGGCGCGTCAGGACTTGCGTTTCTTTTTCTTCTTCTTGGCGGTTTCCGGCTTCTCCTCCGATCCGGGGGCGAAAGCCCGCGCGAGCGCGTCGGCATCAAGGACGGCGAGCGCGTCCATCCGTGCCGAAATCGTGCTGAGCACCGCGTGAAGCGCTGCGGTCCGCACGTCGCCGGTTTCCGCCTCGGCGGCGATCAGGCGGTCCAGGATAGGTGCGACGCTACGTCTTTGGCGCGCGGAAAGCACGGCGCGAACGGCATCCCAGGGATCGGGCGGAGCGGTGAAGTAGTCCTTGCGATCCCCGGGCGCCCGTGCACGGGTGATGAGCCCCCAGTCGCGCAGCTCTTTCAACGCTGTCGAGACGTTGGACCGCGACAGACCGAGAAGCCCGGTCAGGTCGTCGGCGCAGGGCGGCTGGGCCGCCCGCCAGATCGCGGCAAAGCACTGACCCGCGGGGCGCGACAGACCGAAGAGGCTTCCGATCTCGGCCACGATGTCGGGAAAGGCAGGCGGCTGCGGCATGGATTTCTTCAGTTCTGCAAAATCCGAATGCCCTCAGGGTGCCGAAAACCGCAGCCCGGTCAAGGCTTGTCGGGCCGGTCGATCCGGAATCGCGTGATCTGGCGGTAGATCTCGCCGGGGGCGAGTGTAACCGTCGGAAAACCGGGGTGGTTCGGCGCGTCCGGCCAGCCCTGGGCTTCAAGTGCGATCCCGGCATGCGGGTTCAGGCCGCGCCGGCCGGGGCCGGGGGTGAAATGCCGCCCATCATAGACATGAAGCCCGGGCTCGGTCGTCGCGAGCCGGAGCCTGATGCCGGACGCACCGAAAAGGTCCGCCACCTCCGTCAGGTCGCGCCGGGACATTGCGAGGCAGAAATTGTGATCGAGCGGCGGCGCATCGGTCAGAAGCCGCCCGTGACGCAGGTCGAATTCGGTGCCGGCGACGGGACGGGCCTCTCCGGTCGGGATCAGCTCCGCATCGACGGGTAGGTAGTGGTCGGCGGCGACCCGCAGCCGGTGTCGGCGCGTGTCAGGTGTGCCGTCGAGCGTCCAGTAGCCGTGATGGGCGAGGTTGATCGGGCTAGGCGCGTCGGTGGTGGCCCTGAGCTCGATGACAAGGTCGCCGGGTTCGATCAGCCGGAAACATGCGGTGACGCTGCGGTTGCCGGGAAAGCCGCCGTCGCCATCGGCAAGGTCGATGCAAAGCGTCGCTTCGTTCGCCGTCGCACTTTCGATCTGCCAGAGGCGCGCATGAAGCCCGGTCGCGCCCGAATGGAGCGTCGTCCGCCCGCCCTCATTTGCTTCGAATTCATACCGCTTCCCGGCAATTGTGGCCGAGGCGCCGGCGATCCGGTTCGCGACCGGCCCGACGATCGCCCCGGCATAGAGGAGCGGCCCCTGATAGGCGTCAGGGGTATCGGCCCCGAGAACCAGCGGCCAGTCGGCCCCCTCAAGGCGCAGATCCTGAACCGTCGCGCCGAGGGTCAGGATCGTGGTGCGAAGACCGCTGCCCGTGAGGTCGATTGCCTCGACCCGTTCGCCCGCCTGCGTGATGCCGAAATCGCGGATATTGGCGCTCATCTGTGGCCCTGAAGGCTGGTCTGGCGGGCCGGCATCATCTCTTCGCGTCCGCGCTCATCCCTTGGTGGCCCGGGCATCGACGCCGGTCAATCCCCCGCGACGCAGTCGGCGATGGTGTCGGCCATCGCTGTCATGAGATCGGGATAGAGGTTTGGTCCCGGCTCCATCGCCCGGCCTTCGGGGTCAAGCGACTTCCCAATCCGGACCGGCGCGCCCTCGGCAAGCGCCTCGACGGGGGCGGGATCGTGCGCGGCTTCGGGGAAGATGCAGGCGACCGCGCCGCTGTCGAGCGCCGCCCGCAGATCGGTCAAATGTGCCGCGCCGGGGCTGGCGGCGTCGCCGGAGGCGAGGCTGGCCACGATAGTCAGCCCGTAATGGTCGGCGAAATAGCCGTAAGCGTCATGGGCGACCATCAACCCGGCCCCTTTCGCCGGGGCCAGCCGTTCACCCAGCGCGCGGTCGAGCGTCTCGATCCGCGCCTGGGCCAACGAGGCGTTGGCGCGGTATGCGACCGCGTTGCCGGGATCGAGGTCCGCCAGCGCGTCGGCGATTCTCCCGATCCAGAGCGCCGCATTGTCGGGATCGAGCCAGGCATGCGGGTCCAACCCGCCATGCTCGTGCTCATGATCGCTTTCTTCCTCAGTGCCGGTATCCGCAGCGGCCGCATGCATCTCGGCCTCGGCGTTCTGCCGCAGCGTCGTGCGCGGCACGTCGAGAAGCACGACCGATATCGGCCCGTCCGCCCCGGCAATGGCGCGGTCGAGCCACGGGGTCATGCCCGGCCCGACCCAGATGACGAGATCGGCCCCGTTCAGCGCCCGGACCTGCGACGGCCGAAGCTGGAAATCATGGGCATCCGCACCCTTGTCGAGCAGCAGCATCGGATTGCCGAGATCGCCCAGAACGGCCGAAACAAGAGAGTGGACGACTGGAATGTCGGTCACGACGTCGGGGACCTCCGACCACGCCGGGAGCGCCAGAACGGTGAGGGTCGCTGCAAGCGATAACGGGCGTCGCATCTTGGATTCCTTCGGGGATTGCGGGTTGGAATGCGATATCGTATGTTATAGCATAACATGTCAAGCGGCTAGAGCCCATCATGACGACCGAACAGAAGCATTCCGATCCGGCGCTCGCTTTCGCCACGCATGATCACGCGCACTGCACCGGCGATGTCTTGGCGCGGGCCGAGGAGTTGAGCGCAAAGACAGGTGCGCGGCTGACGCCCGTCCGCCGCCGTGCGCTGGAGATCCTTCTCGAGTCGCATCGGGCGCTCGGCGCCTATGAAGTGCTGGAGAAGCTGGCGGAGGCTGGGTTCGGGAACCAGCCGCCGGTCGCCTACCGGGCGCTCGATTTCCTTGTCGATCAGGGCTTCGCCCATCGTATCCGCCGGCTCAATGCCTTTGCCGCCTGCATGCATCCCGGCGAGACGCACTCGCCCGCCTTTTTCATCTGCCGCGCCTGTGACGCGGTGGCGGAGGCGCCGGCCGACGCCGTGCGCGGCGCGATGGAGGCCGCGGCGGCGCAGATCGGCTTTTCGGTCGAACGCATGAACGTCGAGGCGCTGGGCCTCTGCCCCGCCTGCGCGGAGGCCGCATCGTGACGCTCATCGAAGCGCGTGGACTGACGGTCCGCCACGGAATCCAGACGGTGCTGAGTGCGGTCGATTTCGCGATCCGCGCGGGCGAGATCGTGACCATCGTCGGCCCGAACGGGTCGGGGAAATCGACGCTGATCCGGGCGCTGATCGGGCTCGAACGGGCGGCCGAGGGCACGGTGACGCGGCGCGTCGGCCTCGGTGTCGGATACGTGCCGCAGCGGCTTCACATTGATCCGGCCTTGCCGATGACGGTCGCGCGGTTCCTCTCTCTGCCACGGCTGATTCCGATGGCGGAGGCCGCGAGGGCGCTTGAGCGCACGGGTGTGCCGGGACTCGAAGCACGGCAGATGTCGGCGCTGTCCGGCGGACAGTTGCAGCGCGTTCTCCTCGCGCGGGCGCTTCTGGCGCGGCCGGAGATCCTGATCCTCGACGAACCGACGCAAGGACTCGATCAGCCGGGGGTCGCGGGCTTCTACAAGCTGCTGGAGGAGGTGCGGCAGGAGACCGGGGTGGCGGTCCTGATGGTCAGTCACGACCTCCATGTCGTGATGAGCGCCTCTGACCGCGTCATTTGCCTCAACGGCCATGTCTGCTGTGAAGGTGCGCCGCAGGTCGTATCGGCGGCGCCGGAATACCGCGCGCTTTTCGGCTTCGGCACCGGCGGGGCGCTGGCGCTCTACCGGCACGAACACGACCATGCGCACGATCCGGGCGATGGCCACCACCACGATCACAAGGCCGAGGCCGAGAATGCCTGACGATTTCCTCATCCGCGCCGCCCTGGCCGGGATCGGCCTGATGCTGGCCGCCGGCCCCCTCGGCGCCTTCGTCGTCTGGCGGCGGATGGCCTATATGGGCGATGCGACCTCGCATGCGGCGATCCTTGGCGTGGCGTTGGCGCTGGCGACGGACCTGCCGGTGGCGGCCGGGACCGCAATCGTCGCACTGGCGATGGCGCTCGCCGTGACCGGGCTCAGCGGCCGCGGCAGGGCGGCCGACACCGCGCTCGGTGTGCTGGCCCATTCAGCGCTCGCCTTCGGCCTTGTCGCGGTGTCGTTCCTGCCGGGTGTTCGGTCGGACCTCTCCGCCTACCTCTTCGGCGATGTCCTGACGGTGAGTGCCAGTGATCTCGTCTGGGTCTGGGGTGGGTCCGCGCTTGTCCTCGCGCTTATGGTGTGGCGCTGGAACGCCCTCCTGACCGCGACCGTGAACGAGGAACTGGCGCAGGCGGCGGGCATCGACCCGCGGCGCGAGAAACTCGTCCTCACCCTCGCCCTGGCGCTCGTCGTCGCGGTCTCGATCAAGATCGTCGGTGCGCTTCTCATCGCGGCGATGCTGATCATCCCGGCGGCCAGCGCGCGGGCTTTGTCGCGGACGCCGGAGGCGATGGCGGCCTGGGCCGTGGCACTTGGCGCCGCCGCGGTCCTGGCCGGGCTCTGGCTGTCGCTCCGCCTCGATACGCCGGCGGGGCCGTCGATCGTCGCTGCATCTGCCGGGATTTTCGTGCTGAGCCTCGCCCCTTCGCGACACGCGCGCTAGATTCCGGCCTCCGGCGGGGATATCTGGGCCAGGTGAAAACGAGGGGGCGGCATGGCCAATCATCTCTACGATGCGCTTTTCGGGCGACATGAGGGCAGCGAGCGGGATTTCCTGATCCTGCCGGATCATGGCAATATCAGCTACGCCGCTTTCGCGGAACGCGCGGCGCGGTTCGCCGGCGCGCTGGTCGCCTCCGGTCTGAAGCCCGGCGATCGCGTGGCGTTGCAGCTCGAGAAAAGCCCCGACATGCTCGCGGTGATCGTCGGCGCGTTCCGGGCCGGGATCGTGTTCCTGCCCCTCAACACCGCCTATACCGCCGCCGAGGTCGAATATTTCGTCGCCGATGCGGGGGCAAAGCTTCTGCTTTGCGATGGCCGGGCCGAACCGGCCCTCGCCCCGGTCGCGGCGGGTTGCGGCGCCGCCCTCGCGGTGCTGAACGCGGACGGCACGGGCAGCTTTGCCGAGGCCGCCGCGGTTGCGGACCCCCTGCCGGTCGCCGCGCGGGCGGCCGATGATCTCGCGGCGCTCCTCTACACCTCCGGCACGACAGGCCGGTCGAAGGGCGCGATGATGAGCCATGCGAACCTTCTGTCCAACGCCGAGGTGCTGGCCGCCTACTGGCGCTTCACGGCGGATGACGTGCTCCTGCACGCATTGCCGATCTTTCACACGCACGGGCTTTTCGTGGCCACGAACGTGGCGCTCCTCGCCGGCTGCCCGATGATCTTCCTGCCGAAATTCGACGCGGATGAGGTGATCCGCCACCTGCCGCAGGCGACCACGATGATGGGGGTGCCAACCTTCTACACGCGCCTTCTCGACGATCCGCGCCTGACCCGCGACCTGGTGGCGGGGATGCGGCTCTTCATCTCCGGCTCCGCGCCGCTTTTGGCCGAGACCCACCGCCAGTGGGAGGCGCGAACCGGCCACCGCATCCTCGAACGCTACGGCATGACCGAGACCAACATGAACACATCGAACCCCTATGAGGGCGAGCGTCGGGCGGGTACGGTGGGTTTCCCCCTGCCGGGCGTGGAGATGAAGGTCTGCGACGCCGAGGGGCGCGCATTGCCGCAAGGCGAGATCGGCACGATCGAGGTGCGCGGCCCGAACGTCTTCCAGGGCTACTGGAACATGCCGGAGAAGACGGCGGAGGAACTCCGCACCAATGGCTTCTTCATCACCGGCGACCTCGGGGCGATCGACGCCGACGGCTATGTCAGCATCGTCGGGCGCGGCAAAGACCTGATCATCTCGGGCGGCTTCAACGTCTACCCGAAGGAGGTCGAGCTTGCCCTCGACGCGCTGCCCGGCGTGCTTGAAAGCGCGGTGATCGGCGTGCCGCATCCCGATTTCGGCGAGGCCGTCGTGGCGGTGATCGTGCCCGAACCCGGTGCCGCACCCGATCCGGAGGCGATCCGCGCGGCGCTCGGACAAAGCCTCGCGAAGTTCAAGCAGCCGAAGCACATCGCGGTCCGCGCGGCGCTGCCGCGCAACACGATGGGCAAGGTGCAGAAGGCCGCGCTCCGGCAGGAGCTGCGACACGTCTTCGTACCCTGATCTTCATCTTGCCGGAAATATCCCGGGGTCCGGGGCAGCGCCCCGGTCCGCGGCAGGATCAGCGCCCGACGCCGGAATAGGCCAAAAATCCCGCCGCCTCGGCATCCTTCGGCGAGTAGATATTGCGCAGATCGGCCATGCGCGCCTGCGCCATGCTCCGGGCGAGACGCGTGAGGTCGAGCGCGCGGAACTCGTTCCATTCCGTCAGGATCACGACGATGTCCGCCCCGTCGGCCGCCGTGTAGGCGTCGTCCACCCAGGTCACGCCGGGCAGTAGCTTTTCACCCTCGCGCCGGCCCTGCGGATCGACGACGCGCACCCTGGCCCCGCCCCCGACCAGTGCCGGCACGATGGTCAGCGACGGCGCGTCGCGCATGTCGTCGGTGTTGGGCTTGAAGGTCACGCCGAGGACGGCGACGGTCTTGCCGTTCACCGAGCCGCCGCAAAGATCGGTCACCTTCTCGACCATGCGGCGCTTTACCTCTTCGTTGACCTTGATCACCGTCTCGACGATCTGGATCGGCGCGGCGTGTTCCTGCCCGATCCGCGCCAGCGCCGAGGTGTCCTTGGGGAAGCACGACCCGCCATAGCCGGGCCCGGCATGCAGAAACTTGTTGCCGATCCGGTTGTCGAGGCCCATGCCCCGCGACACCTGCTTCACGTCGGCACCAACCTTTTCGCAAAGCCGCGCGATCTCGTTGATGAAGGTGATCTTGGTGGCGAGGAAGGCGTTGGCCGCGTACTTGATCATCTCGGCGGTTTCGAGATCGGTGTAGAGGATCGGGAAGTCGCGCAGGAAGAGCGGGCGGTAGATCTCGCCCATCACCTTCTGGGCGCGCTCCGAGGTCACGCCGACGACGACCCGGTCGGGCCGCATGAAATCGTCGATCGCCGCCCCTTCGCGGAGGAATTCGGGGTTGGAGGCAACGTCGAACTTGGCGTCCGGTGCCGCCTTCTCGATCGCCGCACGCACGGCGGCATTGGTGCCGACCGGGACCGTCGATTTCGTCACCACGACGGCATAGCCGGTCAGCGCGCGGCCAATCTCCTCGGCGGCGGCCATCACATAGGTCAGGTCCGCATGCCCGTCGCCGCGCCGGGTCGGCGTGCCGACGGCGATGAAAACGGCCTCGGCGCCATCGACGGCGGAGGTGAGGTCGCCGGTGAACGACAAGCGTCCGGCGGCGACGTTCCTGGCCATCAGCACGTCGAGCCCGGGTTCGTAGATCGGAACCTCGCCCCCGGTCAACATCGCGACCTTGCGCGGATCCTTGTCGACGCAGACGACCTCGTGGCCGAAATCGGAGAAACAGACCCCGGAGACGAGGCCGACATATCCGGTTCCGATCATTGCGATTTTCATCAATTCGTCCTCGAACAATATGTTGCGCCGACTTGGAACGATCGCCGTTTGCCTGTCAACGCCTCAGCAGGACTTCGACGGTACGTTGCCAATTTATTGCCAAAGTTTCGTGCACAGTGTTCCCCTTCAGGGGAACTTGTCTCTCAAACCGCCATGGACGGAAGGCTGTCGCCATGCTTCGGAAGATCCTGTTTGTCGGACTGCTGCTGATGCCGGTGGCGGGTGCGGCCGAAGCCTGTTCGCGCGCGACCGTTCCGGGGGCGCAGGCCCCCATCCGGGCGGAGGGGCGGATCGACCAGGGCCTGATCGACAAGGCCATCCGCGCCGAGGTCAACTATCATCGCTGTCGTGCCGGTCTTGCGCCGCTGGGCGAGGCGGGCGGGCTGCGGAAAGTCGCAGGCCAGCATGCGAAGTGGATGGCGCGTTCGCGACATCTTACGCACCGGTCGAAGACGCCGGGTCAGGCGACGCCGGTCGCCCGCCTCAAGGCGTCGGGCCTGCGGTTCCGGGCGGGGTCCGAGAATATCGGCCAGGTGGCGCGATTTCAGATCGACGGGCGTTCCTTCCGGATTGCAAACGCGTCCGCATGCGGGTTTCTCGGCGGAAACGGCCAGTCGATCCCGCCGCACAGCTATGCGTCCCTGGCCCGGACCATCGTGACTCTCTGGATGGAATCATCGGCCCATCGGCGCAATATCCTCGACCGGAAAGTGTCGCGCCTGGGATCGGGAATCGGCTTCGACGCAAAGGCCCCATATTGCGGAAATTATTACGTTTCCCAGACTTTTGCGGGCTGACACTGCTAATCTGCAACACCTGATTGTTTCTGCTGCGGCATCGCAGAATTCCTCTTTGCATCCGGCCAAGATTATGCTTTTTTGAACGAGGAAGCTGCCGCGATTGGTGGCTTGTACCGGTTTTAGAGCGGAGAACTAACATGAAGAAACTTGCTACTGTCGCTGCCGTCGTGACCCTCTCGGCCAGCGCTGCTTTCGCCGGCGGCTACTCGGCCCCGATGGTTGAAGCCGAGCCGATCGTCGTCGAAGAGTCCAGCTCCTCGAACGCTGGCCTGATCGTTCCGGCGCTCCTCCTCCTCGGCGTGATCGCTGCGGCTTCGTCGGACTCCTGATCCGTCGATCTTCTCGAATTCTGCAAAGGCCGGATGCAATCGCGTCCGGCCTTTGTGCTTTTTCGCTTGTCATGAAGGACGGTGGTGAACACGTCGGCGTGCACCGATCAGGCGTCCACGGGCGGCCATAAACCGTCAGGTCCGAAGCAAGAATATTCCGTAGGTCAGGGGCGGACGAGCTGGATGGTCACATGGCCAAGGGCCGGGCCGATCCATTGGCGCGACAATGCGACCGTGCCGCCCGCAGTGACCCAGTAGGTGTTGGTCATGCTGACCCCGCCGGACTTGCACGTCTCGTCGACCTGCACCGTGTCGTAGTGACTGCCGGAAAAATCGAGGGACTTCGACGGTCCCAGGGTGATGGCGCACTTCATCGGCAGCGGCCGTTCGATCCCCTCACCGTCGAGATAGCGGTAGACACGCGCCACGTTGCCGGACTGGCGGCGGGTGACGAGGGCGGCGGCAGCCGCGCTTTCCGACGACATGAGATCATCGCCAAGCCCGCGGGTCGCGATCAGGAGCCCGTCGCGCAGGACCAAAGTCTGCTGGTTGGGCGTCGAATAGGTGCGCGTGGCGCCGTTGCGTCCGTATTCGCCAAGCACCGTCAGCAGCCCGGATTTCTCGATCTGCGCCAGAATGATCGGCCCGGAGAAGGAGGACTTCGCCGCCGCCGCCAGTTTTTCCGGATCAGGGGTTGCCACCGGGGCGGTCTTGCCCGGCAGAAGCTTCTGCTTCAGGCCCTTGACGACGCCGATCGCGATCGACGTGCCCTCGGTCTTTGAGGTGTCTGAACCGCAGCCCGCGAGCGCAGTGCCAAGGACAATGCCGGACAGGAGCGCCACGCGCCCGAGCCCGGCCAGCCGTTGCCGGACCATCACCGCCAGAATCTCCCCCACTGGATCTGCATGTCGCCCTGATGGGTGTTGCGGATCGTGTCGTAGAGACGACCATCGACGTCGAGCCGGGCGCCGCCGTCGCGGTTGAGGGGCTTGATCACTGTCGAGACCTTGTTGATGGAGGGGGTGCCGGTCGTCCAGGACACCGGAATCGTCAGCCGCACACCCTTGTCGAACGAGCCTTCGCCGAAATCGGCCTCCGAAAGATCGGTGAAGGTCGCGTAGGCGCCCACCTTCCAGCCATTGGCGAACTCGCGGTCAAGCGTGAAGGTCGCGCCCCAGTCGCCGAGGAGGTAGCGCCCGACATCGACCTGGCCCATGAAGCCCTTGCCGAAATCGTAATAGGCCGAGACATGGCCAGTCGCGATCTCGTAGTCGCGGAAGCTGAAGAGCGTGTCGAAGTCGCGCTGCTTGACGTAGTTCACCTCGGCGCCGAGCGCGAGCCGGCTGTCAACGGGTTTCCACAGCAGCTCTCCCGACACGCCGCCATACATGCGTTCGAGAAGGCCGACGGTGACGCGCCCGTAAAGGTTCGGGGCCGGGCGCGAATACCAGGCGAGCGTCAGGTCATGTATGCCGGGATCGCCCTGCTTCTGGTATTCCACGAGGTCGGAACGGACGTGGTAGACGGTGGAATCCGACACCCGCGTCGACTCGTCAAGATTGCCGATGATCTTCTTGCGGACGCTGCCCGAAAGGATCAGGCCCGGCGCGAATTCATACCGCCCGGCAAGCTCCACGCCGAAATCGGCGCGCAACGGATCGTCGGGATCAAAGACGCTGGCCTCGCCGTAGGGCGACAACGACCAGACAAAGCGAGGATAGGCACCCTCGGTCTGGACGAGGCCGGGATGGGCACCGGCAACGGCATCGCTGAACTCCGCCTTGCGCAGCAGCGCCACGGATTCCTCGCTTTCCAGTTGCTCCACGTCGCGGCGGGCGAGCGTGACGGACGAGGTGGGCATGCCCTCGGCGACCGAGGTGATGACCAGCGTTTCGACCGAGGGCGGCAGCGCGCGGGTCAGGATGCGGGCCGTGCGGCCGATGGCCTGCGGCTGGGCGAGGTATTTCTGATTGCGCAGCCGAACCTCGGCCCGGGTTGCCGAAAGCGCCATGCTTTCCAGCACCATCCCGTCCTTCTCCATCGCCTTGGCGACGGCGGTCTGAACACCGGGATGCACCTCCGGATCGGCGGTCCAGTCGGTGGCCCAGGCCGCCGGGTCGCTGGACGGCGACGGCCGCGGACGCACCGGCAGCGGCGCGGTTTCAAGCCCGCTCGGCGCCGGCGGATTGCGCGGGTCGAGGGAGAGGTTGAATTGCAGGCCGACCTCGGAGCCGTAGAGGTAGTAGCCGCTGAGGCTGGCAGACTTGTTGATCCGGTAGTCGAAGCCGAAATTGACCGAGGAGTCGCGGGAAAGGGTGCCGGCGGCGGTTTCGCGCGGATAGGCGTCCGACGAATATTCCGCCTTGAGGGTCAGCTTGTCGTTGGCGTCCCAGGCGAACCCGAAGAACGGTGCGGCGGGGCCGCGGAACCACTGGTCCGTGTTGGCCTTGCCGCCCTGGCCGATATCGAGGGTCGGCCGGCTTCCGAAGGGGCTGCCGATGTCGCCGTTGGTGCCAAGCCGGCCCCAGCCAAGGCCGGCCGTGGCGCGCAGGCGCGGCGTGATGGTCTTCGTCGCGACGATGTATTCGCCGGAATAGACCCCGGTGCCGATGAAGTCGCGCAGGCCGATGGCCACCGCCGGGCGCATGCCTTTTTCGTCGAGCAGCCGATACTGGACGTCGAAGGACCGGTCGTAAAGCGCTGTGCCGTTGGTGAAGATGCCGGGAACGCGCGAATAGCGGAACGCCCCCTGAAGCCGGTCGGTGACCTGGAACGTCGCCGTGATCCGAAGCCCGCCGCCGAAGCGGAAGACCGTTGCGCCGATCGTCCCTTCCGGGATGCTTTCGGCAGACGGCATGTCGATGAGACCAGGGAGGCCGAACGTCCCCGGATTGTCGCTCAAGAGCGGATCGGCATACGCCATGATCGCGCCGAACGCCGCGACCGTCGCCATGCCGAAGCCCGCGATCTTCTGTCCCCGCACCCTGCTCTCCGATTTCTTATTGGGTGGCACTATACACGGTTAGGCTGTTACTGCGAGAGGCAACAGACCGCAACACGCCGCTTCAGGCGGGCCTTTGCCGGCGAGCCGGCAAAAATGCAACGATTGTGGACGGCCGGCACCGCGAGGGGGGGGCGTGCCCACCCCGCGGCGACTGAGCGACCCCGCCTACATGCAGGCGCCGTAGAGTGCGCGGGTGTTCTCGCGCGTCATCTCGACGGGGTTGCCGCCACAGGACGGATCCTCGAGCGCCATCTCGGTCAGTTCGTCGAGCCGCGCCACCTCGACCCCCATCGCGGTCAGGTTGGCCGGGATGGAAAGCTCTGCGCGCAGGTCCATCACCTTCGCGCGGAACCCGTCGAAGCCGCCCTTGATCCCGAGATAGGCGGCCGCCTTCCCGATCCGGTCCTCGATGGCCTTTCGGTTGAAGTCGAGCACCATCGGCATCACGACGGCGTTGGTCGTGCCGTGATGCGTGCCGTAGACGGCGCCGACCGGGTGGCTGAGCGAGTGGATCGCGCCGAGCCCTTTCTGGAATGCCACCGCGCCCATCGCGGCCGCGCTCATCATGTGCGCGCGCGCCTCGAGGTCGGTCGGGTTGGCGTAGACCTTGGGCAGGTTCTCGAATACCAGCCGCATACCTTCGAGCGCGATGCCCTGGCTCATGGGGTGGTAGAAGGGGCTGGAATAGGCCTCAAGGCAGTGGGCGAGGGCGTCCATACCGGTGCCGGCGGTGATGAACTTCGGCATTCCCACGGTCAGTTCCGGGTCGCAGATCGTGACGGCGGGCAGAAGCTTCGGATGGAAGATGATCTTCTTCTTGTGGGTCTGGGAGTTGGTCAGGACACCCGCGCGCCCGACTTCCGATCCGGTTCCGGCTGTCGTCGGCACCGCGATGATCGGCGCGATCTTCGACGCATCGGCGCGGGTCCACCAGTCGCCGATATCCTCGAGCTCCCAGACGCTGACGGTCTGATGGACCATGAGCGCGATCATCTTGCCGAGGTCGAGCGCGGAGCCGCCGCCGAAGCACACGACCCCGTCATGCCCGCCCTCGCGATAGAATTTCAGGCCCGCTGCCATGTTGATTTCATTGGGGTTCGGATCGACTTCGGAAAAGACGGCATGGCCGAGGCCAGCGGCGTCGAGAATCTCGAGCGCCTGCGTCGTGATCGGCAGCGAGGCCAGCGCCTTGTCGGTCACGAGAAGCGGGCGCTTCATGCCGACCGCCTTGCAGTGGTCGGCCAGTTCCTTGATGCGGCCCGGACCGAATTTGATCGCGGTGGGGTAGGACCAGTTGGCGGTCGGCACAGTCATTTCGTCACCTTCTTGAGATGGTAGGATTTCGGCCGCGTGACCGATTGGAAGCCCAGGGGAGAGAGTGCGGCGCCGCGCCCGGTATCCTTGCAGCCGGTCCAGCAGAGCGCGGGGTCGAGGTAGTCGCAGCGGTTCTGGAACACCGTCCCGGTCTCCAGCTGCCGGCCGATCCGCGCGGCCCGTGCGCTGTCGGCGGTCCAGAGCGAGGCGGTCAGGCCGTAGTCGCAATCGTTCATCATCGCGATGGCGTGATCGTCGTCCTTCACCGGCATGATGCCGACCACGGGGCCGAAGCTTTCCTCGCGCATCACTCGCATCTCGTGGTTGACGTTCACGAGGATCTGCGGTGCGAGGTAGGCGCCGCCGTCATCCTCGGGGAAAAGCGCGGGGTCGATGAGCGCCGTCGCGCCATCGGTGATCGCATCGGCGATCTGGCCGCGGACGGTGTCGGCAAAGCGCCTGTTGGCCATCGGGCCGAGCGTCGTCGAGGCTTCGAAGGGGCTGCCGAGTTTCAGCGCCTTGACCCAGGCCACGGCCTTTTCGACGAATGCGTCGTAGAGGCTTTCATGCACATAGATCCGCTCGATCCCGCAGCAGCACTGGCCGGCATTGTACATCGCGCCATCCATCAGGCTGTCGACGGCGGCGTCGAGATCGGCGTCGTCCATGACATAGCCCGGATCCTTGCCGCCAAGCTCGAGCCCGAGCGCCGTGAACGTCCCCGCCGCCGCTTTCTCCATCGCCACGCCGCCCCCGACGGAGCCGGTGAAGTTCACGAAGCCGAAGGCGCGCTGGCCGATCAGGTCCTCGGTCACCTGGTGGTCGAGAACGACGTTCTGGAACACGTCCTCGGGCACACCGGCGGCGTGGAAGGCCTCGGCCAGCCGTTCACCCACAAGCAGCGTCTGGGTCGCGTGCTTCAGAATGACCGCATTCCCGGCGATGAGGGCCGGGGCCAGCGTATTGATCGTGGTAAGGTAGGGATAGTTCCAGGGCGCCACGATGAAGACGATCCCGTGCGGCTCGCGCTCTATCCGGCGCTCGAAGAGGTTGGAGTTCTCCACGACCATCGGCGCAAGAGTGTCGGCCGCAATCTCGGCCATGTAGTTGGTGCGGTCGTCGACGCCGCCGAATTCGCCGCCATAGCGGGTCGGGCGGCCCATCTGCCAGGCCAGCTCCTCGACCACGCGCGCCTTCATCTCGTTGAGCTTCGCGACCCCCGCCTTCACAAGCGCGATGCGCTCCTCCAGCGGCCGCTCGGCCCAGCCGTGCTGGGCGGCCCTGGCGCGCGCGACACAGGCCTCCGCCTCGGCCAGCGTCAGGGCCGGACGCTCGGCATAGACCCGCCCGTCGACGGGCGAGATACATTGGATCATCTTGGTCATGTCGTCCTCACTTGGCGCACACCGCGCCTCATACGGCGTTAGAGCCGCTCAAATCCCCGCTTCACTTCCCAGTCGGTCACGACGCGGTTCTGTTCCTCGATCTCCCAGCGGGCGGCGCGGGTGTAATGGTCCACGACATCGTCACCGAAGGCCGCGCGCAGCATCTTCGACTTGCTCATCAGGTCGGCCGCCTCGCCCAGCGTGTGCGGGATCTCGCGCACCCTCTTGGCGTGATAGATATCACCGGCGATCGCGGGTTCCAGTTCCAGCTTCTGCTCGATCCCGGCCAGCCCCGCCGCCAATAGACCGGCGCAAGCCATGTAGGGGTTGAGGTCGGCGCCGCCGATCCGGCATTCGACGCGGATCGCCTTGGTGCCTTCGCCGCAGACGCGGAAGCCCGCCGTGCGGTTGTCGAGCGACCAGACCGCCTTCGTCGGCGCGAACATCCCCACGACAAAGCGTTTGTAGCTGTTGATATAGGGCGCGAGAAGCGGCGTGATCTCCCGCGCGTAGGCGAGCTGTCCGGCGATGTAGTGCTTCATCAGGTCGGACATGCCGTGCGGGTCCTTCTCGTCCCGGAAGGCGGGCTTGCCGTTCTTCCAGAGCGACTGGTGGACATGGCTCGACGAGCCGGCGCGTTCGTGGCTGTACTTCGCCATGAAGGTCGCGGCGCGGCCGTGCTGGAACGCGATCTCCTTCACGCCGTTCTTGATGATCGCATGCATGTCGCAGGTATCGAGCGCATCGGAATATTTCGCGTTGATCTCTTCCTGCCCGACCTCCGCCTCGCCCTTGGAATTCTCGATCGGAATTCCCGCGTCCCAAAGCCCGTTGCGGATCGCCCGCATCACGCTTTCTTCCTTGGTTGTGCCGAAGATCGAGTAGTCGATATTGTGCCGCCCGAGCGGCTGGAGGTTCTGGTAGTTGCGGTCGTTGAGGTCGTCGTAGCTGTCCTGGAACAGGAAGAACTCCAGTTCCGTCGCCATCATCGCGTCAAAGCCCATCGCCTTCGCCCGCGCCACCTGCCGCTTGAGGATCGCACGCGGGGAAACGGCGACCTCTTCGTGCGTGTGGTGGTCGAGCAGGTCGCAAAGCACCATCGCCGTGCCTTCGAGCCAAGGAATATGGCGCAAGGTCGAAAGGTCGGGTTTCAGGACGTAGTCGCCGTAGCCCTTCGACCAACTCGCCGACTTGTAGCCCGGCACCGTGTACATCTCGACATCGACGGCGAGGAGGTAATTGCAGCAATGCGTCTCTTCCCAGGCGCCGTCGATGAAGTGCCGCGCGACGAAGCGCTTGCCCATCAGCCTTCCCTGCATGTCCGGGAAGCAGGCGAGTACGGTGTCGATCTCGCCACCGGCGACGGCTTTCTTCAGCGCGTCGAATGTCAGATTTGCGGGCATTCAGCCTCTCCCTGTTTGCGTCGGTGGCGTGGATTCGCGCCCCGCCTTACCCGTGGTTCTAACATTTGATCAAATTGCCCGATAGGGCGCAGATGGGTGTCTCGGTCGCGGTCGCGAAACCGGGCGGCGGTGCTCCGCCGCCCGGCGGGTCGTTGTCAGACGTTGCGGTAGGGCCGCCCGGCCTTCACCATCGTCTCGTTGTACTTCTCGATGATGCCGACGACCTTGGCCTTGGTCTCGCTTTCGGCCGCGATCTCTTCCCAGAACTTCCGCGCGGCTTCCTCGACCGTCGCCCATTCCTCGTCGGAGATGGAGGTCAGCTTGGTCTCCGCGCCCTCGACCCGAAGCCGCGCCTCGCCGGCCCAGTACCAGTGCTGGCGGTAATAGTGCGACTGCTCGAAGCAGGTCTGCATCAGCAGTTGCAGATGCGGCGGCACCGCGTCCCAGCGTTCCATATTGGCGAAGAAGTGGCCGATCCAGGCGCCGGAGATGTTGTTGGTCAGGAAATTCGGCGCGAGCTTGGCCCAAGACGCGGTATAGACCTCGGTGATGCCCGACCATGCGACGCCGTCGAGCTCGCCCGTCTGCAGCGCGATCTCGATGTCTTCCCACGGCAGCGTGACCGGCACGACGCCGAACTGCGCGAGGAAACGGCCGGCGGTCGGGAAGGTGAAGACGCGCTTGCCCTGAAGGTCGGCCAGCTTGGTTACCGGATCCTTCATGGAGAAGTGGCAAGGATCCCACGACCCGGCCGAGATGTGCTTGATCCCGACCTTGGCGTATTCCTCCTTCCAGATCTCGTCGAGACCGTAGTGGTTGAAGAGCGCGGGCACGTCGAGCGAGTAGCGCAGCGCCAGCGGGAAGTAGCCGCCGAAGACGGTCACCTCCGTCGGCGAGGCCATGCTGTCGTCATCCGACTGGACTGCGTCGATCGTGCCGTTCTGCATCGCGCGGAACAGTTCGGACGTCGGCACAAGCTGGTCCGAGAAGAAGAGCTCGATCTCCATCTGGCCGTCGGCGATGGTGTTGAACGCCTCGATCGCTGGCTGGATCACCTCGGCGCCAAGGGCCGCGCCGGCATAGGTCTGAAGCCGCCACTTGATCGGCGCCTGGGCCCGGACCGCAGGGGCCGCGAGGGTCGCCGCGCCGGCGGCGAGCGCGCCCGTGGTCAGAAACTTGCGTCTTGTGGTCATCGTGTCTCTCCTTGTTGCAGATGGGTGCCCCTTGGTTGGGGTCTGGACTTGGGTGTCATAGCAGGACCTCAGGCAGCCACAGCGCGATCTCGGGGAAGACCATCACGACGATCAGCGTGATGACCATGACCGCGACGAACGGAAAGACCGAGCGATAGATCATCGGCAGGGTGAAATCGGACGGGGCCATGGCGCGCATGAGGAAGAGGTTGTAGCCGAAGGGCGGTGTCAGATAGGCGATCTGGCAGGTGATCGTGTAGAGGATGCCGTACCAGATCAGGTCGAAGCCGAGCGCCTTGGCAAGCCCGACATAAATCGGCGCGACGATCACCAGCATCGCGGTATCGTCGAGGAACATCCCCATGATCAGGAAGCTGAGCTGCATCAGGATCAGCACTTCCCAGGCCGTCAGCCCGAGGTCGCGGATGAAGAAATTCTCGATTGCCCGGCCGGCGCCGAGCCCGTCGAAAACCGCCCCGAACGACAGGGCCGCCATGATGATCAGCATGAACATGGTGGTGATGGCGAGCGTGCTGCGTGTCGCAACCTCGAACACTTCGCGGGTGAAGCGGCCCTTGATCACCGCCGCGCCGACGGCCGTCAGCGCGCCGACCACCGAGGCTTCGGTGAGACTCGTCCAGCCTTTGATGAAGGGGATCATCATCGCGCCGAAGATCACCAGCGGCAAAAGCCCCGCGCGCAGAAGCCGGATGCGTTCGGGCCAGCTGACCTCGGCCCGTTCCTCCGCCGTCATCTTGGGGGCGAGGGAAGGGTTCAGCCAGCAGCGGGTCACGATGTAGACAACGAAGAGCGAGGCCATCAGAAGTCCCGGCAGCAGCCCGGCGAGCCAGAGCTGGCTGACGGGTTGCCGCGCGATCTGGGCGAAGAGCACCAGCACGACCGAGGGCGGAATCAGGATCCCGAGGCTGGACCCGCCCTGGATCACGCCCGAGATCATCAGCTTGTCGTAGTTGCGCTTCACGAGTTCCGGCAACGCGATCGTGGCGCCGATCGCCATGCCGGCGACCGACAGACCGTTCATCGCCGAGATCATCACCATCAGCATGATCGTCCCGACCGCCAGTCCGCCCGGTAAAGGCCCGAACCAGACGTGGAACATCTTGTAAAGATCCTCGGCCAGACGGCTTTCGCTCATCACATAGCCCATGAAGACGAACATCGGCAGCGTCAGGAGCGAGTTCCACTTCATCAGTTTCATCACCGACGAAAAGCCCATGTCGGACCCGCCCGGCCCCCAGAGGGAGATCGCCGCGACGACCGCGACGAAGCCGATGGCGCCGAAGACCCGCTGCCCCGTGATCATCATCAGGAGCATGGTCGAGAACATGAGGACCGCAATCGACTCGTAAGACATCAGATTTCCTTGCCGCGGATGATCGCGAAGTCGCGGATCAGATGCGCGATGGCCTGAAGGATCATCAGGACGAAGCTGATGCAGATGATGGTCTTGATCGGCCAGAGATACGGCCGCCAGCCGGTCGGCGACCGCTCCCAGGTCTCGAAGGAATAGACGGTGCTTCCAAAGGCGCCGTAGAGCATCACGCAAAGGTAGAATATCAGGGCGAAGACCGTGAACACGTCCCAGTACGCCTGGGTGCGTGGGCGGAGCCGGGCGTAGAGCAGGTCCATCCGTACGTTGGTGTCCAGAAGGAACGTATAGGGCGCGCCGAGAAGGTAATAGGCGACGAGCGTGAACTGTGCCATCTCCAGCGTCCAGATCGCCGGGACGCGAATGATCTTCGTGATCGACGACCAGAGCAGGATGCCCATGATCACGAACAGCAGGTACATCGCCATCCGGCCGACGCGATAGTTCAGCGCCTCGATCGAACGGACATAGGTGCGGCACCAGTTCGGCATGTCAAATCGCAGCCTTTTCCGCGGGTTTCGGGGAAATCGCGGCAAGCGCGGCGCGAAGAACCGGGGCGAGGCCATCGGCCATTGCGCGCTCGGCCTCGGCATCGGCGATCAGGTCGTTGCGGATCTCAAGCATCACGTTCGCAAGACCGTAGGGCGTTGCCTGAAGCCGGAGCGTGTGCGTCACCTCGTCGGCGACCGAATAGGGCTCGTTCAGGCGGCAATCGAGACCGGTGCGCGCTTTCGCCTCGGCCAGCACCGCGCGGGCGAGAGCCGGGTCGGCATCGTGGATGATGCCGAACTCGACATCGCGCTGCTTGCCGAACCAGACCGGGGTGAAACTGTGGACCGTGACGATGACCGGCGGCGTGCCGGCCGCCAGCTGCCGCGCGATCTCGGCGTGAAGGGCGGCGTGGAAGGGCAGGTAGACGGCTTCGGTCCGCCGCCGCCGCTCGGCCGGCGTCAGAGCCGCGTTGCCGGGAATGTCGTAGGTCTCGCTCCGCGCGGCCATCGCGCCGGCGGAATGCGGCGGCCGGTTCAGATCGTAGATCAGACGAGAGATGCCGGCGGCGACGAGTGGTGCGTGAAGGTTGGTGGCGAGCCGTTGCGCGACCCCCAGTGCGCCCGGGTCCCAGGCGATATGCGCGGCCCGCGCCTCGGGCCCGAGGCCGAGCGTGCCGAAAGCCGGCGGAAAGTTGTTGGACGCATGTTCGCAGACGATCAGGAACGGCCCCGGCGCATCGCCGTTCTCGGTCTTCACGACCGGAAGGCCCTGAATTCCTGCCGCCACCATTTCCCCGATGCCCCCTGATTCACCCCTTCAAGGCTCGTCCGTCGCCCCGCTTTCTGTCAAGATGTTTTCTGAACGAAAATTTCTGTTACAATCCTTTCGGGAGTGCGGCCCGAACGTCTCGGGCTGTAAGGGAGTGCCGTTGAGTGCCAGGTGCCGTGCGGACGATAGAACAGCAGATCAAGGCCCGCTTCGATGACCTCACGCGGGCGGAGCGTCAGCTGGCCAGCCATATCACGCGGAACTATCCCGTGGCCGTTCTCGGCTCCATCACCGCGCTTGCGAAGAGCGCCGACGTCTCGACGCCGACGGTGGTGCGGCTGGTGCAGAAGCTTGGCTACAAGGGCTATCCGGATTTTCAGGCCGTGGTCCGGTCCGAGGTCGAGGAGCGCCTGATCTCGCCCATCGCCAAGCATGACCGCTGGGCGGGTGGCGTGCCGGACACCCATATCCTCAATCGCTTCGCCGATGCGGTGGTGGGCAACCTGCAAGCGACACTCGGCCAGATCGACCATGCGGAGTTCGACGCCATCGCCCGGCTGATGGCCGACAAGAATCGCAAGATCCTCGCCATGGGCGGGCGGATCACTCATGCGATGGCGGATTATTTCGTCACCCACATGAAGATCATCCGCCGCGACGTGACGCTGATCTCCGGCATGTCGAATGCCTGGCCGCCGGCGCTGATCGACCTGGCGCCGGGCGACATTCTCCTGGCCTTCGACATCCGCCGCTACGAGAACAACGTTCTGAGCCTTGTCGAGATTGCCGCCGATCAGGGGGCGGAGGTCGTCCTGATCACCGATCAATGGGTCTCCCCGGCGGCCGAGCGCGCCCGGTATCGGCTTTCGGCGCATATCGAGGCGCCCTCCGCCTGGGATTCGACGGTGGCCATCCAGGTTCTGATCGAAACGCTTCTGGCGGCGGTGCAGACCCTGACCTGGGACGAGACGCAGGCGCGGATGAAGCGGCTTGAGGACCTCTACGCCCGCGCGCGGTTCTTCAGGCGGTCGCGCTGATCACACCGTCAGGGGCGGCGGCCGGTGGCGCATGCCCGTGGCGGCATTCAAGCCGATGGCGGTCAGCAGGACCGCGCCGCCGGCAAAGGTGCCCGCACTCGCACTTTCGCCGAGGAAAAGCCAGACCCAGACCGGCGACAGCATCACTTCTGCCATCGACAGAAGCCCGATCTCGGCCGCCGGCACGACGCGGCTTCCGGCCGTGTAGATCGCCATGCCGAGGCCGAGCAACACCACGCCCATCAGCATCGCGATCCCGATCGACCTGAGCGGAAGCGCGAAGCTTTCGCCGCGCGCCGCGATCACGCCTGCGGCGACGAGGATGGAGAGCGTTCCTCCGATGAGGACCGCGGGCAGCATGTCGCCAAGCCGTCCCCAGCGCAGCGTGATCGTGAAGGCGGCGAAGCCGACCGAGGACAAGAGGGCGGCGAGGTTGCCGATTCCGGCGCCGATGGCGAGCCCTTCCCGCACCATCACGAACATGCCGATCCCGGCCAGCGCGATGGCGCCCCATGTCGCCGGCCGCACCGGTTCCTTCAGAAGAAGCCAGGCCATCACCGCCGTCATCAGGGGGGCGGCGGCAAAAAGGAAGACGGCATTGGCGACGGTGGTCGTCTGGATCGCGAAGATCGCGCCCGAGAAGGCGAAGACGAGGCCGGTCCCGCCAACGAGCCCTGGCCAGCCTGCCTTGCGGATGCGGGCGAAAGGAAGCCCGCCCGATCGGTGCCAGATCACCACGAAAAGCACCGGCACCAGCCCGAGCGAGCGGTAGAATAGCACCTGCCATGTCCCCGCATCGCCCATCAGCCGGATCGCGAGGCCCATGAGAGACCAGAGCACCGCCGCCGCAAAAACGAGGATCACACCCCGCCGATAGCCGATCTCGCCGCCCATCCCGTCCCTCCCTTTCGGGGCAGACTGGCCGACCGGGCATGGGGCGGTCTCATCCGATGCCGACGCGGGTTTATGTCGTTTTCGGCGGCCTCAGGCCGTCCTCAACCAGCCGTCTGCAAGGCTCACCCGGTCGCAGCCGGCGAACCGGGCAAGGCGGTCAAGCTCGGCCATCAGCCGCGCGATGCGGCCCGCGCCCATCGCGACGCCCGGTTCCGGCCAGAAGGCACGGACCGCAAGCCGCCCCTCGGCGCGAACCGCTTTCGCGTCGAGCCGGCCGATGATCCGGTCGCGTTCCATCACCGGGAAGACATAGTAGCCGTACTGGCGCTTGGCCTCCGGGACGAAGACCTCGATCCGGTAGAAGAAGCCGAAGATCCGCTCGGCGCGGTTTCGGTCGCGGAGCGCGGGATCGAAGGGCGAGAGGATGCGGACCCGGTTTGGCGCTTCCCCCACCGCCGCCGCCGCGTCTGTCACGTCGGGCCGAGCGAAGCAGTTGCGCAGACGGCCGTCGGCGCCTTCCACGGCGATCTCGATAATCTCCCCCCGTTTCAGGGCGCCAGCGCACCAGTCCTTCGCTTCCTGTGGCGTAACGGTATCCCAGAACGATGCGATCTCGCCCGATGTCGCGAAACCGAGCCGGTCGAGTGCCGCGTTGCAGGCCCAGACGATGGTCTCGGCCTCTGCGGGCGCAGACGCGGCATGGGCGTCGGGATGCACACGTTCCGTGAGGTCGTAGACCTTGGCGAAATTCCGGCGGTGGCAGACGCTGAGTGCGCCGGACCGCCAGAGGTATTCGAGGGCGGTCTTCGACGGGTGCCATTCCCACCAGCCGTCCTTGCCGCGCGTTTCGTCGGTGCCGACATCGCCCGATCCGCACGGCCCGCCCGTGCGGATATGGGCAAGGACGTCCTCCACCTTCGCGTGAAACTCGGACCCTTGCCAATCGGCCCAGCGGGTATGGATACGCTCCGCATCGCGGGCGAAGCGCAGCTTCCAGTGGTCGAAGAACTCGGTCGGGATGACCGAGGCGTCATGGGTCCAGTGCTCGAAGAGCGTGCGGTCGCGTTCCAGAAGACGGGCGAGGTTGCCGGGCCGGTAGCCTTGCCGCCGCGACCAGAGGATCATGTGATGCGCGCGCTCGACCGTGTTGATGCTGTCGACCTGAACGAAACCGAGGCGCCGGATCAGCGCCAGGAGGTCATCGCCCTTCGCGGGACCGGACGGCGGCTCGATCAGCGCGTGACGGTCGAGGAAAAGCCGCCGCGCCTCCGCGTTGCCGAGGAGTGGCAGGCTCATCCGCCCCAGGTCCGCTCCAGAAGCGCGAGCCAGTTCTCGTGGGCGAGCTTGCGCACCAACGCCTCGTCGTAGCCATGCGACCTTAGCGCCGCGATCAAGCGGGGCAGGCCGGCCACGTCCCCGATATCCGCCGGCACAGTGGACCCGTCGAAATCCGATCCGAGGCCGACCCGGTCCTCGCCGAGCCTGCCGATCAGGTGGTCGAGGTGGCGCAGGACCGGATCCCATCCGTCGAAGGTCGATTTCCGTCCGTCCTCGCGCAGGAAGACGGTGGCGAAGTTGAGCCCGACCATGCCGTCCGACTCGGCGATCATCGCCAGTTGCCGGTCGGTGAGGTTACGCGTCGACGGGGTGACGGCGTAGGCGTTCGAATGGGTGGCGACGAGGGGCGCGTCCGAGATCGCGGCGACGTCGTTGAAGCCCGCCTCGTTGAGGTGGCTGAGGTCGATCATGATCCTGAGCCGGTTGCATTCGGCGATGAGCCGCTTGCCCGCCTCGGTCAGTCCCGGCCCGCTGTCGGGCGATCCGGGGTATCGGAACGGGACGCCGTGGCCGAAGACGGTGGGCCGCGACCAGACGGGCCCGAGCGAACGCAAGCCCGCCGCGTGCCAGAGGTGGAGCGCGTCGAGATCCTCGCCGATGGGCTCGGCGCCCTCGAAATGCAGGATCGCGGCGATCTTGCCTGCCGCCATTGCCGCGCGGATATCGGCGACGGAGCGGCAGATCGACAGCGCGCCGGTCCGCTCCATCCACATCAGGTGCCCGACCATCGCGGCCGCCACCGGCTGCGCCTCTTCCGCGCCGATGAGGTCCGGCAGTGGCAGGTCGTAGGGCGGGGCATCCATGATCGCCTCGTAGTCAGGCGCATCGTGTGCCACGGGCGAGGGGATGTAGACGGCGAAGAAACCGCCCGCGAAACCGCCGGCCTTCATCCGGGGCAGGTCAAGGTGGCCTTTGCCTTCGCCCGTCAGCCAGATCGTGTCGCGATTCCCCGGATCGCGGAGAAGCCGCAGGAGGAAGTCGTTATGGCCGTCGAAAACAGGGATCATGATGCCTCGGCTGGAGTGTAGCCCCCGGAAGCCGAGAGCAGTTTCTTCGTGTAGTCGGTCTCGGCCCGGTGGGCGGCGAGGGCGTCGCGCGTCAGTTCCTCGACCGCAAGCCCGTGTTGCATGACGATCAGGCGGTCGCACATATGGGCAACGACGGCAAGATCGTGGGAGACCATTATGTAGGTCAGGCCCCGCTCGGCGCGGATCCGGTCGAGGAGGTTCAACACCTCGGCCTGGATCGAGGCGTCGAGGGCGGAGGTCGGTTCATCGAGCAGTATGACCTCGGGTTCGAGGATCAGCGCCCTTGCGACGGCAACGCGCTGGCGCTGGCCGCCGGACAGCTGGTGCGGATAACGGAAGCGGAAATCGGCGCCGAGGCCGACATCGGACAGCGCCTTTTCGATCCTCTCCTCCCGACGGTCGAAGCCGTGGATGGCCAGCGGCTCGGACAGGACCTTGTCGATCGTGTGGCGGGGATGGAGCGAGGCATAGGGGTCCTGAAAGACCATCTGCACTTCGCGGTAGAATTCGGCCGAGCGGGGATCGCTGAGAGGTTTGCCGTTCAACCGGATCGTGCCGGCCGTGGTCGGCGCAAGGCCGCAGATGGCGCGCAGGACCGTCGACTTGCCCGATCCGCTTTCGCCGACGATGCCGAAGCTTTCCCCCCTTGCGACCGAGAACGTGACGCCGCGGACCGCCTGCACCGTATCGGCGCCGCTGCGGAAGGTGACGTGAAGATCCGTCGCGTCGAGCATCACTCCGCCCATGCCGCGTCCCTTTCAAGTGTGGGCAGCGGGCGGACCCCGCCCTCGATCTTCGGCAGGCAGTTCATCAGGCCTCGTGTGTAGGGGTGTTGGGCCTTCGAGAGTTCGGAGGCCTTCAATTCCTCGACCACCCGGCCGGCATACATGACGAGCACCCGGTCGCAGAAGGAGGAGACGAGGCGCAGGTCGTGACTGATGAAGATGAGGCCCATGCCGCGGTCGCGGACGAGCGCGTCGAGGATGCGCAACACCTCGACCTGCACCGTCACGTCGAGGGCGGAGGTGGGCTCATCCGCGATGAGAAGGTCGGGCTCGGTGACGAGCATCATCGCGATCATCGCACGCTGGCCCATGCCGCCCGAAAGTTCGTGCGGATAGGCGCGGAACACGCGTTCGGGGTCGCGGATCTGCACCGCCTCCAGCATCGCGAGCGCGCGGGCCTTCGCCTCGGCCCGGGTCTCTCCGGCGCCGAACTTCAGCGCCTCAAGAAGCTGCTTGCCGACGGTCATCACCGGGTTCAGCGAGAATTTCGGATCCTGCATCACCATCGACATCCGGGCGCCGCGAAGCTTGCGCCAGGTGGCGGCGGAGGCGTTGCGGAGGTCGATTCCGTCGAAGTCGAGAACCTTTGCGGTGGCCTTCCCCGGCGGCGGCGTCAGCCCGAGGATCGCGCGGCCGGTCTGGCTCTTGCCCGAGCCGCTTTCCCCGACGATACCGAGCCGTTCGCGGCCGAGGGTGAAGGAGACGCCGCGCACGACCTCGGAGGGGCCCTGCCGGGTCGGGAAGGTGATGCGCAGGTCTTCGACCGTGAGGAGGGGCGTCATCGGCGGGAGCCTCCGGCGGGGATATTTGCAGCAAGATGAAGGATCATTTGCGGGCCTTGGGATCGAGCACGTCGCGCAGGCCGTCACCGAGAAGGTTGAAGCCGAGCGAGACGATGAAGATGGCGATGCCGGGCATGGTGGCGACCCACCACTGGTCGATGAGGAAGCGCCGGCCTGCCGCGATCATCGCGCCCCATTCCGGTTGCGGGGGCTGCGCGCCGAGGCCGAGGAAGCCGAGGCCCGCCGCGGTCAGGATGATCCCCGCCATGTCGAGGGTGACGCGGATGATCACCGACGAGAGGCAGAGCGGCGTGATATGATACCAGAGGATCCGCGCCGACGAGGCCCCCTGAAGGCGCGCGGCATTGATGAAATCGCTGTCGCGGATCGTCAGCGTTTCGGCACGGGCAAGGCGGGCGTAGGGCGGCCAGGAGGTGATCGCGATGGCGATGATCGCGTTTTCGATGCCGGGGCCGAGGGCCGCGACGAAGGCGAGCGCGAGGATGAGGCGCGGAAAGGCGAGGAAGATGTCGGTGATCCGCATCAGCACGGTATCGACCCAGCCGCCGAAATAGCCTGACGTGGTGCCGACCAGAAGGCCGATCGGCGTGGCGATGACGGCGACCAGAACCACCACCATCAGGGTCAGACGCGAGCCGTGGACGATCCGGCTGAAGATGTCGCGCGACAGGTCGTCAGTTCCGAGCAGGTGGTCGCCGGACAAGGGCGGCAGGAACCGCGCGGTCCGGAGGTCGCCGCCGATCACCGGGTCATAGGGGGCGATGACGTTGGCGAAGATCGCGACGAGGATCAGCGCGACGACGATGCCAAGCCCGATCATCGCCAGCCAGTTCGAGCGGAAGGCGAGCCAGGTCCGGTAGGCCTGTCCGAACCGCGCCTGGCGGCGCGAGGCGGGATGGTCGGAGAGAAGCCATTCGCGGCGGGTCATCGCGGTCATTTGCCCCTCCGGACGCGGGGGTCGAGAAGCGTGTAGAGAAGGTCGGAAAGCAGGTTCAGCCCGACGAAGATCAGGCCGATCACCAGCGTGCCGCCGAGAACCGCGTTCATGTCGGCGTTCTGGAGCGAATTGGTGAGGTACTGGCCGAGGCCGGGCCAGGCGAAGACCGTTTCGGTCAGGACCGAGCCTTCGAGGAGGTTGGCGTAGGACAGGGCGACAACGGTCACAAGCGGCACGGCGGCGTTCCTGAGCGCATGGACCCAGATGATCCGCCATTCCGGCACACCCTTGACCCGCGCGGTCGTGACGTATTCCTGCGCCAGTTCATTCAGCATGAAACTGCGGGTCATGCGGCTGATATAGGCCATCGAGAAATATCCGAGGAGCGAGGCGGGCAGGATGATGTGCGAGAAGATATTGCGGAATGCCCCCCACTCTCCCTGCATCGCGCTGTCGAGGAGAAGGAGACCGGTCTTCGGTGTGATCGCGTATTCATAGGCGATGTCGATGCGGCCCGGCCCGGCGACCCACTGGAGGCGCGCGTAGAAGACCAGAAGCCCGAGGAGACCGAGCCAGAAGATCGGGGCGGAATAGCCGACGAGGCCAAAGACCCGCACCAGCTGGTCGGCGAGCCGGCCCTGACGCACCGCGGCCCAGACCCCCATCGGGATCCCGAAGAGCGTACCGATCAGAATGGCGACCGTGGCCAGTTCCAGCGTTGCGGGGAAGACGCGGTGGATGTCGTCGACGATATCGCGCTTGGTCAGGAAGCTCTGGCCGAAATCGCCGGAGAGCACTTTCTGGAGGTAGATCCAGAACTGCTCGTAGAGCGGCTTGTCGAGGCCAAGCTCCACGAAGACACGGTCGTAGACCGACTTCGGCGCGCGGTCGCCGATAACTGCGAGCACCGGATCGACGGGCACGACCCGGCCGATGAGGAAGGTGACGACGAGGAGGCCGAGAAAGGTCAGCGCGACGGTCGCGAGGAGTTTCACGACCTTCCAAGCGACATGCAGGAGGGCGCTGCCGCGCCCTCCGCCGGTTGTCGTATCGCCCATGCTACTTGGTCACGTGCGCGTAGTTGTTGTCGTTGAACGACGGCCCGACGATGAAGCCGTTGACGTTGTTGCGCATCGCCGAGACCTCGATCTCCTGGAACATGATGACGAAGGGCGAGGTCTGCTGATGCTCCTTCTGGATCTCGATATACATCTCGGCGCGCTTGGCGGCGTCGCCTTCCAGAACGGCGGCATCGGCCTTCGCGGTCATGTCCGGGATGTCCCAGGCGTTGCGCCAGGCCAGCGGCTTGGACGCCGCATCGTCCGAGTTGTCCGGGTTGCGCGCGAAGGTGTCGGCGTTGGTATGCGGGTCCTGATAGTCCGGGCCCCAGCGGCCGATATAGATGTCGTGGTTCCGCGCGCGGTACTTGGTCAGCGTCTGCTGACCGTCGCCCGGGATCAGTTCCATCTGGATTCCGGCCTCCGCCATCGTCTGCTGAATCGCCTGGGCGATGCCAGTGATTTCAGGCGTATTGCGGGTATCCATCGTGACGGAGAACCCGTCGGGCACACCCGCCGCGGCCAGAAGTTCCTTCGCCTTGGCCACGTCGAGCGAGAAGGGGTTGTCGTTCAGCGCGCCGAGGAAGCCCTCGGGCAGGAACGCCTGGTGCACCGTCACCTTGCCCTTCATGATCGTATCGGCGATCGCCTGATAGTCGACGAGGTACTTCATCGCCTGGCGCACTTCAGGCTTGGAGAGATACTCGTTCTTCTGGTTGAGGCCGAGATAGTAGATCGAGCCCTTCGGGCCTTCCTGGATCTTGAGATCCGGATTGGCGCGGACGGCGTCGATTTCCTCGGCGGTGAGGGAGCGGGCGATATCGACGTCGCCCTGTTCCAGCAGAAGCCGCTGGGTCGCGCCTTCGGGGATGTGGCGGTAGATGACGCGGGCCATCGGCGGGGCGTCACCCGAATAGTTCGCGTTCCGCTCCATCACGACGGCTTCGTTGGCGCGCCATTCGCGGATCGTGAAGGGGCCGGAGCCGGCATAGTTGGTCTTCAGCCATTCATAGCCGAAATCGCCGTTGGCCTCGTGCTCCATGACCAGTTTCTTGTCGACGACGAAGCCCACCGTGGCGGTCAGGCAGTAAAGCACCAGCGTCGGCGCGTAGGGCTTGTCCATCTTGAAGACGACGGTGTCATCGCCTTCCTGCACGACCATCTGGTCGACATTCTCGGCGTTCAGGCCGAACTGGGTCAGGATGAAGGCCGGCGACTTGTCGAGCTTGACCGCCCGGGTCAGCGAAAAGACCACGTCCTCGGCCGTGATCGGGTTGCCGCTGGCGAAGGTGCGGCCCGGCTTGATCTTGAAGCTGATCGACATGCCGTCGGCCGCGACTTCCCAGCTTTCGGCGATCTTGCCGTAGATCTTGGTCACGTCCGCCGGATCGTAGCCGATCAGGCCCTCGTAGGAGTTGCCGGCGATCTCCGAGGCCGTGAATTCGAAGATCTCGGCCGGGTCGAGCGAGATGATGTCGTCGATGGCCCAGGCCTGGATCAGCGTGTCGGCGGGCGTTTCGGCCCGCACCGGCGCACTGAAGAGCGTGAAGGCCGCGACCGTGGCCGCCAGTAGTGTGCGACTGTGTAGCATTCCTGAAGTCTCCGCTGTCGGTGGTGTTTTCTGTTCGTCCCGGCCCTTGCCGGACCGGGATCGTCGTGCGCCGATTAACCGCTTGGTCAAATTCCGAGTCAAGGATAATCGCCCCCGATGACCGCCGGCGATCGACGCTTGACCCCGGCGGGTCCTGCCGCCAGCCTGCGGCGGAAATCGGAATGGGAGGTCGACGAATGAAACTTCTTCGCTACGGGCCGGCAGGTCAGGAAAAACCCGGACTGCTCGACGCGTCCGGGCGGGTGCGCGACCTTTCGGGGATCGTCCCGGATATCGCCGGTGCGGCGCTTCTGCCCGAGGCGCTGGCACGGCTCGCCGCTACGGATGCGGAGAACTTGCCGCTGGTTCCCGGAACCCCGCAGGAGGATCTGCGGCTCGGCCCCTGCGTCGGCCGGATCGGAAAGTTCATCGGCATCGGCCTCAATTATGCCGACCATGCTGCCGAATCCGGGTTGCCGGTGCCGCCGGAGCCGGTGATCTTCAACAAGTGGACCTCGGCGATCTCGGGTCCCGACGACGATGTCGAGATCCCGCGCGGTTCCGTCAAGACCGACTGGGAGGTGGAACTCGGCGTCGTCATCGGCAAGGGCGGCAAGTATATCGAGGAGGCTGACGCGCTTGCTCATGTCGCGGGTTATTGCGTGATCAACGATGTCTCGGAACGCGAATACCAGATCGATCGGGCGGGCACCTGGGACAAGGGCAAGGGCTGCGACACGTTCGGTCCGATCGGCCCCTGGCTGGTGACGCCGGACGAGGCGGGCGACATCGACGCGTTGAATATGTGGCTCGAGGTCGACGGGCACCGCTACCAGAACGGCTCGACCGCGACGATGGTCTACAAGGTGCCGCATCTCGTCTCTTACGTCAGCCGCTTCATGTCCCTGCAGCCGGGCGACGTGATTTCCACCGGAACGCCGCCGGGCGTCGGCATGGGACAAAAACCGCCCGTCTACCTGAAGGGCGGTGAAGTGATGCGGCTCTCGGTCGAGGGGCTGGGCGTCCAGACCCAGCGGGTGGTCAGGGGCTGAAGTCCGGGCCCGGCCTTCGTCGCAACGGCCCGGCGCAGCGACGGATGGCGACGCGCGCCCCGATCCTTTCGGCTTCCTGAGGACGGCGACGTCGCGCACGTGCTGCCCTCGGGGCCGGGTCGTCAAGCCTGCTCCGCCACTTTCCGCACATTCGCCAGAGGCCCGGGGAAATGGCAGGCGACACCATGCGCGCCCATCGTCAGTTCCGGAACCTTTTCGGCGCAGCGTGCCTCGGCACGGGGGCAGCGGGTGCGGAAGACACAGCCCGACGGCGGGTTGAGCGGCGAGGGCAGGTCGCCCTCGAGCGGGATCATCGCCTTCGTCCGTTCCGCCACGGGGTCGGGGATCGGGACCGCGGAGAGGAGTGCTTGGGTATAGGGGTGCTGTGGTTCGGAATAGAGATTGCCGCCCGCCGCCACCTCCATCGTCCGGCCGAGATAGAGCACCATCACCCGGTCGGAAATATGCTTCACCACGGAAAGATCGTGCGCGATGAAGATCATCGCGAGCCCGAGGTCGCGCTGCAATTCGGCCAGAAGGTTGATCACCTGCGCCTGGATCGACACGTCCAATGCCGAGACCGGCTCGTCGCAGATCAGGAGCTTCGGCTCCACTATCAGCGCCCGGGCGATACCGATCCGCTGGCACTGGCCGCCCGAGAATTCGTGCGGGTAGCGGTTGATCTGGTTGGGCAGCAGGCCCACCCGGTCCATCATCGTCTTGACGCGGGTCCTTCGGTCGCCCTCGGCCATGTCGGGCCGGTGAGTCCTTAGCGGCTCCGCGATGATCTGACCGACCGTCATGCGGGGATTGAGGCTCGCCAGAGGGTCCTGGAAGACCATCTGGATATCGGCGCGGTATTTCAGCATCTCGCGCTTCGTCAGCGCCAGAAGATCGGTCTTGCCCTGCCAGATCGCGCGGCCGGTCGCCGGCACCATCTGGATGATCGCGCGGGCGAGGGTGGACTTGCCGCAGCCGCTTTCGCCGACGATCCCCAGCGTTTCACCTGGGTAAAGCTCGAAATCGACTCCGGAAACAGCGCGCAGAAGCCGGGGCTTCGTCCAGGGCATGTTGCCGGCGCGGCGCAGATCGAAGGTGACGCGCAGGTCCTCGACCCGCAGGAGCGGTTCGGTCATGCCAGTTCCTCCAAGGTTCGGTTGCAGGCGCGCCAACGGCCCGGCGCGAATTCGGCGATCGGATCGAGGTGGTCGAGGCAATCCTCGCCCGCGTAATCGCAGCGCGGCGCGAAGGGGCAGCCCTTCGGGGCGCGCGTCATGTTGGGCGGGCTGCCGGGGATGCTGTCGAGTTCCTCGCCTTGCTGGTCGACCCGCGGGATCGCGCGCAGAAGACCGCGCGTATAGGGATGCGACGGCTCGGCGAACAAGGGATCGACCGGGCTCTGTTCCATCACCTGCCCGCCATAGAGTACCAGCACATCCTCGCAGAACCCCGCGACGACGCCGAGGTCGTGGGTGATGAGGATCGTGGCCATTTCGAAGTCGCGTTGCAGGTCGGCCAGAAGGGTCATGATCTGCGCCTGAACGGTCACGTCGAGTGCGGTCGTCGGCTCATCCGCGATCAGAAGCTCGGGCCGGCAGAGCAGCGACATGGCGATCATGACCCGCTGCCGCATCCCGCCCGAGAATTCGTGCGGGTAAAGCCGGACGCGGCCCGCCGCGTCCGGGATCTTGACGGCATCGAGCATGCGCACCGACTCGGCCACTGCCTCTGACTTGGCCATGCCCTTGTGGTGGATCAGCACCTCGGCCATCTGGTCCGCGACGCGCATGTAGGGGTTGAGCGAGGTCATCGGATCCTGAAAGACCATCGCGATCTTCATCGCCCGGATCGGGTTGATGACCGCCGGCGGCGCGTTCAGGATCTCCTGCCCGTCGAACCGGATCGAGCCGCGGGCATGGCCGTTCTTGGCCAGAAGCCCCATGATCGAGAAGGCGAGCTGGCTCTTGCCGGAGCCGCTTTCGCCGACGATGCCGAGCGTCTTGCCCTTCGCCAGATCGAAGGAGACGCCGTTGACGGCATTCACTACGCCGTCATTGGTGTCGAAGCTGACCCCGAGGTCGCGGATTTCCAAGAGCGCCATGTCAGCGGTCCTTCGGGTCGAGCGCGTCGCGCAGCCCATCGCCGACAAAGAAGAAGGCGAAGAGCGTGATGATGAAGAAGAAGAGCGGGAAAGCCAGCTGCCAGAGCGTGCCGTAGTTCATCGACCCCGCGCCTTCGGAGATGAGCGCCCCCCAGCTTGTCAGCGGTTCCTGCACGCCGAGGCCGAGGAAGGAGATGAAGCTTTCCGTCAGGATCATCAGGGGAACCAGCAATGTCGCGTAGACCGCGACCACCCCCAGCAGGTTCGGCACGATATGGCGGCGGATGATGGTAAAGGTCGGCACGCCCGTCGCCTGCGCCGCTTCGATGAATTCCTTGTGCTTGAGGCTGAGCGTCTGGCCCCGGACGATCCGGCTCATGTCGAGCCAGGAGATGAGGCCGATGCCGGCGAAGAGCATCGCGATCGAACGGCCGAAGATCACCAGAAGCAGGATGAGGACGAACATGTAGGGGACCGACATCAGGATATCGACGGTGCGCATCATGACGTTGTCGGTCCGCCCCCCGACATAACCGGCCGTGGCCCCGTAGAGCGTGCCGACGATGACGGCGATGGCAGAGCCCACGATGCCCACCATCAGCGAGATTCGCGTGCCCTGGACGGTGCGCGCGAACAGGTCGCGGCCAAGGTCGTCGGTGCCGAAATAGTGCCCGTTCGACAGCGAAGGGCCGCCCAGTTCCTGGACCTGACCCATGACCGTGAAGTCCAGCTCCTCGTTCGACCAGACGGCGAGGTAGTTTCCGAAGAGCGCGAAGAGGCCGACCAGGATCAGCACGATCAGCCCGAAAACGGCTGCCTTGTTATGCACGAAGCGCTTGCGCGCGTCGGCCCAGAGCGACCGGCCCTTGACCTCCTCGGCGGCGAGCCGGTCGCTCAGGCTCTTCATCTTGATTGTGTCCACGACCATGGGCTCAGTACCGGATTTTCGGGTCGATCCACGCATAGAGGATATCGACCACGAGGTTGAAGAGGATGGTGAGCGCGCCGACGAGGATCGTGACCCCCATCATCACCGCATAATCGCGGTTGAGCGCCGAGTCGACGAAGCTTTTCCCGATCCCGCCGGTGGAGAAATAGATGTCCACCACGACCGAGCCGGTGATCATCGTGACGAAGGCCGGTCCGAGATAGGAGATCACCGGCAACATCGCCGGCTTCAGCGCGTGACGCAGGATCACCTTGCGCTCCGGCAGGCCCTTGGCGCGGGCAGTGCGGATATGGTTGGAGTTCAGCACTTCCAGCATCGAGGAGCGCGTGATCCGCGCGATCGAGGCCATGAACGAGGTCGAGAGCGCGATGACCGGCATCACGATATACTGCCACTGCCCGCCCTCCCAGCCACCGCCCGGCAGCCACCGCAGCCAGAGCGTGAAGACGAGGACGAGGATCGGCGCCATGACGAAGTTCGGCAGCACCTGCGCGCCGATGGAGACGCCGACGGCGAGGTAGTCGAGCCAGGAATTGTGATAGATCGCGGCGAAGACGCCGAGCGTCACGCCGACAAGGACGGCGAGCGCGAAGGAAAGCGATCCATAGGTCAGCGTGACCGGAAAGCCTTGCGCGATGATCTCGTTCACCGTTCGGTCCTTGTAGATGAAGGACGGGCCGAAATCGAAACCGCTGACGATGCCCCAGACATAGGTCACCATCTGGCGCCAGAGCGGCTGGTCGAGGCCGTATTTCGCCTCGAGGTTGGCGAGGACCTGGGGGGGAAGGGCGCGTTCCTGGGTGAAGGGGCCGCCCGGGGCCGCATGCATCAGGAGGAACGAGATGATGATGAGCAGCAAAAGCGTCGGCACTGCGATGGCCAGACGCTTGGCGATATAGGTGAGCATGGGAACAGATCCGACCGCAAGGGAAGGGGCGCGCCGGTCGGGCGCGCCCCGGAAGCCGCCTCAGTTGGCGACGCGATACATGTCCTTGAGGTACCAGTTCTGCATCAGGTTGTTCAGCCCGGCGCCCCGGAGGTCGGGCTTGATCATCTCGACCTTGGTGTACTGATAGATCGGCGCGAGCGGCATTTCATCCGCGAGGATCTGTTCGGCCTGCTCGTAGAGCGGCGCCGGATCCGCGGCGGTCTTCGACTCCTTCATCAACCGGTCGTAGTCCTCCGAGAAGAACTTGCCGTTGTTGTGGCCCGAATAGCTGGTGAACAGGTCAAGATAGGTCGAGGCTTCGTTGTAGTCGCCACACCAGGCATAGCGCGCCACTTCGAAGTCCTGGTTCTGCATCTTGTCGGTGTGAACCTTCCACTCCATGTTGTTGAGCGTGAGGTTGACGCCGACCCCCTTCCAGAATTGCTGGACCGCGATGGCGATCTTCTTGTGCGCTTCCGACGTGTTGTAGTTGAGCGTCAGATTGAGCGGGTTGTCGGGCCCGTATCCGGCCTCGGCCAGCAGTTCCTTGGCCTTCGCGGTGCGCTCCGCCTGCGACCACGTCGCGTAGTCGATCTCGGGCATCTGGAAGCCCTCCGTCGCCGCATGGGTCCAGTTGTAGGACGGCGCCTGCCCGCCCTGAAGGATGTTGTTCACGATGATGTCGCGGTCGATGGCATAGGACAGCGCCTTGCGCACGCGCACGTCCTGCAGCGCCGCCGGACCCTTCGCCTTGTCGAGGTTGAACATGTAGATATACGAGCAGGACTGCGGAACCGAGATCGCCTCATCGGGATATTCCGCCTTCAGGCGCGGATACTGGCCCGCCGGAATCTGCACCCGGTCAAGCTCTCCGGCGAGGTAGCGGGTCAGGGCGGCGTCGTTGTCGTTGATCGTCAGCGCGGTGACATGCTGCAGGATCGTATGCTCGTTGTCCCAGTATTCCGGGTTCGGCTCCATCACGACCTTCTCGCCGAGGATATGCTCCTTCAGCACATACGCGCCATTTCCGACGAGGTTGCCGGGCTCGGTCCACTTGTCGCCGAACGCTTCGATCACCTTCTGGTTCACCGGGAAGACCGAGGCATGGGTGGTCATCTTCGGGAAGTAGGGGAGCGGGGCGGTGATCTTCACCTCGAAGGTCTGATCGTCGATCGCGCGGACGCCAAGCTCGTCCACCGGCTTCTCGCCGGCGATGATCTCCGATGCGTTCTCGATCTGCATCAACTCGATGTACCAGGCATATTCCGAGGCCGTCGCCGGATCGGCGAGGCGCTTCCAGGCATAGACGAAGTCGTTCGCCGTCACCGGATCGCCGTTCGACCATTTGGCGTTGTCGCGCAGGTGGAACGTGTACGTCGTCTTGTCGTCGGACAGTTCGTAGGACGTGGCGACGCCGGGCACCAGGCTGCCGACCTGATCCTCGTTGTAAAGGCCTTCGAAGAGCGAGCGCATGATCCCCGAGCCTTCGACGTCGGTGTTGATCTGGGGATCCATCGACTTGATCGCGTCGAGAAGCCAGTAGGTGTAGTTCTGGTTCTCGGCCAGGGTTTCGCCGGGCTGCGGCGTCGCGGCGATCGAGGGCAGCGCAATGCCGATGCTGAGAATGGTCGTGAGCAGAAGCTTGTTCATCGTTTGAACCTCCTGTTGGTTGAATTGCGCGGCGGGCTACCGTCGCGCGGGATGCGAGGAGCCTAGTGCGCGCGCCTTGTCTGGCAAGTGAAATGCGCCGGGACGAAACATGTACGTGACGTCAAGATGACGGCCGGATCCGACAGATCGCCCGATGGGCGGTCACATTGCCGGATCGTCCACCTCAAACTGCCGCCGGACATATCTCCATGCCATCCTTACACACCGGCGCGCGCCGTGCTAGAGGGCGGAATGCCGGCGCTACTCCTCATTCTCCTTGTTTCGGTCTTTCTCTATCTCTGGCTGGTGCGGCGCGGCACGACGCTGACCCGGGCCTGCCGCTGGCGCCTTGATCGCAAGGGCGGGGCGGATCACTACCGTTGTGCCGCCTGCGGCGCGGAAACCGACGGGAAGCCCCGTCATTGCCTTCGGCGCGATTGACCGTCAGCGCGCGTCCCGGCAAGGATGGCCAAGATCAGGAGGCCCCATGAAACTCGCCCAGCCCGAAAATCCGACGCCCGCCGATGCCGACGACCGCCGCGCCGTCCGCCCCGTCATCTGTTACCCTATCGCGACGCTGCCGCCCCCGCCGATGGCGCTTTATCGCAGGGCGCGCAGCACCCTCGCCCCGGTTGCCGAGGTGAGGGTGCCCCCGCGCGAGGCGCGCTGTTTCCGCGTGCCGGCCGGTCATTTCTTCCGCATCCATTCCGTCGAAGGCCCGCAGGTCGGTGACCTCAACCTCTGGAATGCGGCCGATCTGTCCGAGCGCTTCTATTCCGGCAAGACGCGGGCGCTGCACGGCACGCACCTGTCCACCGGCGACCGGATGTGGTCATCCTTCCCGCACCTCCGGCCGATGGCGACGATCACCCATGACACGCTCGACTGGTACGGCTTCGACGCGTTCGGCGGCTCGGTTCACGACGTGATCGGCACCCGCTGCGATCCCTATACCCACTGCCTTCTGAGCGGCGGCGGCCAGTATCACCATTGCTGCCATTCGAACCTGACGCGGACGCTCGCGACCGAGACCGGCCTCACGCCGGACGAGGCCGAGCACCATGTGCACGACGTCCTCAACGTCTTCATGTGCACCGGGTTCACCCGCGACACGGGCCAGTATTTCATGAAGGCCTCGCCGGTCCGGCCGGGCGACTACCTCGAATTCTTCGCCGAGATCGACCTTCTCGGCGCGCTCTCCGCCTGTCCTGGTGGTGACTGCTCATCCGAACACTCGTCCGACACCGCGGCCTGCCACCCGCTTCTGGTCGAGGTGCTGCGCCCCGACTCGGAGGCGCTCTCGGGCTGGCAGAGCCCGGCGCGGAGCGGCTACGACCGCAGCCACGGTGCCTGAGCAGGGTCAGCAGTAGCGCTCGACGCCGACGATCTGGGCGTCCGCGTAGCGGTCGCCATGTGCGAAGCCGGGCGGCAGCAGGCGGTCGATCTCGGTCCGGTCCTCGTCGGTGAAGGCGATGGTGTCGGCGCCGTCCCATTCTGCCAGATGCGCGGCGCTCCGTGTGCCGGGGATCGGGATAAGGTGCGGAGCACGGTCAAGGGCCCAGGCCAAAGCCGCCGCTGCCGTGGTCCAGCCGCGTTCCCGCGCGAAGCGGCGGAACCCGTCAATGGCGCGCCGGTTGGCGGCGTAGTTCTCCGGCTGGAAGCGCGGACCGTTCCGACGAAAATCCTGTTCCGCCATCCGCGCCGGGTCGGGGGGCGCGTCACTCAGCATGCCTCGCCCGAGAGGCGAGAACGGGACAAAGGCCGCGCCGGTCTCGGCGCAGGCGCGGATCAGCCCCAATTCGGGTTGCCGCGACCAGAGCGAGTATTCGTTCTGCACCGCGCGCGGCGGCAGCACCGACGCCGCGCGCCTTACGGTCGCGGGCGATACCTCCGAGAGGCCGTAGCCGCCGATCTTGCCCTCCTCGATCAGCCGCGAAAGCGTCCCGACGACCTCCTCGACGGGAATCTCCTGCGCGCGACGATGGATGTAGAACAACTCCACATGATCACGACCGAGACGCTTGAGCGACGCCTCAAGCTCCGCCCTGAGATGGGTCTCCGAATTGTCGAAGCGACGCGGCGGGCCGGTGACGATCCCGGCCTTGGTGGCGATGGTCACGCTACGCTTACGGCTGCGGAGCCAGATGCCGATAACTGTCTCCGACACGCCCATCCCGTAGATGTTCGACGTGTCGAGGAAGTCGATCCCGCGGTCGAAGGCGGCGTCGAGGCAGGCGAGGCTTTCGGCTTCGGTCGTCGCGCCGAAGAACCCCGCGAAACTCATGCAGCCAAGCCCGATGGCCGAGACCATGGGGCCGTCGTTTCCCAGTCGCCGTGTCTTCATCGCGCGCCCTTTCTTTCGGGCGAAAGGACGCGATCGGGGTGGCGAGGTCAAGCCTTGCAGACGTAGTGAAGCCCGGTGAACTGCTGACGGTAGGCCGCGACCTCGGCCGCAAGCGACGCAGGGTCGTTGGCGCGCAGCCCCGCCGCGATCAACCGGGCAAGCTCGGGCATGTCGGTCTCGGTCATGCCCCGCCGCACGATCTCGGGCGTGCCGATGCGCAGCCCGTTTAGGTCGCCGGCGACCTCCGGCAAGGGCAGGCCTATGCCGCAGGCGAGGAACCCTGCCTTGCGCAGGGTCTTCGACGCCGCTTGCCCGCCACCGAACCCCGCCGCTTCGATGGCGAACTGGTGCGAGGCGGTGTGCCCGCGGGTATGCGCGAAGACCGGCAACCCCTCGGCCGCGAGCGCGCCGGCCAGCGCCTTGGCGACGGCGACCATCTTGGCGGCGTAGTCGCGGCCGTGATCCCGCCAGTCGAGCAGCGTCAGCGCCAGCGCGGCGACGCGGCCGGCGTCGAAGTTGGCGGTCATGCCGGGAAAGGCGATATGGTCGAGCCGCTCGGCAATTTCGGCGTCGTTCGTCACGATCAGCCCGCCTGCGGGCCCTCCGAGGCTCTTGTAGGTAGACATCGTCATCAGGTGCGCGCCTTCGGTGAGCGGATTGGCCCATTGGCGCCCGGCGATGATCCCGCATTGATGCGCCGCGTCGAAAAGAACCTTCGCGCCGACCTCGTCCGCAATCGCCCGCACCTCGCGCACCGGGTGGGGGAAGAGGTTGAGGCTGCCGCCCACGGTGATCAGTTTCGGCCGGACCTTGAGCGCCAGCGCGCGCAATCCGTCCAGATCGACCGTGTAGCCGTCGGCATCGACCGGGGCCGGGTGGCTGACAAGCCCGTAGAGCCCGGCGCAGCCCGCCTTGTGATGCGTGACGTGGCCGCCGACCGACGCCGGCGGGGCGATGATCGCGTCGCCCGGCCGGGTCAGCGCCATGAAGCCGTAGAGGTTGGCCATCGCGCCCGAAAACACCCGGGTCTCGGCGTAGCTGGCCCCGAAGACCTCGGCGGCGAGTTCGGCGCAGATGACCTCGATTTCCTCGATGGCCTCCAGCCCCATCTCGTACTTGTCGCCCGGATAGCCGAGCGAGGGCCGCGAGCCGAGCCCGCGCGACAGGGCCGCCTCGGCCAGAGGGTTCATCACGTTCGTCGCCGGGTTGAGGTTGAAGCAGTCGCGGTCGTGGATCTCTGCGTTGCGTCCGATCAGCGTCTCGATGCGGGCGGCGACGATGTCGGACGGGTCGGCGGTCTCAGCGGCCTGGCGCTGGACAAGCGCTTCGCAGGCGGCGGGAACCCAGGGACGGCTGGCAAGATGCGGCATGGTGTGACTCCTCTGTTGCGGCCAGTCGAGCAAACTGCGCTTGCCCGCGCAAATCAGATTTGCGAAAATTTAGGGCTAGAAAAACTGAGGCACCCATGCCCGTCGCCCCGCCACGCCCGAAAGGCCTGCCGCTCAACGCCCTCCGTGCCTTCGAGGCTGCGGCGCGGCTTGGCGGGTTCGCCGCCGCGGCCACCGAACTCGGCGTCACGCCGGGGGCCGTCACCTCCCATGTCAAGGCTCTGGAAGACGCGTTGGGGGCGGCGCTTTTCGACCGCGACGCCAAGGGGGTGCGGCTGACCGCCCTTGGCCGGCGGGTCCTGCCCGACTTCACCGAGGCCTTCGATCGGCTGGGCTTGGCCGTGCAGGGGCTCAGGGCCGAGGCGGCGCCCCGCACGGTCCATATCGCGACCTTGCCCGCCATCGCCCAGCTCTGGCTCTCGCCCCGGCTGCCGGGTCTGCGCGCCGCGGCGCCCGAGATCACGATCTCCATCACCGCGATGGAGGCCCCGCCCGACCTGAAGCGCGCGCCGTTCGACCTGAACCTTTTCTACCGGCCGGCGGGCGAGGGCAGGGCGCTGGCGGGCGACGACATCTTCCCGGTCTGCGCCCCGGTGCTTGCCACCCGCCTGGCGGCGCCCGAAGACCTTGCCGGCCTTCCCTGTCTGACCGACAGCGCCTGGGCCGATGACTGGACGCGTTGGGCCGATGTGGCGATGCCCGGCCGGGACTTTACCCCCGCCGGTCCGGTCTTCTCGCTCTACGCGCTGGCCGTCGAGGAGGCGGTGAACGGCGCGGGGGTTCTCATCGGCCATTCCGCGCTCGTCCAGGCGCATCTCGACAGCGGGGCGCTCGTGGCGCCCTTCGCGCGGCGCGTGGCGACGGGGCTGGCGCTCACCCTCTGGTCGGCGCGCGGGCTGCGCCCGTCGAGCCCCGCCGCGCGGGTGGCCGACTGGTTGGCCTCTGGCCCGGACGGTGGGGGATGAAGCCGTCCTGATACCGCTGCGCCCCCGTTGGGGTCAGCCAAAGGCTGCCTCCAGCGCGATTTCCACCATATCCGCGAACGACCGCTCGCGATCCTCGGCCGGCAGGGCCTCGTGCGTCAGAAGGTGGTCGGAGATCGTCAGCACCGCCAGCGCCCGTGCGCCGTGCCGGGCTGCGACGGTATAAAGTTCGGCCGCCTCCATCTCCACCGCCAGAACTCCGTGTCCGGCGAGCATGTCGATCAGGTCCTGCCGCTCGTTGTAGAAGACGTCCGTGGAATAGATGCCGCCGGCATGAAAGCGCGTCCCCTTCGCCCGCGCCGCAATCACGGCCTTTTCCAGAAGGCCGTAATCGGCGCACGGTGCGAATTGCATCTCGCGGAAGAACCCGCGCGAGGGCGAGGAGATGGAGGAGCAGGTCATCGCGATCACCACGTCGCGCATCTTCACAGCCTCCTGCATCGCTCCGGCCGACCCGATTCGGATCAGCGTCTTCGCGCCATAGTCGCGGATCAGTTCGTTGGCGTAGATCGACAGCGAGGGCATGCCCATCCCCGACCCCTGGATCGTCACCCGGTTGCCCTTCCAGTTCCCGGTGAAGCCGAGCATCCCCCGCACCTGGTTGATGCAGACGGCATCCGTCAGGAACGTCTCTGCCGCCCACCTGGCCCGGTAAGGATCGCCGGGCAGAAGGACAGTCTCGGCGATCTCGCCGGGCTTCGCACCGATATGTGTGGACATGGGGCCTCCTCGCCGTGTGGGTCGAGGGGGAGGATAGGGCAGGGTAACCGGAAGGTTAATGGGGTGTGGTCGGATGGACGTGAAATTGGGGTGATGGCATTCAAATCATTTGAAAAACTGCGTATTCATGCAGTGAGATATCCGTAGGATTTCCGTAGTTTTCCCGTAGCTACAGACCTGCCCGGCCGCAAGGAGCGCCGGACAGGTCAGCGCGTCAGCTCAGCTTGATGCAGAAATGCTTCCTGACCGGCTTTTCGATCGTCCACTTTCCCGAGAATCCGGGCTCCACGACAAAGGCGTCACCCGGCCGCAAGGTCACGGGCGCGCCGCCGTCCGGCGTGATCGTGATCTGGCCTTCGATCAGGTGAACGAACTCGTAGAACTTGTAGACCGCATGCCAGGCCCCCGGCGTTGCCTCCCATGTGCCGCTGATCACGCTGCCGTCGATGGAGGTGTGCTGGACCCATGTCTTCATGCTTGGGCTGCCCTCGACCTTGGTCCATCCGTCAAGGTCGGTCAGCATCGGCTCCGGGCCGGGCTCGGGAAGTCGGAAAACCATATCGCTCATGTCAGTCCATCCAAGGTTCGCTGGTCACCGCTTCGTGGTAGGGCCCAACCGGTGACCTGACAAGAGGCCATCCCGCTTCGAAGGGGGTGGCAAGGTTTCGAATTATCGTCGATGTATGCGCCTGTGCGGGGGCACGGCCACGAACGGGGAATGAGCGCATATGTTGATCCGGGAAGCCAAGGCATTAGATGCAGAGCATCTGGCGCGCTTCATCAATATGGCGGCGGATGATTTGCCGCTGCATTTCTGGCGGAAATCGGTTGGCGCCGACGGGGATCCCTGGGCCTATGGTCAGGAACGGGCGGCGCGGGAGAGTGGGAATTTTTCATTCCGGAATGCCTGGATCGCCGAAGTAGATGGCGTGGTTGCCGCCTGCCTTCTGGGCTATCCGGCGGAGGACGAACCCGGTGCCATCGACCCCGACACGCCGGCGATCTTCGTCCCGCTTCTGGAGCTTGAGGCGCTGGCGCCCGGATCGTGGTACCTGAACGTGCTTGCCACCTATGAGGCGTTCCGGGGTCGGGGCCTCGGCAGCGCGCTTCTGGCCCATGCCGAAGACGTGGCGGTGCGGGCGGGCCGGACGTCGATCAGCCTGATTGCCGAGGACACCCATCACGATGCGCTTCGTCTTTACGCCTCGAAAGGCTATCGCGAGGTTGCCCGGCGCGCCGTCGTGAAGGCCGACTGGCGCGTCGAGGCGAATGAATGGGTTCTCTTTGTAAAACCCTTCGGGTCCGCGCGAACGTCGTCGGCCTCCGGGGCCTGAAACCCATCGCCGTCGAAGGGCCGCAAACCCGCCAGTCGCTGGCGGGCCGCCCGGGGCACCCCTATTCCGCCGCCTCGGCCTTCGGCTCCGCCAGCGCCACGATGTCGAACATGATCCGGTTCAGTTCGAAATCCTTGGGCGTATAGACCCGCGCGACGCCCATGTTGCGAAGCTTTGCCGCATCCTCGTCGGGGATGATGCCGCCGACGGCGACCGGCACGTGCGACAGGCCGGCCGCATGCATCCGCTCCATCAGTTCCTCGATCAGCGGCAGGTGACTGCCCGACAGGATCGAGAGCCCGACCACATGCGCCCCGGTCTCGGTCGCGGCGGCGACGATCTCGGCCGGGGTGAGGCGGATGCCGTCATAGGTAATGTCCATGCCGCAGTCGCGGGCGCGGGCGGCGATCTGTTCGGCGCCGTTGGAATGGCCGTCGAGGCCGGGCTTGCCGACGAGGAAGTTGAGCTTGCGGCCGAGCCGGGTGGAGACCGCGTCGACGGCGGCGCGGATCTCGTCAAGGCCCTCGGTCCGGTTCGAGACGGATTTCGACACGCCCGTCGGCCCGCGATATTCGCCGTGGACCTTGCGCATCACGCCGGCCCATTCGCCGGTCGTGACGCCCGCCTTCGCGCAGGCGATGGAGGCCGGCATGACGTTCCTTCCCGCAGTCGCTGCCGAGCGCAGCTCGGCCAGCGCTGCGTCCACCTCACCCTGATCGCGCGCAGCGCGCCATGCATCCAGCCGGGCGATCTGATCGGCCTCGACCGAGGGGTCGACGGTCAGGATCGCCCCGTCGCCCGCCGTCAGCGGCGATGGTTCGGCCTCGCGCCAGCGGTTGACGCCGACAACCACCGTCTCGTTCGTCTCGATCCGGTTCAGCCGTTCGGTATTGCTCTCCACCAGCCGCGCCTTCATGTAGTCGATCGCGGCGATGGCCCCGCCCATGCCGTCGAGCGTGTCGAGCTCGGCGCGCGCGCCGTCCTTCAGCGCCTCGACCTTGGCCGCGATCGCCGGGTTGCCGTCGAAAAGATCGCCGTATTCGAGAAGGTCGGTCTCATAGGCGAGGATCTGCTGCATCCGCAGCGACCATTGCTGATCCCAGGGACGCGGCAGGCCAAGCGCCTCGTTCCAGGCCGGCAGCTGCACGGCGCGGGCGCGGGCGTTTTTCGACAGCGTCACCGCCAGCATCTCCAGCAGGATGCGGTAGACGTTGTTTTCCGGCTGCTGTTCGGTGAGGCCGAGCGAATTCACCTGCACGCCGTAGCGGAAGCGGCGATATTTCTCTTCCGCGATGCCGTAGCGGTCGCGACAGATCTCGTCCCAAAGCTCGGTGAAGGCGCGCATCTTGCACATCTCGGTCACGAAGCGGATGCCGGCGTTCACGAAGAAGGAGATGCGGCCGACCATCTCGGGGAAGCTTTCCGTCGGCACCTTGGTCTTGAGGTCGTCGAGCACCGCGATCCCGGTGGCGAGCGCGAAGGCCAGCTCCTGTTCCGGCGTCGCGCCCGCCTCTTGCAGGTGGTAGGAACACACGTTCATCGGGTTCCATTTCGGCAGGTGTTCGCGCGTGTAGGCCGCGACATCGGTGATCATGGCGAGCGAGGGTTTCGGCGGGCAGATATAGGTGCCGCGGCTCAGGTATTCCTTCACGAGGTCGTTCTGGACGGTGCCCTGAAGGGCGGAAATGTCCGCGCCCTGTTCCTCGGCCACCGCGATGTAAAGCGACAACAGCCACGGCGCCGTCGCGTTGATCGTCATCGAGGTGTTCATCTGCTCCAACGGGATGTCCTTGAAGAGCATCCGCATGTCGCCGAGATGGCAGACGGGCACGCCGACCTTGCCGACCTCGCCCTTTGCCAGCTCATTGTCGCTGTCGTAGCCGGTCTGGGTCGGCAGGTCGAAGGCGACCGAAAGGCCGGTCTGACCCTTGGCAAGGTTCGCGCGGTAGAGCGCGTTCGACTTCTCCGCCGTCGAATGGCCGGCATAGGTGCGGAAAAGCCAGGGGCGATCACGCTCTTGCTGGGACGTCATGGGCAACACCTCGCGGCAATATAATTCCTCCGGCGAGAACCTAGACGGAAGATTGTTGCGCGTCCAGATGCTGCGGTGCAAAAATTTCGGGCCGCAGCGCAGCGATGCGGCCCGAAATTCGGTCAGTTCGTCGCGAAGCAGTAGAGAAGACCGTCGCCGCCCGTACCCTGCAAGGCTTCGAGCCCGCAGCCGCCGCGCGAGGAATGCGAGGAGTTCCACGATTTCGCGGCGTCCGAGTCGTCGAGCCCCATGCGGTCATGGTGCCCGACCATCCCGGCGGTTTCGGCGGCGTTGCTGGTCCAGTCCTCGCAGGTCATGCCCGCGGCGACGGTGCCATCGGGCATCGAGCCGGTCAGGATGTCGTGGCGGTTCGGGGTGTCGCCCCTGCCGTTCACCACCTCGCCCTTTTCATTGAGTGCGGTGTCCTTCGAGATGTTGTTGTCGGCGCTGTGGAGCTGGTCGACGCTTTCGGCCACGGTCACGCCGGCGGCGTTCACCCAGGGGCCGGCCCCGATCCGGTCGCGCGCGTTTTCCGTGCTGGTGGAGAGATAGGCGGCCCAGGTCTTGCCGGTGACGCCCGCCGCCTCAGCCAGGGCCGCGCAATGCGCATCGGCACCTGCGATTCCGCCGAAATCACCGCCATTGCCGGGGTTCTGGCTTGTCACGAAAAAGCTCATGCCGGCATCCTGCGCGAACGCGCTGCCCGCAGCCAATAGCGCAAGTGTCGCAATCGTCGTCTTCAACATCTTTGGTTCTCCCTGATGGCGGTCAATGCCGAAGGGTAGCATGCGGGGCGGGAAACGCGCCTCACGCATGTGTGAGGTTCCGCGGTCCGCGAGCGATCTCGGCAATTTACGGCGCGCAGGAAATTTGCCACGGTCTCGGCATGTTCCGGCCCGTGACGCTGCCCCTCTGGCTTTTCGTCCTGATCCTCGTCTTCGCCGGGGTGACCTTTGCGTCGCATTTCCTCTTTCCCTCGGTGCGCTGGTTCTTCCGGTACCGGATGGAGAAGGTGGTGGCGCGACTCAACGCGCGGCTCGACCGGCCGATCCAGCCCTTCAAGCTGATGGCGCGGCCAGACATGATCGTGCGCCTTGTCCATGACCCCAGGGTCGCCGAGGCGATCGCGGCGGAGGCGGCGGAGACCGGGGTGCCGGAGACCGTCCTGCACGAACGCGCCCGCCGCTACGCGAAGGAAATCGTCCCGGCCTTCTCGGCGACGGTCTATTTCGGCTTTGCTGCCCGCGCCGCGAAATGGCTCGCCCGGCTGATCTACCGCGTCCGCATCGGCCAGGTCGACACCGACGCCATCGCGAGGATCGACAAGGGCGCGACGGTGGTCTTCGTCATGAACCACCGGTCGAACATGGACTACGTTCTGGTGACGTATCTCGCCGCCAGCCGCTCGGCCCTGTCCTACGCGGTCGGCGAATGGGCGCGGGTCTGGCCGCTGTCGTGGCTCATCCGCGCCTCGGGTGCCTATTTCATCCGGCGGCGCTCGAACAGCACGCTCTACCGGCGGGTGCTTTCGCGCTATGTCCAGATGGCGATCGAGGAGGGCGTCACCCAGGCGATCTTCCCCGAAGGCGGGCTGAGCCTCGACGGCCGGGTGGGCGCACCGAAGCTCGGCATTCTCGGCTATATCGTCGCGGGCTACCGGCCGGGGGGGAATGACGTGGTGTTCGTGCCCGTGTCCCTCGCCTACGACCGGATCATCGAGGACCGGGTGCTGACCGCCGCCCATGCCAAGGGCGAACGGCGGTTCCGGGCCTCGATCGGCTCGATCCTGCTGTTCGTCGGGCGACAATTGCGGCGTGTCCTGACCGGACGGTTCGAGAAGTTCGGCACGGCTTCCGTCAGTTTCGGCACCCCGCTATCGCTGTCCGGGTTCCTGACGGAGCCCCATGAAGATGTCACAGCGGACCTCGCGGCCGAGATGATGCGGCGCATCGCCCGCAACGTCTCGGTCCTGCCGGTGCCGCTTTTCTGCGCCGCGCTCGGAGAGGATACCGACATCCCGCTTGCCGAACTCACGGCGCGGGCCGAGGCGCTGGCCGAACGGCTGCGCGCAAATGATGTGCTGCTCGACCTATCCGAAGGCTCGGTGTCGAAGGCGATGGCGCATGCGCTCGGTATTCTCGGCCTGCGCAAGATCGTCCGCCGCGAGCGTGACCGGATCGTCGTGCCGCCGAAGGACCGGGCGCTCATCGGCTTTTACGCGGCCTCCGTCGCACAGCATTTTTCTGCGGCTGCGGCATCTCCGGCGGTGAAAGCGCCGGTGGAATGATCATATCAGTCACGGGAGCGACATAAAATTACAAAATAGACCTTCAAGCTATTGCAATATTACCGCGCCGATCATATTCCATCCCCTAGATCCGCATTGATTCTGCGTTGCGGCACGGACTTCAGGAGACGCCCATGGCTTTGGATGTGAATACCGGGATCGCGCAATACGACGCGCCGGAGAAAGAGCTTTACGAGATCGGCGAGATGCCGCCCCTCGGTTACGTTCCGAAGAAGATGTACGCCTGGGCGATCCGCCGCGAACGGCATGGCGAACCCGACAAGTCCTTCCAGGTCGAGGTGGTCGATACCTGGGAGGTCGACAGCCACGAGGTGCTGGTCCTCGTGATGGCCGCGGGCGTCAACTACAACGGCGTCTGGGCGGGCCTCGGCGTGCCGATCAGCCCGTTCGACGGCCACAAGCAGCCCTACCACATCGCCGGGTCCGATGCCTCGGGCATCGTCTGGAAGGTCGGCGACAAGGTGAAGCGCTGGAAGGTCGGCGACGAGGTCGTGATCCACTGCAACCAGGACGACGGCGACGACGAGGAGTGCAACGGCGGCGACCCGATGTTCTCGCCCTCGCAGCGGATCTGGGGCTACGAGACGCATGACGGCTCGTTCGCGCAGTTCACCCGCGTGCAGGCGCAGCAGCTGATGCCGCGGCCCAAGCACCTGACCTGGGAAGAGGCGGCCTGCTACACGCTGACGCTGGCGACCGCCTACCGAATGCTGTTCGGACACCGTCCGCATATCCTCAAGCCCGGCGACAACGTGCTGGTCTGGGGTGCGTCGGGGGGGCTCGGATCCTACGCGATCCAGTTGATCAACGCGGCGGGCGCCAACGCGATCGGCATCATCTCGGAAGAGGACAAGCGCGATTTCGTCATGGGGCTCGGGGCAAAGGGCGTCATCAACCGCAAGGACTTCAACTGCTGGGGTCAGATGCCCAAGGTCGGCACGCCGGAATATGCCGCGTGGTTCAAGGAAGCGCGCAAGTTCGGCGCCGCGATCTGGGAGATCACCGGCAAGGGCAACAATGTCGACATGGTGTTCGAGCATCCGGGCGAGGCGACCTTTCCGGTCTCGGTGCTGGTCGTCAAGCGCGGCGGCATGGTCGTGATCTGCGCCGGCACCACCGGCTTCAACTGCACCTTCGACGTGCGCTATCTCTGGATGCACCAGAAGCGCGTGCAGGGCAGCCATTTCGCCAACCTCAAGCAGGCGGCGGCGGCCAACAAGCTGATGCTGGAGCGCCGTCTCGACCCCTGCATGTCCGAGGTCTTCCCCTGGGCCGAGATCCCGGCCGCGCATATGAAGATGCGCCGGAACGAGCACAAACCGGGCAATATGGCGGTGTTGGTTCAGTCGCCGCGCACCGGGCTTCGGACATTCGAGGACGCGCTCGCCGCCGGAAAGACCGGCTGACGCCCCAGCCGCAGCGTCCGAACTCAACCCTCCGCCCGCGCTTTTCGATCGAAGGCACGGGCGGTTTCATTTGCAGATCTAACAAAATCAATATGTTGGGTGATTCGCTCCCGTCATATTCGGGGAGTTGAAAACGGTCTGTCAGAAACCGAACATTTACATGCTGGGGTTGACTATGTGTCCTATATTCCGCTTTCTGCGAGAGTGATAATGCAATACGAATGGATCCTGGACGTACTGACCGATCTCAAGGCCTTCGCGAAGGGTAACGGGCTCAGGGCCCTGGCCGAACAGCTGGACGACACTTCGCTCGTCGCCGCCGCAGAGATTGCTCAGGCCGCAGAGGTTACGGCCGGAGGAATGGCTCTGGATGCAGGCGAGGCTTACAAGCTTCATCGAGGCGTTGCAGCAAGCGACAACGCTTGACGATCTCCAATCCGTCATTCTCGGACTTCGCTGCCATTTCGGCGTCGAGCACCTCGTCTATCACTCGGTCAATTCGACGGGTCAGCAATACGCCGTCCTGACCTATAGGCCGGCCTGGGTCGACCGCTATATCGATGAGGATTTCGCCCGCATTGACCCGGTCGTGCAGGGCTGCTTCCGCCGCTTTCACCCGGTGGACTGGAAAAACCTCGACTGGTCCGGGCGCAACACGCGGGCCTTTCTCGGAGAGGCGCTGGAGGCAGGTGTCGGCAATCAGGGCTATTCGGTGCCGATCCGCGGCCCGAACGGCCAGTTCGCGATGTTCACCGTGTCGAACCGCGCCAGTGACGATTCCTGGCAGAAGTTCACTGCGGAACATGTCTCCGACCTGATCCTGATCGCGCATTTCATCAATCAGAAAGCGCTCGAGATCGAACGCGGCACCGACTTCCACGCGATGCACAGCCTGTCCCCGCGCGAGATCGACGTGCTCACCATGCTCGCGATGGGGCTGAACCGCGCGCAGGCCGCCGACACCCTCGCGATTTCCGAACATACCTTCCGGACCTATGTCGAAAGCGCGCGTTTCAAGCTCGGGGCCACCAACACGACCCATGCCGTGGCCCGCGCCGTGGCCGAAGGCTTCGTCCTGCTCTGACGCTCCGGGGAAAGGACCCGTCCGGCGATCCCCGCACCTGGGTGAAACCGCACACCCCGGACTTATGCCGCCGATCCGACGCTTTGGAACATTCAACGAACATTCCGTCCGGCTAGGCTCGAATTAACTAAGTTTCGCTACGCCCTTTCCATCTTGATGGAGGGCAGAATGCTACGATTCCTGACTGGCGAAGAACTCGGCCTTTATCCGCGTCTCCGCGACACGATGTTCAGCGACCGCGCGACGCAGTTCCGCAAACGCCTCGGCTGGGCCGTCGATGTCGACAACCGGGGGTGGGAGCGGGACGATTATGACGGGCTCAATCCCACCTACGTGATCTGGCAGACGCCAGATGGCCGGCATGGCGGTTCCATGCGCTTCCTGCCGACCCTCGGCCGGACGATGGTCAACGAACACTTCTCCTCGCTCGCGGGCGGGCGGCGCTTTGCCCATCCGAAGGTCTGGGAATGCACGCGCTTCTGCCTCGCCGAGAACATGCCGGCCACGACGTCGGCCGCGCTCATGCTCGGTGGCGCGCAACTGGGCGTCGGCCTCGGCCTGGCCCGCGCGGTCGGCGTCTTCGATGCCCGGATGATCCGCATCTACCGGCTTCTCGGCTGGCAACCGACGGTTCTCGGCACGGAAGGGCAGGGCGCCGATGCGATCAGCCTCGGCTTATGGGAATTCTCCGAAGAGGTGCGCCGCAAGATGGCCCGCAAGGCCGGGATCTCGCCGGAGGTCGCGCAACTCTGGTTCGACCGCGCCTTCGGCGACCGCAAGGACCTTCCCGCCGCTGGCTGAACCCGCTGGCATCGACGTTGACCTGCCTATAGGGTCGCGCCGATGTCCGTGCCCGCGCTCACTTTTTCCGACGATCAGGCCGAAGCCTGGGACCGCGTCGCCGCGCTTCTCGGCGATGCCGGGATCGACATTGTCGAGGGGGCGCTGACGCCGGATGCGTCCGGACGGTCGCAACTGCTCGCCGTGATCGGCAAGGCGGGGTCAGGCAAGACCATGCTGCTCGCGTCGCTTACCAAGGCATTGGGAGAGGCGGGGGTGGATACGATCTCCGGCGATTACGAAGGCAAGCGGCGGAAGGACCGCCGCACCCTCGCCATCCTGGCCCCGACCAACAAGGCGGCGAGCGTCCTGCGCAACCGCGGCGTCCCGGCGACGACGATCCACCGCATCCTCTACACCCCGGTCTACGATCCCGAATACGAGAAGATCGCCGAATGGCTCGCCGGAAATGGCGATCGGCCGGAGATCGAGGGTCTGACCGACGCCGCGCTCGACCGCGCCAAGGCGTTCTACGATCAGGTGAAGTCCATCCCCGGCGCGCTCGCCACCGCGGGGCTCCGGGGCTCGGACTTCATCCTCGGCTGGAAACGGCGGGAGGATCCCCTCGACATCGGCTTCGTCGACGAGGCCTCGATGCTCGACCAGCGCCAGTTCGACGACCTGCGGGAGATTTTCCCGACGCTGATCCTCTTTGGCGATCCGGCGCAGCTTGCCCCCGTCGGCCAGTCCGGCGAGATGGTCTTCGACAAGCTTTCCGAGGGCCGCAAGCTCCACCTCCACCGCATCCACCGGCAGGAAAGCGACAGCCCGATCCTCGACCTCGCCCATGCGCTCGCGGATCCCGACCTGACCTTCGAGACCTTCGAGGCGATGGTCGTCGAGGCGGCGCGGCGCGACGACCGCATCCATTGGGCCGAGCGCGTCGAGTCCGGGCTGATGGCCCGCTCGCCGGTCCTCGTCTGGCGCAACCAGACCCGGATCCGCCTCATCCAGGCGTTCCGCGCCGCCTATGGCGCGCCGGCGGACGAACTCCTGCCGGGCGAACCCCTGATCTGCGACGGGATCGAGCTGCCCCTCAAGCACCGCAAGAAGCGCATCGACCTCGAGGCGCGGGGGCTGATCAAGGGCGCCCAGGTGATCTATCTCGGCCCCGGCAAGAAACCCGGCTTCTCGCGGCTCCACGTCATCGGTGCCGAGGACCCGCAGGTCTCCGCCGCCTCGATCGTCAAGATCGAACTGCCGGACGAGGAGGAGCCGTTCATCCCCTTCGCCGCCCGCATGGGCGCGGCCTTCCTCCACGGCGCCGCCGTCACCATCCACAAAGCGCAAGGCTCGCAGTGGGACGAAGTGCAGGTCTTCGCCCCCGACCTCTTCGTCGCCGCCCGCACAGGCCGGATGGAGGCCGGGCTGCCGCTCTGGAAGCGCCTCGCCTATGTCGCCATCACCCGGGCCGAGACGCGGCTGCACTGGGTGGTCCGCAACCGGCTCGCCCGGCCGACGGTTCCCCTCACAACCGACGACCTGCCGAAACCCGCGGCCCCCCTCTCTCTCGCCCCGACGGACGAGGACTGATCCTTCATCTTGCCGCAAATATCCCCGCCGGAGGCATCCGCCGCCGGGGCCTCGCGCGGCGGGTTCCGGTCGCCCGGAAAACCCTCTAGTCTCGGCCGCGAAAGACAGGGAGACACCCGATGCGCTGCGTTTTTGTCCAGTTCCGCTGCCAGCCCGGCAAGACCTACGATGTCGCCAACGAGATCTACGACCGCGAGGTCGTGTCCGAGCTTTACTCGACCTCCGGCGACTACGATCTCATCGCGAAGATCTACATCCCCGAGGACGAGGATGTCGGCCACTGGCTGTCCGGGAAGCTCTTCGACATTCCGGGCATCAGCCGGACGCTGACGACGATGACCTTCAAGGCGTTCTGAGATGGCGCGGACGATCGTCGTCACCGGCGCGAGCGCCGGAATCGGCCGCGCGGTAGCCGAACGGTTCCTCGCCGAGGGCTGGAACGTCGCGCTCATCGCGCGCCGGGGCCGGATGCTGGAAAAGCTCGCCCTCGGGCAGGCGAACGCGCTGGCGCTTGCCTGCGACGTCACCGATGCAAAAGCGGTCGATGCCGCCTTCGCCGAGACGGCCGCGCGGTTCGGGCGGATCGACGCGCTTTTCAACAATGCCGGCATCTCGCGGCCGGCAGGGCTCATCGACGAGATCCCGCTCGCCGACTGGACCGATACGGTCGCGGTCAACCTCACCGGCATGTTCCTGTGCGCCCGCGCCGCCTTTCGGCAGATGCGGGCGCAGGATCCCATTGGCGGGCGGATCATCAACAACGGCTCGGTCTCGGCCCAGGCGCCCCGGCCCGGATCGGTCGCCTATACCGCGACGAAACACGCCGTCACCGGCCTTACGAAGACGCTGGCGCTCGACGGCCGCCCGTTCTCCATCGCCTGCGGCCAGATTGACATCGGCAATGCACGGACCGAGCTGGCCGAGAAGATCGGGCAGGGCGTGCCGCAGGCCGACGGCTCGATCCGCGCGGAACCGATGATGGATGTGGGGGATGTGGCCACGGCGGTCCTCAACATGGCGAACCTGCCGCTTTCGGCGAATGTGCTGTCGATGACGATCATGGCGACCAACATGCCCCTCGCGGGGCGCGGCTGACTTCCCGGCCAGAGGCGGTCGTCCGGGGCGTTTTCCCCGCCTCAGCCGTTGCGCAGGAGCCGGAACGCCGTCGACGCCAGCCAGCCCGCAAGGGCCGCGAGGACAAGCGCGAGGATGCCGTAGATCATCGGCTGGCCGTTCGCCAGATCGTAGAGCCAGCGTTCCAGCCCGACCTTGCGCACGTCGATGAACGCCTCGTGTTTCGCGATGACCAGCTTGTCGCGCAAAAGGAAGATCCGCGTCAGATAATTGCCTTCGACCAGATTGGCCGGCAGGTCGATATCGGTGCGGAAGAGCGTCGCCTCCTCCAGCGCGACCGAGCCTTCCTTCAGGGAGTAGAGCCCGTTGCCCTCGCGGATGCGGATCAGCGCCTCGGTGAAGGCCGGGCTGTCGGCGATCTCCTGCGGGGCACCTACGGATCGGATCATCTGCGGGACCGAGATCTTCTGGCGCAGATCCTCGGTCTGGGACAGGATCTCGTTCAGCGGCCCCGTGGTCGCCACGGCGTAGAAACTTGGCGCGCGGTCGACCTCGACGCCGGCGGTGTTGACCCAGATGCCGAAGGTCCGCGACTTGCGCCGCACCATGATCGGGGTCGATGGCCCCTCGACCGTGACAATCACCTCCAGGGGCGGGCCGCCGGGAATCGGTTCTTCGCGTTTCACCGCGCCGTAGATCAGGATGTCGGAGCCGTCGAAATTCGCGGTGATCGAGATCTCAGAATGGCTGAGCCCCGCCACCACTTCCTCGCTTGCATGGGCGAATGCGGGCAGGAGCAGGAGGAAAGCGAGAAGCCGGATCATGCGCCCCCCACCGCCGAGATCGAGTAAAGCTCTCCCGGTTCGATCAGAAGGTCGATGCCGAGCTTGAGGCAGACGAGAAGCACAAGAAGCGCGAGGAGAATGCGCAGCTGCTCGGCCCGCAGCTTGGCGCCGATCCTCGTGCCGATCTGGGCGCCGACCACGCCCCCGATGATCAGCATCATCGCCAGCATGAGGTCGACCGACTGGTTCGTCCAGGCATGCATGAAGGTGGTGAAGCCTGTGACGAAGATGATCTGGAAAAGCGAGGTGCCGATCACGACCTTGGTCGGCATCCCGAGCAGATAGATCATCGCCGGGACCATGATGAACCCGCCGCCGACGCCCATGATCGCGGCCAGAACGCCGACCAGCACGCCGACGAGAAGCGGCGGCGCCACGCTGATGTAAAGGCCGGAGGTGCGGAACTTCATCTTCAGCGGCAGCTTGTGGACCCAGATGTGCTGGTGCCGCTTGATCGGCGCCGCCGGTCCCTTCCGCGCCCGCCGGAGGGCGCGCAGGCTTTCCTGCAGCATCAGAAGCCCGATGAGGCCGAGAAAGACCACGTAGGACAGCTGGACGACGAGGTCGATCTGGCCAAGCCGGGACAGCAGGTTGAACACCCAGATCCCGAGCGCGGACCCCAGAAGACCGCCGGCCAGAAGCACGACGCCCATGCGGAAATCCACCGTCCGCCGCTTGATATGGGCGAGAACGCCCGAGACGGACGAGGCCACGACCTGATTCGCCCCGGTCGCCACCGCGACCGTCGGCGGGATGCCGATGAAGAAGAGCAGGGGCGTGATCAGGAAACCGCCACCGACGCCGAAAAGCCCCGACAGCATTCCAACCAAGCCGCCAAGTCCGAAAAGGAGGAAGGCGTTGACTGAAACCTCTGCGATGGGCAGATAGATCTGCATCGGGGCCGGGATGTCCGCTGAAAAGAAGGGCCGTTCGACAGTCATGCCCTCATGCCGGGGGAGTGTCAAATGATCGGCGCGGCTGCGTTCGGGCCAGAATGGCCGGTCAGATCAGTCCAGATCGCGCAGGTATCGTCGGAGCACGCGTTCGAGCTTGGCCGCGCCGACGGGCGCCATCGCCTTGGTGTGGTCGTGGCTGATCTTCTCGTCGCTCATTCCGGCCGCCATGTTGGTGATCACGGAGATCGCGGCGACCCTCAGTCCGAGGAATCGGGCGAGGATCACTTCAGGCACCGTGGACATGCCGACCGCATCGCCGCCCAGTGTCCTGATCGCCCGGATTTCGGCCGGCGTCTCGAAGGAGGGGCCGGAATACCAGGCGTAGACGCCTTCCGCCATCTCCACACCCTCGGCCGTTGCCGCGGCGCGCAGGGCCGCCCGCATCGCCGGATCGTGGGCGTCCGTCATCGGGACGAAGCGGGCGTCGGTCGGTTCTCCGATCAGGGGGTTCAGCCCGGAAAAGTTGATGTGGTCGGAAAGCATCATCAGCGATCCCGGCGGGGTCGCGGGCACGAGGGAGCCGGCGGCATTGGTGACGATCAACCGCTCCGCGCCCAATGCCTTCAAGACCTCCAGCGGCAACCGCATCGCGTCCGCCCGTCCGCTTTCGTAGTAATGCGCGCGGCCGCCGAAAACCGCGACCCGGCGGCCTTCCAGCATGCCGACGGCGAGCTTCGGGTTGTGCCCCGAAACGCCCGCATGGGGAAAGTCCGGCAGGTCGGCATAGTCGATGGCCGCGCCCGCGACCTCGCCCGCGATGTGGCCGAGGCCGGAGCCGAGGATCAGGCCGTGGCTGACCGGCTCCGCCCCGGCGCGGTCGCGGACGATCCGGGCAAGCTCAGCGCTCCTTGACATAGGGTTCGCCTCCGGCGCGGGGCGGGATCGCGCGGCCGACGAAGCCGGCCAGCACGATCACCGTGAGGATGTAGGGAAGCGCGTCGAGCGCCGGGACCGGGATCGAGAAATGCAGCGTCTTCGCGATCACGTCGGGGCGCAGCGCCAGTGCCTGGAAGAAGCCGAAGAGCAGCGTCGCCATCAGCGCATACCACGGCCGCCATTTCGCGAAGATCAGCGCAGCCAGAGCGATGTAGCCGCGTCCCGCCGTCATCTCCTTGCCGAACCCGGCCTGCAATCCGGCGGCCATGTAGGCGCCCGCCAGGCCGCACAGGATACCAGTGATCATGACGGCGGTATAGCGCAGGCGCACGACTGAAATCCCGGCGGTATCGACGGAGGCCGGGTTCTCGCCCACCGCCCTGAGCCGGAGGCCGAAGCGCGAGCGGTAGAGAACCCACCAGGTCAGGGGCACGCAGAGAAGGCCGATATAGACGAGCGCGGTATGACCGGACAGGACCTCGGAATAGAAGGGGCCGATCAGCGGGACGTTCGACAGGCTGTCCGCGAATGGCAGCGCGATCGGGTTGAAGCGGGCGTCGCCGGATAGGGGAGGGGTGCGCCCGCCCTGCCGAAAGAGCGATTGCGCGATCAGAACGGTGATGCCCGAGGCCACGAAATTGAGCGCGACGCCGGAGATCAGCTGGTTTCCCCGGAAGGTGATCGAGGCGAACCCGTGGACCCCGGCGAAGAGCATCGACCCGAATATCCCGGCCAGCACGCCGAGCCAGACCTGCCCGGTCATCGCCGCGACCGCTCCGGTGCACATTGCCGCCATCAGCATCTTGCCCTCGAGCCCGATGTCGAAGATCCCCGACCGTTCGGAAAAGAGGCCGGCAAGGCAGGCGAGGAGAAGCGGTGTGGCGAGCCGCATCGTCGAGTCGAGGATCTGGAGGAGCGTCGCATAGTCCATCACGCCACCCCCAGCGGCCGGGGCCGGAAGAAGAAGCCAAGGAGCATCCGCACCATATGGTCGAGCGCCCCGGTGAAAAGGATCACGAGGCCCTGCACCACGGTCCGAAGCTCGATCGGGATCGAGGTCCAGAGGCCAAGCTCCGCCCCGCCCTGGAAGAGGAAGCCGAAGAGGATCGCGGCCAGGAAGACGCCGACCGGATGGTTGCGCCCCATCAGCGCCACGGCGATGCCGATAAAGCCCGCCCCCTCGGCGGAGTTCTGCAGGAGCCGCTCGCTTTCGCCCATCACGTTGTTGATCGACATGAGCCCGGCCAGAGCGCCCGAGATCAGCATCGCGATCATGGTGATGCGCACGGGCCGGATCCCGGCATAGATCGCGGCCTTTTCGGACTTGCCGAAGGCGCGGATCTCATAGCCGAGCCGCGTACGCCAGAGGAGGAGCCAGATCAGCCAGCAGGCGATCAAAGCGACGAAAAACGTCACGTTGGCCGGCACCTGCTTGTTGAAGATCAGGCCAAGGCCGGGGATCTCGTGCAGGGTCGGCAGCTTGGTGCCTTCGGGGAAGCGGGCGGTGGCCGGGTCCATCTGCCCCGGCGGGCGCAGCACGTTCACCAGCATGTAGATGATCAGCGCCGCGCCGATATAGTTGAACATGATCGTGGTGATGACGATATGGCTGCCGCGCCTGGCCTGGAGATAGGCCGGGATCGCCGCCCACGCCGCGCCGAAGACCGCCGCGCCCACCATCGCCGCGGGCAGCGCCAGCGTCCAGTGCGGCCAGGGCAGGGACAGGCAGACGAGCGCCACGCCGAGCCCGCCAAGCTGCGCCTGCCCCTCGCCGCCGATGTTGAAGAGAGAGGCATGAAAGGCGACGGTCACGGCAAGGCCGGTGAAGATGAAGCTCGTCGCGTAGTAAAGCGTGTAGCCCCAGGCATAGGGCGATCCGACCGCCCCGATCACCATCGTCTTCAGCGCCTCGGACGGGCTTTGCCCGATGGCGAGGATCACGAGGGCCGAGATGATGCCGGCGAGAAGGAGGCTGATGAGGGGCACAAGGACGAGATCGGCCCAGCGCGGCAAGCGGGTCATCAGGCGGCCTCCCCGGCGACGCCGGCCATCAGAAGGCCAAGCTCGCGCTCGTTGGTCTGATCGGGCAGGCGTTCGCCCATGATGCGGCCGTCGAACATCACCGCGATGCGGTCGGCGAGGCCCAAGATCTCGTCAAGCTCGACGCTGACGAGGAGGATCGCCTTGCCGGCATCCCTGAGTTCCACGATGCGCTTGTGAATGAACTCGATGGCGCCGATATCGACGCCCCGAGTCGGCTGCCCGACGAGGAGGAGGTCGGGGTTCCGCTCGATCTCGCGCGCGAGGATGATCTTCTGCTGGTTGCCGCCCGAAAAGCTCTTGGCGGGCAGCGTGGGAATCGGCGGGCGCACGTCGAAGCGCTCCATCTTGCCCTTCGTGTCCTCAAGGATCGCCTCGTTGTCCATCAGAAGGGCGTTCTTCTGATAGGCGGGATCGTTGTGATAGCCGAAGGCGATGTTCTCCCAGGCGGCGAAGTCCATGATCATGCCGAGATGTTGGCGGTCTTCGGGCACGTGCGAGATGCCTTTGGCGCGGCGCGACTGGCCGTCGGAATGCTGGCCGGTGAGGTCAAGCTCCTCTCCGTTCAGCCGGATATGGCCGGTGCCGGACGCGATGCCACCGAGGACGGCCAGTAGCTCCGACTGGCCGTTTCCCGCGACGCCGGCGATGCCGAGGATCTCTCCGGCGCGGATCGTGAAGGAAATGCCTTTCAGCCGCTCCACCTTGTCGGCGTCCACGACGCGCAGGTTCTCGACCTCCAGCACGGTCTTGCCCGGCTTGGCCGGGGCTTTCGTCACGTCGAGCAGCACCTTGCGGCCGACCATCAGTTCGGCCAGTTGTTCGGGGCTCGTCCCGGCGGTCTTCACCGTCGCCGTCATCTCACCCCGTCGCATGACGCTCACCGTGTCGGTGATCTCCATGATCTCGCGAAGCTTGTGGGTGATCAGGATGATGGTCTTGCCCTGTTCCTTCAATCCCTTGAGAATACGGAACAAATGGTCCGCCTCGTCGGGCGTCAGCACCCCGGTCGGTTCGTCGAGGATGAGAATATCGGCATGGCGGTAAAGCGCCTTCAGGATCTCCACCCGCTGCTGGTGGCCGACGCTCAGTTCCTCGATCACCTCCTCGGGGTCGACGTCAAGTTCGTATTCGCGCGCGAGTTCGCCGAGCACGGCCCGCGCCTTGGCGAGCGAGGGGCGCAGGAGCGCGCCGTCTTCGGCGCCGAGAATGACGTTCTCCAGCACCGTGAAATTCTGCACCAGCTTGAAATGCTGGAAGACCATGCCGATGCCGGCGCGGATCGCGGCCTGGCTGTCGGGGATTTCGGTCTTCCGGCCGTTGATGAAGATCTCGCCCGAGTCGGCTTTGTAGAAACCGTAGAGGATCGACATCAGCGTGGATTTCCCGGCACCGTTTTCGCCGATGATGCCGTGGATCGTGCCCTTCGCCACCTGGATCGAAATGTCCTTGTTGGCCTGCACCGACCCGAAGGCTTTCGATATCCCGCGCAACTCGATGGCAAAGGGGGCGGCCGTTTCCGGCCGCCCCTTGTCTTCGCCCGGCGTCATCAGAACGACGCGGACGGGCAGGTATTGTCGGCCATGTAATCGTGGACCACGATCTCGCCCGACTTGATCTTCTCGGCCGCGGCATCGACCGCCGCCTGCATCTCCGGCGTCACCAGAGAGGCGTTGTTGTCGTCCATCGCATAGCCGACGCCGTCGTTGGCAAGGCCCATGACGTTGATGCCGGGCTGCAGGTCGGTGCCTTCCTTGAAGGCTTCGTAGACAGCGTTGTCCACCCGCTTCAGCATCGAGGTCAGGACCTGGCCGGGATGCAGATAGTTCTGGTTGCTGTCGACGCCGATCGAAAGGATCCCCTCGTCGGCGGCGGCCTGGAGAACGCCGATCCCGGTACCGCCGGCGGCGGCATAGATCACGTCGGCGCCCTGGCTCTTCTGCGCCTTGGCGAGTTCCGCGCCCTTCACCGGGTCGTTCCAGGCCGAGGGCGTCGTGCCGGTCATGTTCATCACCACGGTCGCATTCGGGTTCACCGCCTTCACGCCTTCGGCATAACCGCAGCCGAACTTGCGGATCAGCGGGATGTCCATGCCGCCGATGAAGCCGACCGTGCCGGTTTTCGAGGCGAGCGCAGCCATCATGCCGACGAGGTAGGAGCCCTCATGCTCATTGAAGACCACCGATTTCACGTTCGGCTGATCGACGACCATGTCGATGATCGCGAACTTGGTGTCGGGGAAGTCGGGCGCGACGGTGTTGAGGACGTCTCCGAAGGCAAAGCCGGTCATCACGACCGGGTTGGCGCCGGCCTCGGCCAGGCGGCGCAGCGCCTGTTCGCGCTGGGCCTCGGACTGCATTTCCAGCTCTTTGTAGGTGCCGCCGGTCTCCGCCTTCCAGCGCTCGGCCCCACCATAAGCGGCCTCATTGAACGACTTGTCGAACTTGCCGCCGAGGTCGTAGATGATCGCCGGATCGGCCAGCGCCGCACCCGAGGTCAGCGCCAGGCCAGCGGCCGCGCCGAGGAATTTCTGCATAAGGGTCATGGAAAACTCCCGGTTGGTAATCTGTTGATCCGCGTCCGCGGTGGTCCAGTGCGGAGGCCGGTCACGCGCGGATTCCCACGATTAGCGCGTAAGCGTCGAAGTCGGTCAATAGCTATTTGACGGTGACGGGGCGGCAGTTTGACCTTTTGGTCAACGAGATTGCCGGGAATCAGCCGAGATCGAGAGACATCACGATCGCATCGACCGCGACACCGTCCGGGGTGCGATAGTAAGCCCGCCTGCGCCCCGCCTCGGAAAAGCCCGCGCGACGGTAGAGCGCACGGGCTGCGGCGTTGTCGGCGGCCACTTCGAGAAAGGCGCGCTCCGCCTTTTGCACGCGGGACGCGTCGAGGAACGCGCCCACGAGCAGGGCGCCCGTGCCCCGCCTGCGCCCGGCGGGGCGGACGGCGAGGGTCAGGAGTTCGGCCTCGCCCGCGATGACCCTTCCGATCAGGAAACCGTCGGCGGCGGTCAAGAGGAAGCTGCCCGGCTGGGTCAGGGTCCCGGCGATTTCATCGGCGCCCCAGGGGCGCGGCACGGTAAAACTCTCGGCATGGATCGCAGCCAGTTCGACCGGATCGGTCTGGCCGGTCACGGCAGGATCACCGGCGGCGCGTCGCGCATTGGCGCGGCATCGGCGGGTCGCAGGTAGAGGGGGGCGGGGCGGGGCTGTTTCTCGCCCCTTCGGTCGCGCGCCACGTGGGCGATGCGCGCCGCCATCTCTGCCCCTGGCAGGTCGGAGAGCCACAGGACCGGCGCATCGAGCGCGCCGATGTCGGCGGCCGGGCGAAGTTCGGGCTCTGCCGCGTTCCCATCCCGCCGTTGCAGGTAGACCATCGCGCGCGGCGCCTCGATGGCGATCAAGACCGGGGATGTCGCCTCTCCGCAGGCGCGGGCGTCGAAGCCGTTGACCCCGACGGCGGGGATATCCAGAGCGAGCGCAAGGCCCCGTGCGGCTGCGACCGAGATGCGGATGCCGGTGAAGTTGCCCGGCCCGGTGCCGACCCCGAGCGCGTCGAGATCGGTCCAGCTCTTGCCCGTTTCGAAGAGGAGTTCTTCCAGAAGTGGCATCAGCCGTTCGGCCTGGCCGCGCCCCATCTCCTCGGACCGGGCGGCAAGCACGATGTCGCCCGACAGCAAAGCGGCCGCGCAATGCGCGGCCGATGTGTCGAAGGCCAGGATCAGCGGGTCGGCCATTCCTCAGGCCGCGACCGGCCGCACCTCGACCACTTCGGGGATGTAGTGCCGCAGCAGGTTCTCGATCCCCATCTTCAGCGTCAGGGTCGAGGACGGGCAACCGGCGCAGGCGCCCTGCATGTGCAGGTAGACGATGCCCCGGTCGAAGCCGTGGAAGGTGATGTCGCCGCCGTCCTGCGCCACGGCGGGGCGCACGCGGGTGTCGAGGAGTTCCTTGATCTGCTTGACGATATCGCTGTCCGGCCCATCATGCGCGGCGTGGGCGCTTTCCGCGCGCTCGCCCTCGATCACCGGCTGGCCGGACTGGAAATGTTCCATGATCGCGCCGAGGATCGCGGGCTTGATATGCTCCCAGAGCGTGGCCTCGGCCTTGGTCACGGTGACGAAATCGTTGCCGAGAAAGACCCCGGTGACGCCGTCGACCGCGAAGATGCGGCGGGCGAGCGGGGATTTCGCCGCCGTATCGGGGGCCGGGAAGTCGGCTGTGCCGCTGTCCAGCACCGCGAGGCCCGGCAGAAACTTGAGCGTTGCGGGGTTCGGCGTGGATTCGGTCTGGATGAACATGGGGTCGCCTCCGTTGCTGGTCAGATATGCGCCCGGGACCGGGTGGAGTCAAGGTTTGGAACGATTCTAAGCTGGGTGCGGGCGGCGCGGCGCGAGCGAATATGCGCACCCCTTCGTTCCCGCAGATGACTGTCGCGGGGTGATTGTTTTTCAAGGGTTTGAGCGCCCGCCAACGCGCAAGGCGGCTGAAGGCCGACGGTCCCGCTTGCGGAAGTTCGAAGGCGCGGATAGGCGTCAGGGCCGGAGGTCCGCGATGTCGCTCACCGTCTTTCTCTCCGTCCTCGCGGCCGCCCTCCTTCACGCGACCTGGAACGCGCTTGTGCGGGTTGGCGCGAGCAGGGTCGGAACGATGATGGTCCTGTCGGGCGTCCAGGGCCTGATCGGTGTCGCCGTCGCGGCGACCCAGCCGGTCCCGGCAGCGGCAGTCTGGCCTTGGCTTCTGGCGTCCGGCGCGATCCATTCGGCCTACAAGATCTTCCTGACCTTTGCCTACGAGCATGGCGACCTCAGCCGCGTCTATCCGCTTGCCCGCGGCACCGCGCCGATGATCACGCTTCTCGTCGGTGCCATCTGGCTCGGCGAGGTCGTGGTGGTTGCCGAGGCGGCGGGCATCCTCGTCCTCGGGTTCGGCATCCTCCTGCTCGCGCGTGGCGTCTGGACCAGCGGCGAGTCGCGCCGGATGCTGCCCTTCGCCTTCGGTTCGGCCTGCGCGACGGCGGGTTACACGCTGGTGGACGGGCTTGGCGCGCGGGTGGCGGAGAACGCGACGGTCTTCGTCGGCTGGCTTTTCGTGATCGACGGGGTGATCTTTGCCGCCGCGATGCTGGCGCTGCGCGGCCGGTCCTCGCTGCCCTCGGGGCGCAGGGTCTGGGCGATGGGCAGCCTTGCGGCGGCGGCGTCCTACGGCTCTTACGCGGTCGCGGTCTGGGCGATGACCCTCGCCCCGATCGCGCTTGTCGCGGCCCTGCGCGAGACGTCGATCCTCTTCGCGGTTCTCATCGGCTGGCTACTTTTCCGTGAGCGCATGACACGGGCGAAGGCGGTCTCGGTCGGGCTGATCGCGGCGGGTGTGATCCTGACGCGGATCTGACGCTTACGCGCGTTCGGGAAAGATCTGCTGGGCGATTCCGGCGAGAAGCAGGTAGACCGAGGTCAGCCCGAGCCCCCAATGGGCAAGGTCGCCGGCCGCGAAATCGACCCAGGCCGCGCGGCCGGCGAAGGCCGTCCAGGCGAGCGCTACCGGAAGCGTGATCCAGCGCCAGCGTTCGGTCCGCACGGGATGGACGAATTTCAGGTTGGTGAACATCGTCAGCGCCAGCGCCACGATGATCGCCAGCATCAGGTAGAAATTGGGCTCCAGCGCGAAGAGAACGATGACCACCATGTTCCAACAGGCCGGGAAACCCGCAAAGGAATTGTCGGTCGTCTTCATCCGCGTGTCGGCAAAGTAGATCACGCTCGCATAGGTGATGACGATGATCGCGCACCAGCCGGTCCAGCCGGGCAGGAGCCCGGATTGGAAAAGCGCGAAGGCCGGGATGAAGACATAGGTGAGGTAGTCGATGATGAGATCCAGAAGCACCCCGTCATAGGTCGGCCAATTCGTCTTGACGTGGTAGTGGCGGGCGAGCGGGCCGTCGATCCCGTCGACGATAAGGGCGACGACGAGCCAGAGGAACATCAGGCTCCATTCCGCCTTGACCGCGGCGAGCATGGCCAGCATCGACAAGACGGCCCCGGTCGCGGTGAACAGGTGGACGGACAGCGCTTTTATCTGCGGGGTCATCGGCTCAGTCGTTCCTTGTTCCCTCAGGCACGCGGATGCGCCCTGTCGTAGACCTCCATGAGGCGTGCGGTGTCAACCGCTGTATAGGCCTGCGTCGTCGAGAGCGAGGCATGGCCGAGAAGTTCCTGAATGGCGCGGAGATCGCCCCCGGCGGTCAGAAGGTGGGTCGCGAAACTGTGCCTGAGGGCATGCGGCGTGGCCGAGGCGGGCAGGCCGAGACCGAGCCGCGCCTGCTCCATCGCCTTGGCGATGAGGCGCGGGTTCAGCGGGCCGCCGCGCGCGCCGCGAAAGAGCGCCTCGGCGGGTTCGTCCTCGACCGGAAGCGGGCAGAGCCGGACATAGGCGGCGACGGCGGCACGGGCGGCGGGCAGGACCGGCACGATCCGCTCCTTGTCGCCCTTGCCGCGGATGCGCAGGGATTGCGGCAGCGGGCTGTCGGCGCCGGTGAGGTCAAGCGCTTCGGAGATCCGCAGCCCGCAGCCGTAAAGCAGCGTCACCACGGCGGCATCGCGCGCGGCGATCCAGTCCTCTCGCGGGGTGCTGCCCATGAGGTCGATGACATCTCGCGCGCCGTCCTCGCTCAGGGGGCGCGGCAGCTTGCGCTGGAATTTGGGGCTGCGCGCGGCAAGGATCGCGGTCGGATCGAACCCGTCGCGCTCCGACAGCCAGCGGGTGAAGCCCTTGACCGCCGAAAGCTTGCGGGCGAGCGAGCGGGCTGAGGTGCCGCCTTGCCGCTCATGCGCCATCCAGGCGCGCATGTCGCTTTGCGTGATCGTGGCAAGCCGCTTCGGCGCGATCCCCTCGCCGTGATGCCGGGCGAGGAAGGCGAGGAACCCCGTCACGTCCGTCCGGTAGGCCTTCACCGTGTTCTCCGCAGCGCCGTCAAGGGCCGAGAGGTGGTCGAGCCAGGTGGAGAGCGCGTCGCGGAGCGCGGGGGTGAGGGCGATGCTCATCGCCCCGGCTCAGGCCAGCCAGCGCCGCATCGCGCGTTCGAAGACGCCCCCGAAGAACGTCAGAAGGTCGGTGCCCTGATTGGCGCGGAACTGATGCGGATCTTCCGCGCCGAGCGCGAGCATCCCCGGCAGGCGGCCCGGGCCGAGATCGAGCCGCAACGCGGCCTCGGACCGGATCCAGGCGCCGTCCCGGCCGTAGATCGTCTCGGATTCCAGCAAGGTCTGGCGCAGGACGACGCTGCGCGACGGGCCGGAGCGGCCACCGGACATGTAGGTATCGACGAAACCCGGTTCCGCCACGCAAAGCACGTCGCCAAGGCGGCTCAGCGACGGATCGTGATCGGATTGCACGGTCTCCAGCACCAGCCGGACGCAGTTGACCCGCAGGATCTGGGCCACCTCGCCGCCGATATTCTTCAGGAAGGCTTCGAACTCGGTCGGGTCGAGCATCTGGAGGATGGCGCGGTGCACCTGGTTGGTGCCGGCGAGGTTTTCGTAGGCCGCCGCGATGACAGACCGATGGGTATCCTCAAGCCGGTCCAGGCGCGCTTCGAGCCGTTCCATGGCGATGCCGCGCAGGTCGACGATATTGGCCCCCATCGCGCGTTCATTGGCGGCGATCAGCGCCTTCATCAAGTCGCGATCCTCGAGGATCACCTCCGGCTCGGCGATGAGCCGGTCCCTGACATCCGCCGCAATGTTCGCCGTTTCGGCCATCTCTGCCCCCGTTTCTCTCTTGGTTTCCGCCGACTCTAGCAGCCCGCCAAAGCGATTTCTGCAACTTTTTCCAAGTTCGGGGCGTTCCGGGCGCAACCGTTGCAACGATGACTCCCGGACCCTTTCGGCAGTCAGAGAATCTTCTGTCCGGTCTGCGCCCAGTCCTTGAGGAACTGGTCGAGGCCCTTGTCGGTCAGGACGTGGTTCGCCATCGACTTGATGACGGCAGGGGGCGCGGTGATCACGTCGGCGCCGATCTTGGCGCAGTCGATGACATGGTTCACCGAGCGGATCGAGGCGGCGAGGATCTCGGTCTGGAAGCTGTAGTTGTCGTAGATCGTGCGGATGTCGTGGATAAGTTCGACGCCGTCCATGTGGATGTCGTCGAGCCGGCCGATGAAGGGCGAGATGAAGGAAGCGCCGGCCTTGGCGGCGAGGATCGCCTGCGCGGCTGAGAAGCACAGTGTCACGTTGACCTTGTGGCCTTCGGATGCGAAAGCCTTGCAGGCGGTGAGCCCGTCCCAGGTCAGCGGCACCTTGATCGCGATATTGGGCGCGATCTTGGCAAGCTTCAGGCCTTCGGCGATCATCGCCTTGGCCTCGGTGGCCACCACTTCGGCAGAAACGGGGCCCGAGACCATGTCGCAGATTTCCCTGGTCACTTCGAGAATGTCGCGGCCCGATTTCAGGATCAACGACGGGTTCGTCGTGACTCCGTCGACCATGCCAAGGTCGTTGAGTTCGCGGATGGCGGCGGTGTCGGCGGTATCGACGAAGAATTTCATGGCTGCGGTCCTGTCGCTGGCAAGGGCTTTCGGGCGGGCTTTTAGCGCAATCGTCGTGCCGCCGAAACCCGGGAAAGGCAGCGCCGCGTGACTGACTTCGGGTTTTTCGACGAAGGCGCGCTCGTCTCCGTCCTGACGACGGAGCCCTTGGGGCGGCCGCTCGACTACAGGGCGCCGGAAGGCGGGTGTTTCACGGGGGCCTTCGTCGAGGTGCCGCTGGGTCCGCGCCGGGTGCTCGGCGTGGTCTGGGGGCCGGGCGAGGGCGGCTATGACCTTGCCAAGGTGCGCCCCGTCACCCGGGTTCTCGACGCCGCCCCGATGGGCGCGGCGATGCGGTCTTTCCTGATGCGGGCGGCCGATTACACACTGACGCCGATGCCGGCGATGCTGCGGCTCGCGACCCGCGCGCCGGGGCTCGCCGACCCGCCGGGGCCGCGCAAGGTCTACCGCCGGGGCTGGGCGGAGCCCGACCGGATGACGGATGCGCGGGCGCGGGTGCTGGACATTCTGGACGAGTATGGCGGCGCGGCCTTCACGCTTGGCGAGCTGGCGGGGCTGGCCGGCGTTTCGACCAGCGTCGTCAAGGGGATGGTGAAACATGGCGCGGTGGCCGAGGAGGAGGCCCCGCGCGATCTGCCCTATCCCCGGCTCGCTCCCGACCTTTCCGGAAAGGCGCTTGCCGAGGATCAGGCGGCCGCCGCCGCGCGGCTCAGGGCGGCCATCGCGGGCGGGGCCTATGGCACGACGCTGCTGAAAGGTGTGACCGGGTCGGGCAAGACCGAGGTTTACCTCGAAGCCGTGGCCGAATGCCTGCGGCAGGGGCGGCAGGCGCTGGTGCTGCTGCCCGAGATCGCCTTGACGGCGGAATTCCTCACGCGGGTCGAGGACCGCTTCGGCGCGATGCCCGGCGAATGGCATTCCGGCGTGACGATGACCGAGCGCCGGAGGCTCTGGCGGATGGCGGGCGAGGGCAATGTCGGTCTTGTCGTCGGCGCGCGCTCGGCTTTGTTCCTGCCGTTCCGCGACCTTGGCCTCATCGTCGTCGACGAGGAGCATGACACCTCTTACAAGCAGGAGGACGGGGTTCTCTACAATGCCCGCGACATGGCGGTGCTGCGGGCGTCGCTGTGCGATGCGCAGGTGGTGCTGGCCTCGGCAACGCCCTGCCTCGAAAGCTGGGCCAATGCCGAGGCCGGGAAATACCGGCGCATCGACCTGACCTCCCGCTTCGGCGTGGCCGAAATGCCGGAGCTTCGCGCCATCGACATGCGCGACGAACGGCTGGAGCCGAACCGCTGGATCGGCCCGACGCTGGTCTCAGGGGTACGCGAGCGGATCGCGCGGGGGGAGCAGGCGCTTCTTTTCCTCAACCGGCGCGGCTATGCGCCGGTCACGATCTGCCGCGCCTGCGGTCACCAGATCGGCTGCGAGCATTGCGACGCGCGGATGGTCGAGCACCGGTTCCTGAAACGGCTCGTCTGCCACCAATGCGGCGAGACGAAACCGATGCCGGAAGCCTGCCCGCATTGCCAGGCGGTTGGCCGTCTCGCCCCGGTTGGGCCGGGGGTCGAGCGGTTGGCCGAGGAGGTCGCGGCGCGTTTTCCAGAGGCAAGGGTGGCGGTGCTCTCTTCGGATCTCTTCAGTTCGGCCCGGGCGCTGAAGGAGAAGATCGCCGAGATCGCCGGCGGCGGCGCCGACATCATCATCGGCACGCAGCTCGTCGCGAAGGGTCACAACTTCCCGCTCCTGACGCTCGTCGGTGTGATCGATGCCGATCTCGGGCTGCAAGGCTCCGACCTGCGTGCGGCGGAACGGACGTTCCAGCTGATGCGGCAGGTCTCGGGCCGTGCCGGGCGGAGCGAGAAGCCGGGTGTCGCGATGCTTCAGACCTACCAGCCCGAACATGCGGTGATCCGGGCGATCCTGTCGGGCGACGAAGAGGCGTTCTGGCGTGCCGAGGCGGCAGAGAGGCAGGCGGCGGGAATGCCGCCCTATGGGCGCCTTGCCGGGATCGTGCTGTCCGCGCCCGACGTGCAAGCGGTCTTCGACTTCGGCGCCGAGCTTGCCCGCCGCGACGCGCCCTTGCGCCGGATCGGGGCGCAGGTCTTCGGGCCGGCGCCGGCCCCTGTCGCGCGGGTGCGCGGCCGTCACCGCGTGCGGCTTCTCGTCAAGGCGGCGAAGGGCGTGGCGCTGCAACCCGCATTGGCGGAATGGGTCGGCCAGCTGAAGGTGCCGAACAACCTGCGTCTCGCGATCGACATCGACCCGCAGAGTTTTTACTGACCCGGCCTCAGATCATCTGGTCGTAGGCCGCGACCGCGATTGCCCGCAGCGCGTCGCGCGGGATGTCGCCAGTCACCGCATAGCTGAGGCTGCCGTCGATCCAGTAGAAGCTTTGCGCGCCCGGCCTTTCCGCGAAGCGGAACGCGGTGTCGCCGCTGTCTTCTCCGGGTGCCACATAAAGCGTGACGCGGCGGCCGAGGTCGTCCTCGTACATGAAAAGCGCCGCCGGGCCGGTCGGTGACGGAAGAAGCCGCCCGCCCATCAACCGGAAGCCGGCGGCGGCGAAATCAGGCGGGGCGATGGGATGGCCGAGGCGCTTCGAGAGCCACTGGGTCAGGTGCGCGCTTTCACTTGCTGTAACCTCGACCGGATGGGCGACCTCGGCCACGTAGGTCGTGTAGGCGGCAAGGGCCGCGTCGGCGACGCGGACCTGCGCCGGGACCTTGCTGTCGAGGCGGGCGAGGATGAAGCCGCCGATGCCGCCAATCGCCAGAAGCGCGACCGCCGCCGCGATCCTGAGCGGCCCCGCCAGGCGCCGACGCATTCCGGCGCGGTCCTGGCGGCGGGCCTCGGCCAGCCGTTGGCGCAGGGGTTCGGGCAGCGCTTCGTCCAAGGTCCCGTCGTAGGCGGCGCGCAGACTCTCGTCCTGGCGGGACCAGTCGTCGAGGCAGGCACGCGCAGCCGGGTCGTCTTCGATCCGCCGGGACATGGTGTCGCGGTCGGCGCCTGTGATCGCGCCGGCATGGAACCGGATCAGGTCATCCTCGGGGATCGGGGGGTGGCCGCTCATCGGCTGTCCTTCTTTTGCAGGGGCGTCCGCGGATCGCGCCCCGTCATCGACCGCAGCGCCGCGCGGGCGCGGCCGAGGCGGGAGACCAGTGTGCCTTCGGGAATGCCGAGGATCGCGGCGGCGGCCTGAAGGGTCTGGCCCTCCAGCGCCACCAGAACCAGCACCTGGCGCTGATCGACGGGCAGGCGGGCGATGGCGGCGCGAACCTCGGCCAGCGCCAGCCGGTCCTCGGCCGCGTCGCCCGCCGCGGGAACCTGCGGCAACTCGTCCACCACGACCAGATGCGGGGCGGCACGTCGGGCGCCGTCGCGGTGGATGTTCAGCATGATCTTCCAGATCCAGCCGGCGACCGGCCCGTCGCCGCGCCAGTGGCGGCGGCGGGCCAGCGCGCGTTCCAGACTGTCCTGGACAAGGTCGTCGGCCGCAGCAGCATCGCGGGTCAGGGCCCGCGCCGCGCGTCTCAGCCTCGGGATGGCCGCCTCGATCTCGTCCAGAACGCTCATACGGACCCTTACGGCTGCGCGATGTGCCAGACGTCCTTGACGCCGTCGCCGGTGATGTCGCCCGGTTTGGCATCCTTGATCCAAGTGTAGAGCGGCATGCCCTTGAAGGTCCACTGGTGGCTGCCATCCGTCCGCTCGGTCAAGCTGAAATCGCCCATTGCCGCGTCGCCGTCGGCGGCCAAGAAGGGCGGCCAGTTCGTCGCGCAGGCGTCATAGCAGGCGGACATCCCGTCCTTGTCGGTGTCGAAGGTGTACAGGGTCATGCCCTTGGCGTCGGTCAGCACCGCGCCCTTGGCGCTCTCGCCGGTCATCGGCGCGGCAAGAAGGACGGTGGCGGAAAGGCCAAGGCTGGCGGTCAGAAGGATGAAGCGGGTCATGTGGGTTTTCTCCGGTCTGTCACAGGCGCCCGTCGCGGACACCTTGGAAGAAAGACGCCGATCAGACGCATTCCATCCCGCTGGTCGCGGTTTCGTGATCGTCAGGCGGCCGCGCGTTCGGCCCTCTGGTCGAACAGGAGGTCAGTGACAACCGCGCCGACCCACATCGAGAAGAGCGCAAGCCAGGCCGTGGCCGCGAAGATCGACCCGCCCGTCACCCCGGCGCCGATGGAGCAGCCGCCGGCCAGCATCGCGCCGAATCCCATGAGCACCGCGCCGAACATCGAGCGGCGCATGTTGCTTTCGCCCTCGAACCCTTCGAAGCGGAACTGCCCGGCGAGAAGCGCCGACACGCCCGCGCCCAGCACAACGCCGGGAACGAGGCCAACGTCGAATTCGAGAACCCGGACCGGTTCGAGGAAGAACATGAGCGTCGAGGCCGAGGGGCCGGAGAAGGTCACGGAGCTGATTGTCACCGGATCGAAGCTGACTTGGGCGAGCGCGTAGGTCGAGATCCAGCCGAGTGCCACGGAAAAACCGACGCCCGAGGCGAAGATGAGGGTGGAGGCGCCGATCCGGTTCCGGCGCGAAAGATAGAGTGCCAGAACCGCGATCAGGATGCCGAGGACAAGCCCGCTTTCACGCGGCAGCCCGCTCCAGTCGATGAGGTTGACGTTCTGGCCGCCGGGCGTGATCCACGACCCCGCGATCCGATCACGGAGCGGTGCGAGGATGCCCTTGAGGCTCATCTGCGCGACGACGGCAAAGATCAGGCCCGAGACGACGGAGCGGAGATTGCCCGACGAGGCGAGGACGAGGAGCCGTCCGGGGCAGCCGCGCGACAGGACCATGCCGATGCCGAAGACGATGCCGCCGACAATCGCACCGGCCCAGGACCCGGCGATGGCCATCATCCGCGCCTCTTCGACCCGCATGAAGCCGAGGAGGTCCGCCCCCTGCACCCAGACAACGGCCGTGGAGAAGCACAGGAGCCAGACCGCGACGCGCGGCCCGAGCTTCCCGCGCGCGAATTCCACCGTGGCGGCGCGCAGGCAGAAGCGCGAGCGCTGGGCCGCGACGCCGAAGACGATGCCGGTGATCAGCCCGAGAAGCGCGGCTGCCGGCGCTTCGCCGATCCCTTCCACGAGTGCAAGAATGTCCATGGGCGTTTCCTCCCTGTCTGGACGCATGCGGTATCATGAATATGAGCGCCTTGATACAGATCATGTGCCGGTGCGAATCTCGGCTCCGCCGCGACTGTGCGAACCGGCGTGCCGGGCTGTGCGATGCCGCGCGTGATCGCTCTCGCCACAGCGAAAAAAGCGGCGTATGTCGGGCGCATGCGCATCCCGACCCTCACGCTCAAGGAAGCGGCCCACCTGCCGCGCTGGCGTCAGCCTGCCTTCCTGCTGTTCCTGATGGCGGCGGCGATGCCGATCGCCTTTGCGACATGGTCGGCGCTTCTCAACAACTTCGTCAAGCACGCGGCGGGGTTCACCGGGGTCGAGATCGGCTGGCTTCATACGGTGCGGGAGATCCCCGGCTTCCTCGCCATCGGGGTCATCGTGCTGCTGTGGGTATTGCGCGAACAGGTGCTCGCGCTGCTGGCGCTCGGCCTCCTTGGCGCGACGACGGCCGTCACCGCGATGTTTCCGACGTTCGGGGGAATCCTGACGATCACGCTCCTGTCCTCGATCGGGTTCCACTATTTCGAGACGGTCAACCAGTCGCTGCAATTGCAATGGATCGACCGCAAGCGCGCGCCGCAGACCATCGGCTGGATCGTCGCCATCGGTTCGGGGGCCTCGATGGTGGCCTACGGGCTGATCGTGCTGACCTGGAAGACCTTCGACCTGAGCTACAATCTCGTTTACGGGCTTTCCGGCGGCTTCACGCTCGCCGTCGCGATCTTCGCGGCGCTCGCCTATCCGCAGTTCGAGGCTCCGGACCCGCAGCTCAAGCATTTCGTCCTGCGAAAACGCTACTGGCTCTACTACCTCTTGCAGTTCATGGCCGGCGCCCGGCGGCAGATATTCGTCGTCTTCGCGGCCTTCATGATGGTCGAGCGTTTCGGCTTCGAGGTGCACGAGGTCACGGCGCTTTTCCTGATCAACTACCTCGTCAACATGATCGCGGCGCCCTTCATGGGCCATGCCGTCGCCCGCTTCGGCGAGCGCAGGGCGCTGATCGTCGAATATTGCGGCCTGCTTCTGGTCTTCCTCTCCTATGGCGGCGTCTACTGGTTCGGCTGGGGCGTTTTCGTCGCGGCAGCGCTTTACGTCATCGACCACCTCTTCTTCTCGCTGGCCTTCGCGCTGAAGACCTATTTCCAGAAGATCGCCGCGCCCGAGGACATCGCGCCGACGGCGGCGGTCGCTTTCACGATCAACCACATCGCGGCGGTCTTCCTGCCGGCGGCCCTCGGTTATCTCTGGGTCGTGTCACCCGGCGCGGTCTTCGGGCTCGCGGCGGCGATGGCGGGGGTGTCGCTCCTCCTCGCGCTCATGATCCCGCGCCACCCGGAACCGGGATACGAGACGATCTTCGCCCGCGGCCTGCCGGTGGCGGCCGAGTAGATGGCGGCGGAACAGGGCAAGTTCGTCACCGGCAGCCTGATGCGGCATGTCGTGGTCATGTCGCTGTCGGGCGCGATGGGGCTTTCCTTCACCTTCCTCGTCGATTTCCTCGCGCTCTGGTGGATTTCCCAGCTTCGGGTCGAGGCGATGATCGCCGCCGTGGGCATCGCCGGGACGATCCAGTTCGCCGTGATGTCGATCGCCATCGGCATGATGATCGGCGCGGTGGCGCTCGTCTCGCGCGCGATCGGGATGGGCGAACGTGCCCGTGCGCGGCGCATCGCTACCACCGGGATCGTTCTCATGGCGCTTGCACAGGCGGCCGTGTCTGGCGTGATCTGGATCTTTCGTCACGAGGTGCTCATCGCCTCCGGGGCAGAGGGCGAGGTGCTGGACCTTGCCGAACATTTCCTGTCCGTCACGCTGCCGTCGATGCCGATGATCGCCGTGGGCATCGCCTGCTCGGCCCTGCTGCGGGCGGTGGGGGATGCTTGGCGCTCCATGGCGGTGACGATGGTCGCGGGGGGCGTTGCCGTCGTGCTCGACCCGTTGCTGATCGTCTGGATGGGCTGGGGGGTGACCGGGGCGGCGATCTCCATCGTCGTGGCGCGGGGGGCGATGTGCATGCTCGGCCTCTGGTTCGCGATCCGCATTCACGACATCCTGGCCCGGCCGGCGGGCGAGGATGTCGCGGCGTTCTACCGGCCCTACCTCGCCATCGCCATTCCGGCGATTGCGACGCAGCTCTCCACGCCGTTCGGCAACTGGGTCCTGACCCGCGAGATCGCGCAGTTCGGCGAAAGCGCCGTTGCCGGCTGGGGGGTGGTGATGCGTCTCACGATCCTCGCCTTCGGCGGGATCTTCGCGCTGTCCGGCGCCATCGGCGGCATCATCGGCCAGAACTACGGCGCACGCCGCCCGGACCGGGTGGGCGAGGCCTACTGGGCCGCGCTGAAATTCTGCGCAGCCTATACGCTCGTCACCTGGGCGCTGATGGCGGCGCTGAGCGGCCCGATCGCGAGTTCCTTCGGACTGTCGGCAGACGGCGAAGCGGTGGTGCGCATCTTCACCCACTACGCGGCGGGCGCCTTCATCTTTACCGGCGCGCTCTTCGTCGCCAACGCGACCTTCAACAACCTCGCGCGGCCCTTGTGGTCCACCGCCGCCAACTGGTTCCGCGACGGTCTTCTGATGTTCCCCGCCGGCATGGCGATGGCCGCCCTTGCCGGGTCGCAGGGCGTGGTCTGGGCCAATGCGCTCGTCAATGTGATCGCGGGTTCGGTAGCCGCATGGCTTGCCTGGCGCTATATACGATCCCTGAACCGGCCGCAGCCCGTCGTCGCCGCCGCTGAATAGGAGAGTCACATGCTGAATGCCCTTTTCGGTAAGAAATCCGACATGCCCGCGAAGGACGAGGCCCTGCCGGGCCGCACCGAACCGATCCCGACGGCCGAGGAGCATTTCATCTTTCACCGCCCGCTCCAGTCGCCGGTGCCCGAGGGCATGGAAGAGGCGATGTTCGGCATGGGCTGCTTCTGGGGCGTGGAGCGCAAGTTCTGGCAACTGGATGGCGTCTGGCTGACGATGGTCGGCTATTCCGCCGGGATCACCCCCAATCCGACCTACAAGGAGACCTGCACGGGTCTCACCGGGCAGAACGAGGTCGTGCGGGTGATCTACGATCCGAAGGTGATCTCCTACGACGACCTTCTGAAGGTCTTCTGGGAAGGCCATGACCCGACCCAGGGCAATCGGCAGGGCAACGATGTCGGCACGCAGTATCGCTCGGGCATCTACACCTATACGGATGCGCAGGCCGAGGCGGCGGAGGCGAGCCGCAAGGTCTATGCCGACCGTCTGAAGGCCGCCGGGTATGGCGCGATCACGACCGAGATCAAGCCCGCCGACCCCTTCTACTTCGCCGAGGACTATCATCAGCAATACCTTGCCAAGAACCCGGCCGGCTATTGCGGCGTCGGCGGCACCGGCGTGAGCTGTCCGATCGGGCTCAAGGCGTGACATGGCCCGCTCCCCGCGCGAGGTGATGGCAAGCGGGGAGTGGTATTCGTGTCTCGACGCGCCCTATGTGGAGATGCGCCGAGCAGCGCGGCGGGCCTGCCACCAGCACCGGGTGATGGAGCCCGATGCGCGGGGCGCCTGCAGCCCGCTTCTCGCGGATCTCCTCACGCTCGGCAGCGACTGCTGGATCGAGGCGCCGTTCCATTGCTCCTACGGGATCAACCTGACGCTAGGCGATCGGGTGTATCTAAACGCCAGCTGCGTCGTGCTCGATAGCGCGCCGGTGCGGATCGGCGCGGGGTCGATGCTCGGGCCGGGCGTCCACATCTATTGCGCCGACCATCACCGCGACCCCGAAAAGCGCCGCGCAGGTATCGAACGCGCGCTGCCGGTGACGGTCGGGGCGGATGTCTGGATCGGCGGCGGGGCGATCCTTCTGCCCGGCGTGACCATCGGCGACGGGGCCATCGTCGCCGCCGGGGCGGTCGTGTCACGTGACGTTCCGGCAGGATCACGGGTTGCAGGCATCCCCGCCCGGGGTCTATAGGGCCGCGCAACGCTGCCGCTCGTCCCCGGGAAGGATGCCCCATGTCCACCTACGCCGCCCTGACAACCCTTCCGGACCGGGAGCGCGCCGAAGCGCTGGCCGAGGCGATGGAGAACTTCCTGCCCGAGCCGACCGGCATCGGCTGTTTCGAGATCGAGGACGGGTCGGGGCGTTACGAGGTCGGGGTCTATTTCGACGAGGAGCCCAACTCCATCGAACTGGCGCTCATGGCCGCGATCTACGGGGCGGAGCCCTTCGCCGTCTCCGAAGTGCCGGAGACTGACTGGGTCGCGCATGTGAAGCGCAATCTCCAACCGGTCGAGGCGGGGCGGTTCTTCGTCTATGGCAGCCACGATGCCGACAAGGTTCCCGAGGGCAAGGTCGCGCTCCTGATCGAGGCGGCGATGGCCTTCGGCACCGGGCATCATGGCACCACGCTCGGCTGCCTTCTGGCGCTTGACCGGCTTGACCGGGCCGGGTTCCGGGGCCGGAACGTCGCCGATATCGGCTGCGGCACGGCGGTTCTGGCGATGGCGGCGGCGGCGATCTGGCCCGATCCGGTCATCGCCTCCGACATCGACCCCGTGGCGGTCGAGGTGGCCTTGGCCAATGTCGCCGCAAACGGGTTGACGGGCCGCGTCACTTGCGTCGAGGCGGCGGGTTTCGATCATCCCGGCCTTCGTGAAAAGGCGCCTTTCGATCTCGTCTTCGCCAACATTCTCAAGGGCCCGTTGATCGAGCTTGCACCGGATATGGCGGCGATGACGGGACCGGGCGGCTACGCGATTCTGTCCGGAATCCTTAACCCGCAGGCGGATGCCGTGGTTTCGGCCTACAAATCCAACGGCTTTTGCCTCGTATCGCGCGACGAAATCGGCGAATGGACCATATTGGTTCTGCGCCGTGTCCAATCCGATTAACCAAGCGCCGCGCCGCATTTTCGCCACAAAGTTTCCTCACGCTCGACATGTGCGGGGGCGCGAGACTTGGGAGATCGACATGGTCGATCGTAATTTGCAGAACTTTTATGGCCGCCTCGGCCGCATCGAGCGGATTCACAATGCCGGGGGCGGCTTCGAGGCCGACGGCGCGCTCGGCATGTCCTACTACAAGGCGCGTCAGCGCCCGTTGCGGAGGGCCGGCTTTCTGGGCCCTCTGGTGCTGGTCGCCCTGACCATCGTCGCCATCAAGGCGGCGGTCCTGGCCTCCATCGGCCCCGAGCGCTACGAGGAGCGGATCGCAGCCCTAAAAGCCGGCGGCACCGCCGAACATGTCGGCGCCTATATCCTGCAGGCCGACCCTCTGACGGTTTCGGCATCGGAGCAGATCCGCAAGCTCCTCTACTGACGTCTTCCTTGGGGTAACGGCAAAAAGAAAGGCCGTGTCGGGATCACCCGGCACGGCCTTTGGCGACCAAGGTCGCGGTCTGACGTCGATCAGGCGCGCGACGCGATCGTGTCGATGTCGGCGCGGCTCAGGCCGATATCGTCAAGCTCGCGATCCGTCAGACGCGACAGAGCGTTGCGGGTGACGCGGGCATCGTTCCAAGCGGCGAAGGCAACGACGAGCGTGCCGAAGAAGCCGGTGACGTGGCTGGCGGGGCGGTTCAGTTCATAAACGGACATTGTCATTTCCTCGGGTTTTCAGGATGCATCGAATATGTGCATCTCTGCTTCGAGCCGTCAGATAATTGGGCGCTCTGCGAACGACAATAGCGCCGCCTGCAGCCCGGTCATGCATTTGGCGCATAGGTGGGGCGCGGCGTAACCGTTTGTAATAAAGTCGTTTCTGCGGGTGCAAAATATGTCGTTTTTTGCACGCGCAGCGACGATTCCAGCCTGCCGTGAGCGCCGGGCGATCACGGGCCTGAAACCGGCATTCAGCCTTTGCGATGTTCGCTTTTCGTGCTAGTCGTGGGAAAAAAGCAACAGAGTAGAGGCAGATGCGTGTAATCGGCATTGATCCGGGGCTTCGAAACCTCGGTTGGGGTGTGATCGAGGTGGCTGGATCGCGACTCAGTCATGTCGCAAACGGCATCATTCACTCGGAAGGCGCCGATCTTGCCGCGCGACTGCTGTCGCTTCATGCCGCGCTGACCCGGATCTTCGCCGAGCACGCGCCGGACGCGGCGGCGGTGGAGCAGACCTTCGTCAACAAGGACGGCGCCGGGACGCTGAAACTCGGGCAAGCGCGGGGCGTCGCGATGCTGGTGCCGGCGCAGGCCGGGCTGGCGGTCGGGGAATACGCCCCGAACGCGGTCAAGAAGGCGGTGGTCGGCGTCGGCCACGCCGACAAGGCCCAGATCGCCCATATGGTGCGGTACCAGCTTCCGGGTGTGGACCTCGCCGGGCCGGATGCGGCTGATGCGCTCGCCATCGCGATCTGCCATGCCCATCACCTGCAAAGCGCCGGCCGTCTGGCGGCGGCGCTGAAAGGGGCGGCATGATCGGGCGCATTGCCGGGGTGATCCTGCACCGCGCGATGGATCACGTGCTCATCGACGTGCGCGGGGTCGGCTATGTCGTCCATGTTTCGCAACGCACCGCCGCGTCACTGCCGCCGGTGGGCGAGGCGGTGGCGCTCTACACCGAACTTCTGGTGCGCGAGGATCTCTTGCAGCTTTTCGGCTTTCCGACGCTGCTGGAGAAGGAATGGCACCGGCTTCTGACCACGGTCCAGGGCGTCGGCGCGAAGGCGTCGATGGCGATCCTCGGCACGCTCGGCGCCGAAGGGGTGGGCCGCGCGATTGCCCTCGGAGACTGGACGTCGGTCAAGGCGGCGCCGGGCGTCGGCCCGAAGCTGGCGCAACGGGTGGTGATGGAGCTGAAGGACAAGGCGCCGACGGTCATGGCGCTCGGCGGCGCGCTTTCGGTCGACGTTCCCGCGTCAGAGGAGGAGGTGATCGAACCGCCGGCCGCCAGGCCTGCGCCGAAAGCCACGACGCGTCCCTCTGCCTCGGCGTCCGCCACGGCCGACGCGCTGTCGGCGCTGATCAACCTCGGCTACGGGCAGGGCGAGGCCGCCGCCGCCGTGGCGGAGGCAGCGGGCGCGAATGACGGCGCCGACGCGCCCGCCCTGATCCGCGCGTCGCTGAAGCTTCTGATGCCGAAGGGGTAGGGCATGGAACCGGACCCCACACTTCGGCCCGCCCCGCAGCCCGAGGATGCAGACCGCAGCCTTAGACCGCAATCGCTGTCGGACTTCGTCGGGCAGGAGGAGGCACGGGCGAACCTGCGCGTCTTCATCGAAAGCGCCCGGAGGCGCGGCGAAGCGATGGACCACACGCTCTTTCACGGGCCACCGGGTCTTGGAAAAACGACGCTCGCGCAGATCATGGCGAAGGAGCTTGGCGTCAACTTTCGTATGACCTCAGGCCCGGTTCTGGCGCGCGCGGGCGACCTTGCCGCGATCCTCACCAATCTCGAAGCGCGCGACGTCCTCTTCATCGACGAGATCCACCGGCTCAATCCGGCGGTGGAGGAGGTCCTCTACCCGGCGCTTGAGGATTTCGAGCTTGATCTTGTGATCGGCGAGGGGCCGGCGGCGCGCACCGTCAGGATCGAACTGCAGCCCTTCACGCTGGTCGGGGCGACGACGCGGCTCGGCCTTCTGACGACACCGCTCCGCGACCGGTTCGGGATTCCGACCCGGCTCCAATTCTACACGGTGCCCGAGCTCGATCATATCGTCACGCGCGGGGCGCGGATGATGGGGATCTCGTCGGACCCGGAAGGGACGCTCGAAATCGCGAAGCGGGCGCGGGGAACGCCTCGGATCGCCGGGCGGCTCTTGCGGCGGGTGGTCGATTTCGCGCTGGTCGAGGGCAACGGGCGGCTGACGCGGGAGATCGCCGATTCCGCGCTCACGCGGCTCGGGGTCGATCATCTTGGCCTCGACGGGGCGGACCGGAGGTACCTGACGCTGATCGCGGAAAACTACGCCGGCGGGCCGGTCGGGGTGGAGACGCTGTCGGCGGCGCTGAGCGAGGCGCGCGACGCGATCGAGGAGGTGATCGAACCCTTCCTCCTCCAGCAGGGCCTGCTCCAGAGGACGTCACGCGGCCGGATGCTGGCGGGCAAGGCCTGGACCCATCTCGGCCTCGCCGCGCCGAAGGCGCCGGGGCAGGGCGACCTTTTCGTGAAGTGACCGTCTTTCTGCGGCCATAGCCGCGCGGGTTGAGGCGGCGGGGCAAAACTTCTATGCCTCCGGCGAAGGTATCTCTGCCACAGTGAAAGGGAAGACCGTGACGCCCGAGGATATTGCCGTGTTGTTCACGAGACGGTCGGGCGAATACCTGTTCGCGCGCTGGGCGCGGCCCATCGTGCCGGTGGTCTTCGGCGTCAGCGACGCGACCCTCGCGACGGTCAAGGGCGCCATCGAGGCGACGGTGACGCTGGCCGGGCACAAGATGGCCGAGACCGACCCCGAGCAGGGCGCGAACCTGATGATCTTCTTCTTCCGCGAGTGGTCTGAGCTTCTCGACGTACCCGATCTCGGCCGGCTGGTCGAGGGGTTGGAGTTCCTGGTGGCGCGGCTCGGTCGCGAGGGGGCGACGCAATACCGGCATTTCCGTTTCGAGGAAAGCGGCGCCATCCGCGCCTGCGTCGCGTTCGTCCGGGTCGACAAGGCGACGGCCGATCTTCCGGCCGAGACCGTGGCGCTCGGCCTTGCGGCGCAGGTGATCCTGCTCTGGTCCGACCGGGCCTTCGTCGAGCGGTCGCCGCTGGGCCAGATCGGCGAGGGGGTGATCCTGCGGCCCGAAATCTCGGACGTGATCCGGGCCGCCTACGACCCTGTTCTGCCGGAGGTCGCGCGTGAGCCAAGCCATGCGCTCCGGCTCGCCGCCCGGATCGCGCGGGACGGGTAGCGGGCAAGGCCAGACGCCGAGGGCATTTTCGGATCAGGGCCGCCGGGCGGAGAAGAAGTTCAGAACCGCCGGCACCCGGACCCCGTCCGCACCTTCATAGGGCCGGAAGAGATCGGCGAGATCGGTAGCGATCGCGGCGCGGTCGGCTTCCGTGCCGCCCTTGTCGCGGAGAATCCGCGAGACGGGGCCGATGCTGGTGGCAAGCTCCGCCGCGTCCCCGGCGCTGCCGGCGACACTGAGGTGGCTGGTAGCTTCCTCTCCGGTGATGCCCGTAAAGCCGGCGCTGGCGAGGATATCCGTGACATAGCCGATTTCGGCAAAGGCGAACTGGCCGGGCGCGCGCGGTTCGTCGGCGGGCACGGGGCCGAGCCGGGCGACTCCCGCAGCCTTGGCGTCGCGGTTCCAGGGGTTCTCCTCCATCCGGGCCCAGGTGACGAACGCGACCCTTGCGCCCGGCTTAAGCGCGCGGGCGAGGTTACGAAAGCCGGCAACCGGATCCGAGAAGAACATCAGCCCGAAGCGCGAGATCAGGAGGTCGTGGGTCTCAGTTGGGAAAGGATGGGTCTGCGCGTCGGCGAGGATGAAGTCGATCCCGGACCGCCCGGCCGCGCGGCGGCGTGCCACCGCGAGTAGGGTTTCGGAAATGTCGAGGCCCGTCGACCGGCCGTTCAGCCCGGCTCGATCAGCGGCGGCCAGCGTGGAATCGCCGGCACCGCAGCCGATGTCGAGAACGTTTTCGCCGGGCGCGATCGCGGCGCGGTCGAGAAGCTCCGCCGTGACCGGTGCGAAAAGCGCGTCGAGGCGGGCGTGCTGCGCGGCCCATTTCAGCCCCGGACCGGACGTCCAGAATTCGGCCTGCCCGGCATTGGCGCCGGCGAGGGGATCGGATGTTGTCATGCCTGCCTCCGGCCCGGAGTTAACCACGGGCCGGGCGCGCGGGAAAGCGCCCTGTCCGGGTCAGCCCGTGATCTGAACCTTGCCGACCAGCCGTGCGCCCTTTTCCGACGATAGCGTCTGGGCCTTCACGTCGGCCTTCACCTCGGCATTCTTTTCGAGCGAGAGTTCGCTGCATTCGATGCGGCCGGAATGCGCCCCCTGGATCGTGACGGTATCCGCGGTGATCGCCCCTTGGACCTTGCCCGAGACGTGCACGTCGACCGACCGCGAGGTGATGTCGCCCGTCACCTTGCCCTTCACGTCGATATCGCCGTCCTTCGAGACGACGTTGCCGTCGATGGTGAGGTCTTCCTCGATAACCGATCTTGTCATTCTGGCTCCTGCCTGGCGCTGGTGCCCGGGCGTCGCGGGCAATGATCTTCACTTTGGCTACAGGAGAAGGGGCATCCCTGCCAAGCCCAGTTTCGCCCCGATGCGCGGGAAACGGCGGATCGGCGGCGGCGGCCGGGGTCTATTGTGCCCGGCCCGGCCCGTGCTTAGGCTGCCGGAAATCAGGGAAACCGCCGCGCATGATCCACAGCCTTGCCCTTCGCGTCTATTACGAGGACACCGATCTTGCCGGCATCGTCTACTATGCGAACTACCTGAAATTCATCGAACGCGCCCGGACCGAATGGGTCCGAAGCCTCGGCGTCGATCAGGGGCGCCTGAAGGCGGAGGAGGGGATCGTCTTCGCCGTGCGGCGGGTCGAGGCGGATTACCTTCGCCCGGCCAGGTTCGACGACGAACTGGTCGTCGAGACGCGGGTCGAGGCCGCCAGCGGTGCGCGGGTCGTCCTGGAGCAGGTCGTGTCGCGCGGGAGAGAGCGGCTTTTCCAGTCGGTCGTGACCCTCGTCTGCCTGACCGAGGCGGGGGCGCCGGCGCGGCTTCCGGCGGAACTTCGCCGCAGGCTGGCGCCGGCTTTGCACTGAGGGCGGCGGTTTCGCGCGGACGTTGACGCAGATGTGTTGGCTTTCCCCCTAAAACCCGGATAGAATCACAAGTAATAGAGCCGCGAAAACGTGGCCCAAAACGGCGAGCAGTAACCCATGGATACCCAAACCCTCGCGATGGCGCAGGAGATCGACTTTTCCTTGCTCGCGCTTTTCTGGCGCGCGTCCTTCGTCGTCCAGCTGGTGATGATCATGCTGACCGTGGCCAGCTTCTGGTCCTGGTCGATCATCGTGCAGAAATTCATCTCCTATCGCCGCGCGCGGCAGGAGGCGGCGATCTTCGACCGGGCGTTCTGGTCGGGCGAGCCGCTTGACGAGCTGTTCGAGAAGATCGGCAGCCAGCCGGACGGGCCGAGCGAGAAGATCTTCGCCTCCGGCATGGTCGAATGGCGGCGCAGCCACCGCCAGGATGGCGAGCTGATCGCGGGCGCGCAGGCGCGGATCGACCGGTCGATGGACGTGGCCATCGTCAAGGCGACGGAAAGCCTGACGCGCGGGCTTCCTTTCCTTGCTACGGTCGGCTCCACAGCCCCGTTCGTCGGGCTTTTCGGCACGGTCTGGGGGATCAAGGTCGCGTTCGAGCAAATCGCGATCAGCCAGAACACCTCGCTTGCCGTCGTGGCGCCCGGCATCGCCGAGGCGCTGGTGGCCACCGCTCTCGGCCTACTCGCCGCGATCCCAGCCGTCATCTTCTATAACAAACTGTCGACGGACAGCGACCGGATCATCGCCGGCTACGAAGCCTTTGCCGACGAATTCGCCACCATCCTCTCGCGCCAGCTGGACGCCTGAACCATGGGCGCGGGCGTGATCAAGGGCGGCGGAGGCGGCAGGCACCGCCGCCGGGGCGGACGCGGCAAGGCCGCAGTGATGAGCGAGATCAACGTCACGCCCTTCGTGGACGTGATGCTGGTTCTTCTGATCATCTTCATGGTGGCCGCGCCGTTGCTGACCGTCGGTGTGCCGCTGGAACTGCCGAAGACCGCCGCGCAGGCGGTATCGACCGAGCAGGAGGAGCCGCTGACCATCTCCGTTCAGGAGGACGGCACGATCTCCATCCAGAACACGGCGGTGCCCGAGGCCGAGTTGATCGCCAGGCTGACGGCGATCGCGGCTGAGCGGAACGACGGCAAGCTTTTCCTCCGCGCCGACGGCAAGATCCCTTACGAGCGGGTCGTGCAGGTCATGGGCGCGCTCAATTCCGGCGGGTTCTCCGACATCGTCCTCGTCACCGACGCGGGCGGGCCGAGCTTCAACGGGCAGGCGGGGAACTAGGGCGGATGCCCATGGACCGGTCAGAACGCATCGGCATGATCATTTCGGGGGGCGCGCATCTGGCCGCGATCCTCTGGCTGATCGTGGGCGGGATCTTCTTCTCGCATGACCTGCCGCCGCCCGTGGCGACGGCCGAGGTCACGCTGATGTCGGAGGCCGAGTTCAGCGCGCTTCAGGCCGCGGCCCCCAAGGCCGCGACGGAAGCGCCGCCGGCGCCATCGGTACCGGAACCGCCCGCTGCCGAGGAGACGCCGGAAGCCCCCGTCGCCGAAACCCCGCCGGAACCTGCCAAGCCGGCCGAGCCGGAGCCGCAGCCCGAACCCGATGTCGCGCCGGACGTGACCGAGCTTGCCCCGCCCGAAACGGTGGTGGAGGACACCCCGCCGACGCCGCCCGCGACGCCCGTCGAAAGCCCCGCCGACCCGCTTCCGACCGAGGCCCAGCCCGATCCGAAGGCCGCGCCGCGCGTCGCGCCCGAGCCGACCGTGACACCTGCGGAGAACGCCGACGTGGCGCCCGAGGCGGTCGCCGAGACCACGCCCGAACCGTCGCCGGAGCCGACCCCGGTCGAGCCCGAGGAGGCCACGGCACCGCCTGAAACCGGCCAGGTGCTGGAGACCGAGGCCAACAAGGACCAGACCGAACTCGCCTCCGCCGCGCCGCAAAGTTCGGTCCGGCCGAAGTCGAAGCCCGAAAAGCCGAAACCGGCACCCGAACCCGCGCCCGCAGCGACCGAGACCGCCGCCGCACCCGAACCGCAGGCGCCGAGCGACGACGCCATGAAGCAATTGCTTGCAGAGGCAATGGCGGGTGAGCAGTCCGACACGCCCGCACCGGGCACCGGCACCGCCCCTTCTGGCCCGCCAATGACGGGTGGCGAGAAGGACGCGCTCGTGATCGCGGTCAAGCAATGTTGGAACGTCGGCGCGCTGTCGACCGACGCGCTCAATACCGTGGTTACGGTCGGTGTCAGCATGGACCAGTCCGGCATGCCGGTCAGCAACTCGATCCGCATGATCGGCTACGAGGGCGGCAACGAGGCCGCCGCCAGGCAGGCCTACGAGGCCGGACGCCGGGCGATCATCCGTTGCGCCAAGACCGGCTATCCGCTGCCGCCGGAGAAATACGAACAGTGGCGCGAGGTTGAAATCGTCTTCAACCCTGAAAAGATGAGGATGAAATGACCCGCTTCGCGATGGCCCCGCAGGCCGCAATCCCAAACGCCCCCCGGTTCGCCGGGCCCGAAGAAAAGGGAACGTCATGAGTATTCTTCGCACGCTTTGCCTGGCGATCGCGGTCACCGGTCTTGCGGCCCCGATGGTCGCGGCCCAGTCCGGCCCTTTGCGGATCGTCATTGAGGATGGCGTAATCGAACCCTTGCCCTTCGCCGCGCCGACCTTCATCGCCGAGAATCCAGGCGCGGCGGAGATCGCGGCCAACATCACCCGCGTGGTGGCGGCCGATCTTGCGGGCACGGGCCTCTTCCGCGAGATCCCGCCCTCCGCCTTCATCAGCCCGGTCACGAGCTTCGACGCGCCGGTCGCCTATGCGGACTGGAAGGCGATCAATGCCCAGGCGCTGATCACGGGCGCGGTGGCGTTGGGATCGGACGGCCGGATCAACGTCAAGTTCCGCCCCTACGACGTCTTCTCCAACGCCGAACTCGGTTCGGGGATGCAGTTCGGCGGCGGTCAGGGCGACTGGCGACGGATCGCCCACAAGGTGGCCGACCAGATCTATTCCCGCATCACCGGAGAGACGGGGTATTTCGACAGCCGCGTCGTCTATGTCTCGGAAAGCGGGCCGAAGGATCAGCGTCTGAAGCGGCTGGCGATCATGGATTACGACGGCGCCAACGTGCAGTACCTGACCGACAGTTCCACCATCGTGCTGGCGCCGCGCTTCTCGCCCTCGGGCGACCGTATCCTCTACACCTCGTTCGAAACCGGCTTTCCCCGCATCAAGCTGATGGACATCGCGTCGGTCTCGTCGCGGGCCTTGGCGGAGCTTTCGGGCAACATGACCTTCGCCCCCCGGTTTTCGCCTGATGGCGGCACGGTCGTCTTCTCTCTGTCGCAGAACGGCAATACCGACCTCTATTCGATGCAGCTTTCGTCCGGACAGACAACGCAACTGACCAACGCGCCGTCGATCGAGACGGCACCGTCCTTCTCGCCCGACGGCACCCGTGTCGTTTTCGAGAGCGACCGTTCGGGCAACCAGCAGCTTTACATCATGCCGGCGGGCGGCGGCGAGGCGACGCGGATCAGTTTCGGCGAGGGGCGCTATGGGACCCCGGTCTGGTCCCCGCGCGGCGACATGATCGCGTTCACCAAGCAGAATGCCGGCCGCTTCCATATCGGCGTGATGCGCACCGACGGATCGGAAGAGCGCCTGCTGACGGCTTCTTTCCTTGACGAAGGCCCGACCTGGGCGCCGAACGGGCGGGTGATCATGTTCACGCGCGAGACGGCGGGCGCGGGCGGCATGTCGCAGCTTTACTCGGTCGACATTTCGGGGCGCAACCTGCGCGCGGTGCCTATGGAAGGTGGCGCCTCGGACCCGGCATGGTCGCCGCTTCTGCCCTGAGACTGCACGTTTCCAAGCGAAACGCGGAATGATATGGTAACGGCATCGAGCCAAGAAACACAGGCGGTACAACCCGATGAACAAGTTTTCGACCATCCTTCTTCTGACCGGCGCGCTGGCGCTGTCGGCCTGTAACAACCCCGACCGGTATGGCGCGGGCGGGGCCGGTGCGGCGGGTGCCGGTGGCGCGGGCGGCATCACGGCGGGCGGTCTCGGCGATCCCAACGATCCCAATTCGCTGGCCTATTTCCAGCAGACGATCGGCGACCGGGTGCATTTCCTCATCGACCAGTCGACGCTGACCGCCGAGGCACAGTCGATCCTCGCCCAGCAGGCGGTGTGGCTGAACAGGCATCCGAACAATACCGCGATCATCGAAGGCCATGCCGACGAGCAGGGCACGCGCGAATACAACATCGCGCTCGGCGACCGGCGCGCGAATGCCGTGAAGGCGTACCTCATCTCGCAAGGCGTCTCGGCGGCGCGTCTCCAGACCGTGTCCTACGGCAAGGAACGGCCGCTCGCGGTCTGTTCGGACGAGGCCTGCTATTCGCAGAACCGCCGCGCGGTGACGGTCGTCGGCGCGGGCGCGGGCGTCTGAGGCGGCGCGAAGGATGATCCGGGTGCTTCGCTCATTCCTGGTGGCGGCCGCGCTGGCCGCCCCGTTCTCGGCCGCCATCGCACAGGACAAGGCCCAGACGCTGGCCGATATACGCGCCGAACTCGGAACCCTCGCGGGGGAGCTGCAGGCGCTCAGGTCCGAGCTTCTGGCCGGCGGCGATGCGGCGATGCAGGCGGCCGGCGGGGCCTCCGCGCTCGACCGGATGAACGCCATCGAGGCGGCGCTGTCGAGGCTGACATCCGAGACCGAGGCATTGCAGAACCGGGTGAACCGGGTCGTCGCGGACGGCACCAACCGGGTCGGCGATCTCGAATTCCGCCTCTGCGAGCTTGAAGAGGGCTGCGATCCGGCGAACCTGCCCGTCACGGCCACCCTCGGCGGCGATGCGGGCGGGGCCACGGCGCCGGCCGTCACCTCGCTGCCTGAAGTCAACCCTTCGGGCATGCCCGAGCTTGCCGTCAGCGAACAGGCGGATTTCGATCGGGCGAAGGCGGCGCTCGATTCCGGTGACTTTCGCGGCGCCGCTGACCAGTTTGCGGCCTTCACCCAGTCCTATACGGGCGGCCCCCTGACAGGTGATGCGCATTTCCTGCGGGGCGAGGCGCTGGCGCAGCTTGGCGAGACATCGAATGCGGCGCGGGCCTATCTCGACGCCTTTTCGGGCGCGCCGAACGGGCCGCGGGCGCCGGCGGCCCTCCTGAAGCTCGGCGCCTCGCTTGGCCTTCTCGGCCAGACCCAGGAGGCCTGCGTGACGCTTGGAGAGGTCGGCACCCGTTTCCCGACCGCACCCGAAGCGGTCGAGGCCGGCACGGCGCTGCGCACTCTCGGCTGCCAGTGACTGAAGACGGCTGGCCGCTCTCGGAGGGCGAAGACGCCGTTCTTCTGCATTTTGCCGACTGCGCTTTTCCCGGCGAAAAGCCCCCCGTCATCGGCGTGGCCGTTTCGGGCGGCAGCGATTCGATGGCGCTCTTGCACCTTTTCGCGCGCGCCCAGGCCCATCGTGGCGGCGAGGTCCGCGCGGTGACAGTCGATCACCGGCTGAGGCCCGAAGCGGCCGACGAGGCGCGGTTCGTCGCGGAGTGCTGCAAGACGCTCGGTGTCCGGCATGACACGTTGATCTGGGACCACGGGCCGATCCAGGGCAACCTTCAGGATCAGGCCCGCCGCGCGCGCTACAACCTCATCGCGGGTTGGGCGCGGGAGAATGGGATCGGCCATGTCGTGACCGGCCACACCGCCGACGATCAGGCGGAGACGTTCCTCATGGGGCTGGTGCGGGAGGCGGGCGTCGACGGACTCGCAGGGATGCGGAGATCGTGGGAAGAGGCGGGTCTCCGCTGGGCGCGGCCATACCTGCTGACTCTGCGCGAGGACCTTCGCGCCTATCTGACCCGGAACGGGGTCGGCTGGGTCGACGACCCTTCGAATGCCGACGAAAGGTTCACCCGGGTCCGGGCGCGCAAGGCGTTGAAAGCGCTAAGGCCGCTCGGGATCACGGTCGAAAAACTGTCGACCGTCACGTCGAATCTCGCGATGGCCCAGGGCGCGCTCCGCGCCGCCGCGTCCGACAAGGCGGCGCAGGTAGCACAGACACGGGCGGGCGAAGTGATCATCGCGCGGGCCGAGTTCGGCAGGCTCGGGCCCGAGATGATGCGGCGGATTCTGATCGGTGCGCTGCGCTGGATCGCGCGCGGCGGCTACGCGCCGCGCGGGGAGGCCGTCCTTCGGCTGGAAAGGGCCATCGCCGAAGGGCGCGATGCCACGCTCGCAGGGTGCCGGATCGTCATCGCGGACACTGAGATCCGCATGACCCGGGAACCGAAGGCCGTCACGGGGGTGGAGGGGCCGACCGACGCCCTCTGGGACGGTCGCTGGCGCCTGACCGGCCCGCATGATCCGGGGCTTTCTGTCCGGGCGCTGGGGGCAGCGGGCCTCCGTCGGTGCGAGGACTGGCGGGCGACGGGGCAGACCCGCGCGGCGCTGGTCGTGTCGCCGGCCGTGTGGTGCGGCGACACGCTGATCGCGGCGCCCCTGGCCGGGCTGGAGAATGGCTGGACGGCGGAAATCGTCGCAGGCTTCCACTCATTCCTCTTATCGCATTGAACCCGGCCTGCTAATCTCTATTTTAGAGGAAAGCCCGCGCGGTCCGCCGCTGCGGCAAGAGTTCGTTTGGAGGATATCCCTTGGGTAACGCGAGAAACATCGCCTTCTGGGTCGTGCTGTTCCTGTTGATCCTGGCGCTGTTCAACCTTTTCGGGAACGGTCAGACGACGATGAATTCCCGGACCCTGGCCTATTCCGACTTCATCCAGAAGGTCGACAAGGGCGAGGTGAGCGCGGTCGTGATCGACGGCGAACAGGTGCAGGTCCAGACCAAGGACGGGCAGACCTACGTGACGATCCAGCCGCAGAGCGAGCAGATGAACGACAAGCTTGTCGAGACGCTGATCGGCAAGAACATCTCCGTCAAGGCCGAGCGTCAGCAGCAATCGGGCTTCTTCTCGGTCCTGTCGCTGTGGCTGCCGTTCCTCGTCCTGATCGGCATCTGGATCTTCTTCATGAACCGGATGCAGGGCGGCGGACGCGGCGGCGCGATGGGCTTTGGCAAGTCGCGCGCCAAGCTTCTGACCGAAAAGCATGGCCGGGTGACCTTTGACGACGTGGCCGGCATCGACGAGGCAAAGGAAGAACTGGAAGAGATCGTCGAGTTCCTGCGCAACCCGCAGAAATTCTCGCGCCTCGGCGGCAAGATCCCGAAAGGCGCGCTGTTGGTCGGCCCTCCGGGCACCGGCAAGACGCTTCTGGCCCGCGCCATCGCGGGCGAGGCGGGCGTCCCCTTCTTCACCATTTCGGGCTCCGACTTCGTCGAGATGTTCGTGGGCGTCGGCGCGTCGCGCGTCCGCGACATGTTCGAACAGGCCAAGAAGAACGCCCCCTGCATCGTCTTCATCGACGAAATCGACGCCGTTGGCCGGAGCCGTGGTGTCGGCTACGGCGGCGGCAACGACGAACGCGAGCAGACGCTGAACCAGCTTCTGGTCGAGATGGACGGGTTCGAGGCCAACGAGGGCATCATCATCGTCGCGGCCACGAACCGGCCCGACGTGCTCGACCCCGCGCTGCTGCGTCCCGGCCGCTTCGACCGCCAGGTGCAGGTGCCGAATCCCGACATCAAGGGGCGAGAGAAGATCCTCGGCGTCCATGCCCGCAAGGTCCCGCTCGGCCCCGATGTCGACCTGCGCATTATTGCGCGCGGCACACCCGGTTTCTCGGGGGCAGACCTTGCCAACCTCGTGAACGAGGCTGCGCTTCTTGCCGCCCGGATCGGGCGTCGCTTCGTCTCGCTCGATGATTTCGAGAAGGCCAAGGACAAGGTCATGATGGGGCCGGAGCGCCGGTCGATGGTCATGACCGAGGACGAAAAGAAACTGACCGCCTATCACGAGGCCGGCCATGCCATCGTCGGTATCCACGTTCCGCAGCACGATCCGGTCCACAAGGTCACGATCATCCCGCGCGGCCGGGCGCTTGGCGTCACCTTCTACCTTCCGGAACGCGACAAGCTTTCGATGACGCGCGAGGCGGCCCTGTCGCGTCTGGCGTCGGTCATGGGCGGCAAGGCGGCGGAAGAACTGGTCTTCGGCCCCCAGAACGTGACCAACGGCGCCTATTCGGACATCCAGCACGTCACCAACCTCGCCACCGCGATGGTCAGCCAGTGGGGCATGTCCGACAAACTCGGCAACATCAATTACACCTCGACCCAGGAAAGCTTCCTTGGCAACCAGTCGCATTTCAACGCCTCGGAAGAGAGCCGCGAGATCATCGACCAGGAGGTTCGCCGGCTCGTGGACGAGGCCTATGAGCGGGCCAAGACCATTCTGAAGGACAATTGGCAGGAGATGGAAAACCTCGCCCAGGGCCTTCTGGAATACGAGACGCTGACCGGCGAGGACATGATGCGCGTCATTCGCGGTGAGGCGCCGAAGAGCGGCGACGACAGCGATGACGGGTCCGACAAGGGCCCCGCGGCGCCGTCGCTGACCGCGATCCCGAAGACCAAGAAGCCGAAGGCGCCGAAAGGCGGCGGGATGGAGCCCGAGCCCTCGGCCTGAGTCCCGCCCGGGGCGGGCGAAAGGATTCGTATGTCTGGTCGGAGCGATTGGAACCCGGAAAGCTACGCGCGCTTCGGCGGCCTCCGTTTGCGGCCGGCGCTCGACCTTCTGGCTCAGGTCGGCGAGTTGCCCAAGGGCGACATCGTCGATCTGGGCTGCGGCAACGGGGCGGCCGGGCCGGCGCTGGCGGCGCGTTACGCCGGGCGACGGATCATCGGCCTCGATGCATCGCCCGCCATGCTCGCGTCGGCGCGGAAGGGCGGGGCCTATCATCAACTGATCGAAGGCGACGCGGCTGCGTGGCGCGCCGAAGCGCCGGTGGCCCTGGTCTTTTCCAACGCCGCGCTGCACTGGCTTTCCGATCACGCCGCGCTGATGCCGAACCTCGCCGCGCAACTGGCCCCGGGCGGTACGCTCGCGGTGCAGATGCCACGCCAGTACGGCGCGCCGTCGCATCGGTTCCTACGCGATTTCGCGGCCGAGATGTTTCCCGATCGCTTCGATCTTGCGGCCTGGAGGGCGCCGGTCTCGCCGCCGGTGGAGTATCACCGGATGCTCTCGGGTCTCGGCCGGGTCAATGTGTGGGAGACCGACTACGTCCAGCGGGTGGAGCCGGTCGCGGACGGCCATCCGGTCCGGCGGTTCACCGAATCGACGGCGATGCGGCCCTATCTCGACCTGATGTCGCAGGCGGAAATCGCTGAATTCCTTGCGCGCTATGAGGCTGCGCTGGCGGCCGCCTATCCGATCGAGCCGGACGGGTCGGTCCTCTTCCCCTTCCGCCGGCTCTTCTTCACCCTCACGCTTTGACCCCGCATCAGCAGCGGAAAGTCCCTGCCCGCGCCCGTGCCGAATAAGCGTCATGCAAAGCTCACCCGGCCCGGCCGCGTGGCTGACTGCGATGCAGGTTTCGTCTCGTTTCCGGTTACGGGGTTCGTCGTGGGTATCTTGCGGATCGGAGACCGGCGCCGGCTGCACATCCCGCACCAGCCCGCCTCGCGCGCGTCCCGCCTGACCGATCAGACCACAAGGAAAAGCAACGAAGCAAGCGTCAGGCCGAGGGCGAAGCCCGAATTCACGATGAGCGTGGTCGTGCGCATGGTGTCAGCCCTTCCCGTGTGGTCCGCATGGTCAACGCACGTTTCGAACTTCGGTTCCCGCGCTTATCGCAGACGGGGCGTTCCGATACGAAACCTCTTCTGGCGATTCCGCCCGCGAAAATGTCGTAATCCATCCTCACGCCTCGGGATGGGACAGCTATAGCCGGTGCTGAAGGCAACCGGCAGGAAGCCCAAAGGGAGACGGAAGGCTATGGCGTTCAAGACGGATATTGAGATTGCGCGGGAAGCGCGGAAGCGTCCGATCATGGAGATCGGGGACAAGCTCGGGATTCCTTCGGAGCATCTTCTGCCCTACGGTCATGACAAGGCGAAGGTGAGCCAGGCGTTCATCCGGTCTCTGGAGGGTCGGAAGGACGGCAAGCTGGTTCTGGTGACGGCGATCAACCCGACGCCTGCGGGCGAGGGCAAGACGACGACGACGGTGGGTCTTGGCGACGGGTTGAACCGGATCGGCAAGAAGGCGGTGATCTGCATCCGCGAGGCGTCGCTGGGGCCGAACTTCGGGATGAAGGGCGGGGCGGCCGGGGGCGGCTACGCGCAGGTGGTGCCGATGGAGGAGATGAACCTTCACTTCACCGGCGACTTCCACGCGATCACGAGCGCGCACAACCTGCTTTCCGCGATGATCGACAACCACATCTACTGGGGCAACGCGCTCCAGATCGACGCGCGGCGGGTGAGCTGGCGGCGGGTGATGGACATGAACGACCGGGCGCTTCGGGACATCGTGGTGAGCCTTGGCGGCGTGTCGAACGGCTTCCCGCGCCAGACCGGGTTCGACATCACGGTGGCCTCCGAGGTGATGGCGATCCTGTGCCTGTCGAAGGATCTTGAGGATCTGCAGAAGCGGCTCGGCGACATCGTGGTGGCCTATACCCGCGACAAGACGCCGGTCTACGCCCGCGACATCAAGGCCGACGGGGCGATGACGGTGCTTCTGAAGGACGCGATGCAGCCGAACCTGGTGCAGACGCTGGAGAACAACCCGGCCTTCGTGCATGGCGGCCCCTTCGCCAATATCGCGCATGGCTGCAACTCGGTGATCGCGACGAAGACGGCGCTGAAGCTGGGTGAGTATGTGGTGACCGAGGCCGGCTTCGGGGCCGATCTCGGGGCGGAGAAATTCTTCGACATCAAGTGCCGCAAGGCGGGTCTGAAGCCGGCGGCGGCGGTGATCGTGGCGACGGTGCGGGCGATGAAGATGAACGGCGGGGTGGCGAAGGCCGATCTCGGGGCGGAGAACGTGGCGGCGGTGCAGAAGGGCTGCCCGAACCTCGGCCGCCACATCGCCAACGTGAAGTCGTTCGGGGTGCCGGTGGTGGTGGCGATCAACCACTTCTACAGCGACACCGATGCCGAGATCGCGGCGGTGAAGGCCTATGTCGCCGAGCAGGGCGCCGAGGCGATCCTGTGCAAGCACTGGGCGAACGGGTCGGCCGGGATCGAGGATCTCGCGCGGAAGGTTGTGGAGATGGCGGAGGGCGGTTCGGCGAACTTCGCGCCGCTCTATCCCGACGAGATGCCGCTCTTCCAGAAGATCGAGACCATCGCGAAGCGGATCTACCACGCCGACGAGGTGATCGCCGACAAGTCGGTGCGCGAGCAGCTGAAGGCCTGGGAGGCGGCGGGCTACGGCCATCTGCCGGTCTGCATGGCCAAGACCCAGTACAGCTTCACCACCGATCCGAACGTGCGGGGCGCGCCGACGGGTCATTCGGTGCCGGTGCGCGAGGTGCGGCTCAGCGCCGGGGCGGGGTTCATCGTGGTGATCTGCGGCGAGATCATGACCATGCCGGGCCTGCCCAAGGTGCCGTCGGCGGAGGTGATCCGGCTGAACGACGCGGGCCATGTCGAGGGCCTGTTCTAAGGCAAAGGCAGGGGGGCTTCGCCCCCCGCCGCCCATCGGCGGGCCGATGGACGCCCCTCCCCCCACCGCGGGGAATTCGGGCAACGAAGAGGCAGGCAGGGCCGGGGCGGATGCGCGTCGGGCCTGGCGGACAAGGGAACCGGCGGCGGATGAGTGCGACGATCATCGACGGCAGGGCGATTGCGCGGCGCATGCTGGCCGAGGTCGCGGCGGAGGCGGCGCACCTTTCGGGCGAGGGCTGGGCGCCGCGGCTCGTCTCGATCTCGGTCGGGGATGTCGCGGCGGCGGAGCTTTACGTCCGCAACCAGCAGAAGCAGGCCGACGGTGCCGGTGTGGCCTTCGAGGCGCGGACCTATCCGCCCGACATCTCGCTTGAGCAGCTGACCGGGGTCCTGCACGGGCTGAACGCCGATCCGCGCGTGAACGGCATCATCATCCAGCGTCCGCTGCCGGCGCATATCCCAGTGAAGGAGCTGCAGCGCGCCATCCATCCCCTGAAGGATGTCGAGGGCATGCACCCGGCCTCGATCGGCAATATCGTCTACAACGACCTGGCGCTCGGCCCTTGCACGGCGGTGGCGGCGGTGGAGATCCTGAAGACCCTCCCCCTGAAGATCGAGGGGCTCGACGTGACGGTGATCGGCCATTCCGAGATCGTCGGCAAGCCGATCGCCTTCCTGATGATGGGGCTGGGCGCGACGGTGACGGTCTGCCATCACATGACGCGGCAGGTGGCGGTGCATTCGCGCCGGGCCGATGCGGTCTTCGTCGCGGTGGGCAAGCCCGGCCTTGTCACCGGCGCGATGCTGCAACCGGGCGCGGCGCTGATCGATATCGGCATCAACCGGATCGAGACGCCGGAGGGGCCGCGCACGGTGGGTGACGCCGATTACGGCAGCTGCGCCGAGGTGGCGGGCTGGATCACGCCGGTTCCGGGCGGCGTCGGGCCGGTCACGGTGGCGATGCTGATGAAGAATGCGGTTCTTGCGACGCGGCTGCAGAAGGCGCAGTACCGCGATGCCTATGCGATTGCGAATTGAGGAGATCGGAATGAGTGCGAAGATCATCGACGGCAAGGCCTTTGCGGCCAGGGTGCGGGGCGAGGTCGCGGCCCATGTCGCGCGGCTGAAGGAAGAGAACGGGATCACGCCGGGCCTCGCGGTGGTTCTGGTCGGCGAGGATCCGGCGAGCGAGGTCTATGTCCGCTCGAAGGGCAAGTCGACGGTCGAGGCGGGGATGAACTCCTACGAGCACAAGCTGCCGGCGGAGACCTCGGAGGCCGATCTCCTGGCGCTGATCGCACGGCTGAACGCCGATCCGGCGGTGCACGGGATCCTGGTGCAGCTGCCCTTGCCGAAGCACCTGAACTCCGACCTCGTGATCAACACGATCGACCCGGCGAAGGATGTCGACGGGTTCCACATCTCGAATGTCGGGCTTCTTGGCACCGGGCAGAAGTCGATGGTGCCCTGCACGCCCTTGGGCTGTCTGATGATGCTGCGCGACCACCACGGGTCGCTCGCCGGGATGGACGCGGTCGTGGTCGGCCGCTCGAACATCGTCGGCAAGCCGATGGCGCAGCTTCTTCTCGGCGACAGCTGCACGGTGACGATCGCGCACAGCCGCACGAAGGACCTCGGCGTGGTCTGCCGCCGCGCCGACATCCTCGTCGCCGCCGTCGGCCGGCCCGAGATGATCAAGGGCGACTGGGTCAAGCCAGGCGCCACCGTGATCGATGTCGGCATCAACCGCATCGAGCGGGACGGCAAGACGAAGCTCGTCGGCGATGCCGACTTCGAGAGCTGCGCCAAGGTCGCCGGCGCCATCACCCCCGTCCCCGGAGGCGTCGGCCCCATGACCATCGCCTGCCTCCTCGCAAACACCCTCACCGCCGCATGCCGCGTAAACGGAATCAACGAACCAGAAGGCCTCACTGCCTGATCTCAGGCCGGGGCGACGGGCACCATCGTGCCCTGCAGAAGCGCGACCAGCTTGCGCTGCCCGCCGGATTCGGCCTCGACCTCGGCCGTGACGATGGTGAGCCTGCGTCCCGCCCTGACGACGCGGCCGGTCGCGATCAGCCGGTCGCCTCTTGCCGGCGCCATGAGGTTGATCTTCATCTCGGCGGTCATCACTTCGGCATCCTCGGGCATGAGGGACAGAGCTGCGTAGCCGGCGGCCGTGTCACCGAGGGCAAAGGTCAGGCCGGCATGGCCGACGTCGTGCTGCTGGCGGGCCAACGCCAGGATCGGCGCCGTGATCTCGCATTCGCCGGGCCGGATCGCCGTCAGTTCGGCGGCGAAGGTCGTCATCAGGCTCTGGCGGGCGAAACTCGCGCGCAGTTTCTCGGCAAGGGCGGTGTCAACCTGACTGTTCATCCCCATCTCCCTTTCGCCGGCACGGGCACCGGGCGGGCCACTTTTCCGGTCAGAACGGCCACCGTGCCCGACCCCATCAGGTCGCAGAGGGCCGGATCCGTCGCGCCGAGACCGCCGGTATAGGTGCCGTAGGCCGGCAGGATCACTCGTTCGCCACCGACAAGAAAGCAGCGTCGGGACTGGCCCGCAAGCCGAAGTTTCGGGTGGTAATGGCCCGAGACCTCGGCGCGCCCCCCCGGGACCGCGATATGGCGGAACCAAAGCGGACCATGCCCGAGCTCCGCGCGATGCTCGCCGCCAAGGCCGACGGGCCCCGGATCGTGATTGCCCTCGACCCAGACCCAGCGTCGGCCGGCCATCAGGCGGGCAAGCCAGAGCGCTTCGTCCTCCGCCAACTCTGAGGCCTGGAGATCGTCGAACGAGTCGCCAAGGCAGATCACCAGACGTGGGTTCGTGGCCGCGATATCCGCGTCGAGCCGGGCGAGCGTGTCGGCGACCTCGTAGGGCGGCAGAAGCGCCCCCGCGCGCCGCGCATAACGCTCCGACCGGCCGAGATGCAGATCCGAGACGACAAGGCAGGCTTCCGCCGGCCAGTGTAGCGCGCCGGATGGCAGGGCCGAAAGTGTGGCGCCGGCGAAGGAAAAGGCATAGCTGTTCATGGCTTGTTCCTGCCCCTTGCCGGTGAAAAACGCAACGCCCGGTCTTCTTCTGTTCGGCAAATACCCCGGGGTGAATGCGGGCCGCACGGCCCGCAGAGGGGCAGCGCCCCTCATCCGCACCCTCAGCCGAGCCCCGCCTCGGCCATCAGCCGCTCCGCCGTCTCGGCCAGAAGCCGCTCGCGCGCCGCGCCGTCCACCGGCACCCGCCCGTGTTCGAGGAAGAGCGGCGCGGCCAGGGGCGTGACGCGGGGCAGGGTGAGGTGGTCGATCCGGCCCCCCACCCTGTCGAGCATCGCCTCGATCCGCCCGAAATTCACCAGCCCGCGCATCGCCTCTTCCCGCGTGACCTGCATCAGGAGGTGGTCAGGATCGTAGCGCCGCAACGTGTCATACAGGATGTCCGACGAGAATGTCGCCTGCCGGCCCGATTTCCGCGCGCCCGGCAGGTTGCGGGCGATCAGTCCCGCGACGAGGGCGACATTGCGGAAGGTGCGTTTCATCACCGCATTGCCGGCCAGCCAGGTGCCGAGCCCGGTGCGCAAGCCCTCGCGGTCGAGAAGGGCTGCGGCATCGGTGACCGGGTCGAGCCCCCAGATCAGCGTCGCGTAGTCGGTCGAGACGAAGCCCAGGGGGTTGAGGCCAAGCTCCTCCATCCGGTGGGTGAGGAGGAGACCGAGCGTCTGCTGCGCGGCGCGGCCCATGAAGCCGTAGACGCAAAGATGCGCCCGCCCTTCGGCCGGAAAGCTTTCGACCAGAAGCCGGTCGCGCGCAGGCAGGCGCGACACCTCGCGCTGAAGGCTCAGCCACTCGGCGGTGGCGGCGGGAAGGTTCGGCCAGCTTTGCGCCTGAAGCATCCTGAAGATACGCTCCGAAAGCTGGGTCGAGGTGGAAAACTTGGTGCCCGAATAGACCGCGATCTTCGGTTCGCGACCCGGTGCGGGGGCGACTTCAAGGGCGAGTTCGCGCAAGCCGATGAAGCGCACGACCTGACCGCCGATCAGGAAGGTTTCGCCGGGCGTGAGCGTCGAGGCGAAGCTTTCCTCGACCTCGCCGAGGGGGGCGCCGCCCATGCGGTTCTGCCAGCGGACCTTGACCATCTCGGCATCGGTGATCGTGCCGATGTTCATGCGGATGTCGCGCGCCGCGCGGGGGTCACGAAGGGTCCAGCGGCCGTTCCTGAGCATCAGCCGCTGCCAGCGGTCGTAGGCCTTGAGCGCGTAGCCCCCGGTCGCGCAAAAATCGAGGCACGCATCGAAGTCGGAGCGCGACAGGTCCGCATAGGGGCCGGCGCTTCTCACTTCGCGGTACATCTCGTCGGCGGAGACGGGGCCGGAGCACGCGGCGATAAGGATGTGCTGGCACAGGACGTCGCGCGGCCCCGGCCCGCGCGGATCGCCGTCGAGGTCGTGATCCTTCACCGCGTCAAGCGCGGCCTGGCATTCAACCACCTCCCAGCGGTTCGCCGGCACCAAAAGCGCCTTCGACGGGGCGTTGTAGCGGTGGTTCGCCCGGCCGATCCGCTGCACCAGCCGCTTGACGTTCTTCGGCGCGCCGACCTGGATCACAAGGTCGACGTCGCCCCAGTCGATCCCGAGATCGAGTGAGCCGGTGCAGACGACGGCGCGCAGCTCTCCGGCGACCATCGCCGCTTCCACCCTTTCACGGGCCTCGCGGGCGAGCGAGCCGTGGTGGATGGCGATCGGCAGGCCCTCGTCGTTCGCGAGCCAGAGGTCGCGGAAAAAAAGTTCCGCCTGCGCGCGGGTGTTGTGGAAGATCAGGGTGATCTTGTGGCGTCGGATCTCGGCCAGGACTTCGGGTATCGCGTAGCGCCCGCCGCCGCCGGCCCAGGGTGGCGGCGTTTCCGTTTCCAGCATGGCGATCTCAGGGTCGGGGCCAGGATCGGCATGAACGATCTCGCACCGGTCCGGGTGGCGGGCGAGGAAGCGGGCGATTGCACCGGGATCCTCGACGGTCGCGGACAGTCCCACGCGGCGCAGACCCGGAGCGAGGCGGTCGAGCCGCGCGAGGCCGAGCATCAACTGGTCGCCGCGCTTCGACTCGGCAAGCGCGTGGACCTCGTCCACGATCACGCGGCTGAGGCCTGCGAAGATGCGCGGTGCGTCCTCGTAGCTGAGAAGCAGGGCGAGGCTTTCAGGCGTCGTCAGAAGGATATGCGGCGGGTCGGCGCGCTGGCGGCGGCGTTTGGTGTAGGAGGTATCGCCGGTCCGGTCCTCGATCCGGATCGGCAGCTTCATTTCGGTGACGGGCGCCGTCAGGTTGCGCCGGATATCGGCCGCGAGCGCCTTGAGGGGGGATATGTAGAGCGTGTGAAGGCCCTTGTGCGCCCCGTCCGCAAGCTCGACCAGAGAGGACAGGAACCCCGCCAGCGTCTTACCGCCGCCGGTCGGCGCGATAAGGAGGAGTGCGGGATCCGCCGCCCGGTCGAGCAGCGTCTGCTGATGCGGATGGATGGACCAGCCACGGGCAGAGAACCAGTCTGAAAACGGGGCGGGGAGGGCACGCATGGCCGGCACTCTATGCGGATTGCGCCCGTCATGCCTCAGAAATCGCCGTGTTCCGGGAAGCCGCCGGGATCGACTTCCCGAATGAGACGGGCGGTTGGCGCGGTGCTCTCCGCAGGCAGGTCAGTGCAGGGGCCGGGCCTTCATGCTGCGGAAAACGTCGTCGAGCGCACGGGGCGGCGTCAGGTGCGCGCCGGCAAGCGCCGTGTCGAGGGCGGACTCGACCTCTTTCACCAGCGTCGCAATGCAATCGTCGGAGGCAAGACAGCCGGCGCCGTAGTCAACCATGTCACAGCCCGGCAGGGCTCGGCCCGAGAAGAGGCACTCGGTCATGTCGAGAAGCTGCGCATCCTCGATCCCTTGGGCCTCGGCCCAGTCAAGCGCGATCCGTGTCATCGCGGTCGTGGAGGCGGCGAGGAAGTCGTTCATCACCTTAGCCGCCATCGCTGTCCCGAAACCGCCCATGCGGGCCGCCTTGTGGCCGAGCTGGCCGAATATCGGGGCGAGGCTGGCGATCTCGTCCTTGCCGCCGCCGAGGAAGAACGACAGCCGCCCCTCTTCCGCCGCGCGCATCGTGCCGGAATAGGGCGCGTCGACCAGCGCGATGCTTGCGGCGATGCGTCCCCTGAGCGCCCGCACATAGCGGGGGGAAAGCGTCGCGGCGATCACGACGGTCTTGAGCGAGGGAACGCGCTTGGCGAAGCCCTGCGCTTCGAACAAGAGCGCCTCTGCCTCGGCGATGTCCGCGGGCACGAGGATCAGCGTCGTCAGCCCGCGCGCGAAACCGTCCCGGTCGAGCGGCCCGGCCCCGGAGCCCGGGACAGCGAAGCTGGCCGCGCCGATACCGGCAGCCTGAAGCCGCGAGAGGAAGGGGCGCGCCGCCCTTCCGGAACCGGCAATCCCAAGCCCGCGCATCAATGCACGATCTTTTCGTCGCGGACGAACATGTTGGCCCAGGCCCGGTCGATCAACTCCGGCGTCATCTGGTAGGGGATACCCTCGAAGTTGCAGATCGCGATCATCTGGTCGATCAGGAACACCGGCTGGTAGTTCGCATAGACGTTGCTGATCGTCGGATACTTGACCTTCAGGAGGTGCAGGAGCGCCTTTTCGTTCAGCGGCATCTTCTTCTTCTTCGCCACCATCGCGAAGATCTTCAGGAACATTTCCTGGTTCGGCCCGTCGATCTTGATCTTGAAAAAGATCCGGCGAAGCGCCGCCTTGTCGAAGATCTCGTTCGGGTGGAAGTTGGTGGAGAAGATCACCAGCGTGTCGAAGGGCACCTCGAACTTCTCGCCCGACTGGAGCGCGAGGATGTCCTTGTTTTCCTCGAGCGGAACGATCCAGCGGTTGACGATCTTCTGCGGCGGCTCGGCTTGGCGGCCAAGGTCGTCGATGATGAAGACGCCGCCGGTGGCCTTGAGCTGGAGCGAGGCGGTATAGGTCCGCGCCGTCGGGTTGTAGGTGAGGTCGAGCATGTCGAGCGACAGTTCACCGCCGGTGATCACCGTCGGCCGCTCGCAAAGCACATAGCGGTTGTCGAAGCGGTTCGAGGACCGGCGCAGCGCATTCGGGTCGTCGACCGAGGCTTCGGCGGCCGAATGGACGATCGGGTCGTAGACGGTGATGACCTGACCGGCATATTCGATGGCGCGCGGGATGTAGATCTTGTCGCCGAGCGCGTCGCGGATCCCGTTCGAGATCGAGGATTTGCCGTTGCCCGGCGGTCCGTACATGAGGATCGAGCGCCCCGCGCCGACGGCGGGCCCGAGATGGTCGAGAAGTTCGTCCGGCAGGATCAGGTGGCCCATCGCGCCGGTCAGTTGCTGACGGGTCAGCGCGACGTTGCGGATCGACTGCTTCTTGACCTGCTCGCGGTAGACGTCGAGCGGCACCGGCATCGCGCCGTAATACTCGGACTGGCTGAGCGCATCGAGCGCCCGCGCCTTGCCGGCATCGGCAAGCTGATACCCCATTTCGCCGCCCGAGTTGGCGTGGAGCGTGCCCGTCGCCTCGAGGAGCTTCTGGCTCCGCGCGAGGTCGATGAGCTCCTGCGTCGTCGGAATCGGCAACGCGATGATCCGGGAAATCTCCGAGACGGTTTCGAGGTTCATCCGGAACATCGTCTTGAGGAGGATATCGCGCATCATCACGATCGAAAGGCCGGTATCGGTCATCGAGCGGGGCGGCGTTGGCGCGATAACGTTGGTCACCTGCATGTTCATCGGGGTCAAACCTTCTTCGGCGGATGTCGGGCGTGGCAGGGCAAGGCACATTCCGGCCCCGTCCACCCGACATGGGATTCACAGCGGCAGTCTGCCGGGTTATTGTGGCCAAAAAATGGAAACAATTCTGGACTAGAGGCCCTAATGAGCAGACCCCGCAGCCCCGTTCTGGCGGCCTTCATGGCGGCCCTCGTGCTGATCCTCGGCGGCGCGCCGCTTCTGAAAGGCGCCTTCTATCTCGGCAAGCACGAGGGCGACACGATGCATCTGGCAGAGCTTGTGTTGCGCATGGCCGACGGGCAGTGGCCGCATGTCGATTTCATGACGCCGATCGGAATTCTGGCGCTTGCGCCGATCTCGGTCTTCATCCAGGCGGGGGCGGGATTGGGCCATGCGATCTTCTATGCGCAGATCCTTGTCGCCGTCGTGCTTTTCCTGCCGGTGATGCGGGTGGCGATGAGCCGGCTCACCGGGATCTGGCCCTATGCCTATGGCGGCTTCGTCATGCTTCTCTGTCTCGCCCTCGTGCACGGCGAGGCACAGAGCGCGACGTCGATTTCCATGCATTACAACCGCTGGGCGTGGGCGGTAAGCTATATCGCGATCCCGCTCGCGGTGCTGGCGCCGCTGGACCGGCCAAGGCCCTGGCTCGACGGGGCATTGATCGGGCTCGGGATGGCGGTTCTGGTCCTGACCAAGGTCACTTACTTCGCGGCCTTTGCACCCGGCGTGCTGGTGGCGCTCCTGGCGCGCCGGCAATGGGTGATGATCCTGGCGGCCGCCATCGCGGGGCTTGCCGTCGCGGCCTTCGTCACCGCTCTCGCGGGGACGGACTTCTGGCTTGCCTACCTTCAGGACTTGCTGACCGTCGCCACCGGCGACGCGCGGCAGGCGCCGGGCGAAAGCCTGATCGACGTGATCGTTGCGCCGCTCTACATGGGCGGCAGCCTCGCGCTGGTCGCCGGGGTGATCTTTCTCCGTCAGGCGGGCCGGTCGGTCGAGGGGCTGACGCTTCTGGTGCTGATGCCAGGCTGCTTCTACGTCGCCTACCAGAATTTCGGCAACGACCCGCAATGGCTGTATCTGCTGGCGATGTTCGCGTTCGTGCTGCGGCCGGAGCCGGGCACCATCAACGGCTGCGGCTGGGATCTGCGCGCGGCCCTGACCTTTACCGGGGTGGCGGCCCTCTGCTTCGGCGCGCCGTCAGCGATCAACCTCGCCTTCAGCCCTTGGCGCCACATGGCCTCCGACACGACGGATGTGGTACCGCTCCTGCCGCGGTTGCCTCTTGCCGACGACGTTCTGACGCCCGCCTCGCGGCTCTACACCGCCAACCTCAAACGCCCCTACGACCAGCCGGGCGACCCTTTCGCCAGCTACCGTGAATTCGCCAAGCGCGAGGACGTGCCCGTCCTGAACGGCGAGGAACTTCCGGAATGCCAGCTTGAGGGCGGCATCTCCGCATGGTTCGAACTGGCGACCGACGACCTGATGGCGGCGGGCTATTCCGGCTCCGCGCTGATGGGAACGGACCTTTATTCAGCCTACTGGATGTTCGGCGATTTCAAGACCGTGAAAGGGGCGGCGCCTTGGTATTATGGCGGCCTTCCGGGGATCGAGAATGCCGACTACCTCGTCGTGCCGCTTTGCCCGATGGCGTTCTCTCTCCGCTCCTCGATGCTCAAATCACTGGAGGAGGGGGGGTGGGCCCTGCGCGAGGTGCACAGGAGCCCGCTTTACATACTGGTCGAGCCGATCGCCCCCTGAAGCGCCGCCAGGACGCCGGGGAAGGCCATGAAGACGAGATAGGTCAGGAACGTCCCGACGAGCGCGAGGCCCATCGGAAAATCCTTGCGCGTCCAGCTCACCCAGTCGGGCGTTGCTGCCCGAACGGCCGGAACCGCGCGCATCAGCCGATGCGCGGCGAAGGCGCCGAGCAGGAAGGCCGCGAGCAGGATCAGGATGAGCTGGAGATGCTCGATCCGCTGCGAGAAGAACGGCGCGGCGGCGGCAGCGAACTTGGCATCGCCGGCGCCGACATTCGCAACGGCGTTCAGCACGAAGCCGATGGCAAGGACGACGACGAAGTTGGCCCAGCGCCAGGCCCAGAACTCGAACGGGATCACCAGAAGCCCGACCACGACATAGATCGCGAGCAGCGCCATGACCGCCTTGTTGGGGATCTTCATCGTCTTGAGATCGGACCATGCGACCCAGGCGCAGACCGGCAGAACCGTGAGCAGAAGAGCGAGATACGCCTGTGGCGCCGTCAGTCCGAGCATTGGGTCAGCCTTTCACCACGCTGGCATTGATCGTCTCAAGCGCGCGGGCGGCTTGTTCGAAATAGCGCGGGCTGGTCTCGACCGCGTCTTCCAAAAGCCCCTTGCCGATGGTTACGTCGCCCTGCTTGATCGCCGTCAGCGCCGCCGTGTAGAGCAATTCGGCCCGTTCGGATTGTGTCATCGGCACGATCGGCATATCGTATTGCCGCTGCGCCGCGCGGGCGAGGACGAGGTTGTTCTTGGTCGTGAAGTTGGAGCTGTCATAGGTCAGCGCCTCGGCAAAGAGCTTTTCGGCGCCGCCGAAATCTCCGCGGGTCAACTTCGAATAGCCCCAGTTGTTGAGGACGCCCGACGGCTGTGTGGTGAGCCCAAACGCCGTCTCGTAGAAACTGTCGGCCTTCTTCCATTTCTTGTTGGCGTCGGCGACCATCGCCTCCAGCCGGTAGCGCTCGTATGTCTCGTGGGTCGGCGGGATCATGTTGAGTTCGGCCTCGGCCTTCTTCCACTCGTTGGCGCGGATGAGTGCGTCGGCAAGGGCGACGCGGTCTTCGTTCGTGCCCTCGCGGCTGTCGATCACCGACTTCCAGACCAGGGCCGCCTCGGACGGCTTCTTGGCGCGGACCAGCGATTTCGCCAGACCCCGCTTCACGTCGATGCGGTCGGGATTGGCGTCGGCGGTCCTCTGGAAATAGGCCACGGCCTCGTCCGGGTCGGCCACCGTCAGCATGACGTCGTTGAGGTTGCTTTCGTCGATGACATTGACGTCCTTGATCGCGCGGTCGACCTCGGCATCGGACGCCTTCTGGCAGGCCGACAGGGCCGCAACCCCTGCGATGCAGAGAGAAATCAGGATAGGGTGGCGCATTTCATGCGTCCTTTGCTGCTTCTTGCCTCAATGTGTGGTGAGGAGCAGGTATTGCCCGTTGCCACGCCTCACCAAAGAGAATTCACCTGTATCGCTGATATCATAGGACGGTTCCTCGATCTTGGCGAGCGCGCGGCGCAGATTTTCGCGGATGGAGTCTGTTTGGCCACTATCGAGGGCGAAGGCGGTGCGGAAGACCCGGCTCGCCTCGGCATACTTGCCCGTCTCCATCAGAACGACGCCGAGATTGTTCCAGGCCGGCACGAAGGTCTCATCCTCCTTGACCGCGCGCCGCAGGAGCCGCTCGGCCTGGCCGAGCCGTCCGAGCCGGAGGTTGGCGGAGCCGAGGGCCGACAGCGTGTCGATGGTCATGCCGCGGTCGGCCGCCGCGCGGTAATAGGCCTTGAGTGCCAGTTCGTACTCGCCCGCCGCCATCAGGCGGTGGCCCACAATTAGGCCGTCGACCGCCTCGCCCCGCGCGGGCCCTGACGGCGCGAAGGGGGAGCCGCCATTCGCGGGAAGGCCGCCTGTCGGTTGACAGGCGGCCAGCAATCCGGCTGCGAACAGAAGAACCGTTATGCGTAGTGCCATCGTCTCAGGGTGAGAAATTCGCGAACAGCTGCATCATATCGTAGACCGACGGACCCACAAGGATGATCAGGAGCGGCGGCACCGTGAACATCATCGTCCCGAGCGTCATTTTCGTCGGCAGCTTGTTGGCCGCTTCCTCGGCCCGCATCACGCGCTTGTCCCTCATTTCGCCCGCATAGACCCGGAGCGCCTCGGCGATCGAGGTGCCGAAGGTCTGCGACTGGATCATGACCGTCACGAAGGAGGCGACGTCAGGCACGCCGGAGCGTTCGGAGAAGGCGCGCAGCACCGTGCTCTTGTCCTTGCCGGCCTTGATTTCCTGCGCGACGATCTCGAATTCCTCGGCGAGCGCGGGATAGCCGGTCTTGAGTTCCTTCGACACCCGGATGATGCCCTGGTCGAGCGACTGGCCGGCCTCGACGCAGACGAGAAGCATGTCGAGCGCGTCCGGAAAGCCGTTCTGGATCTCCTGCTGGCGCGACTGGATGCGGCGTTCGAGCCAGTATTTCGGCAGGTAATACCCGATCGCGCCGGGAAGGATCACCGCGAGGATCAGTTTCGTCGTGGAGACGTCGTCCGTGGTCGAGGCGACGATCGCGTAGATCACGCCGACAAGCAGGAATACGATGCCCAGGATGAACTGGATCGCGTGGAAGGTGCGGACCGCGTTCTTGCCGCGATAGCCGGCGCGGGTCATCTTGAGCCGCGACGTGCTCATCTCTTCCTCGGACTTCGGTTCGAGGAAGCTCGCGAACTTGTCGAGCTTGTCGGTGCCCTTGGACGCGCGCAGCGATTTCTTTTCGGTCGTCGGACGATTCGACGCATTGCCCGACGGGCGCGACGTGTCGCGAAGCTTTGCATAGGGATCGGCGCGCTTCTTCAGGATCGTCGGCAGCGTCATGGCCACCAGGACGATGCCGAGGACGGCAACGGCGAAGAGCGGGCCAAGCGGGCCCATCTTCTCGATCAGGAAGTCGTTGATCGTGCTCAGCATGACGGTGTGGCCCCCTCAGACCTTGATGTTGACCATCATCTTCATGAAGACGACGTTGATGGCGAGGAAGGTGAAGACGATGAGCGCGGCCGGCACGAAGGCCGCCGTGTTCTTCACCGTGTCGAAATAGTCCGGCTTCAGAATCTGGATCACGGCCAGCACGCCGAGCGGGAACATCGACAGGAACATGCCCGACCATTTCGCCTCGGCGGTGATGGCGCGGACCCGCCGGAAGAGACGGAAGCGCGCCCGGATCACCTTGGCCAGGCCGTCGAGGATCTCGGCGAGGTTGCCGCCCGACTGCTGCTGGATCGTGACCGCCACCGCAAGAAAGCGCAGATCCTGCATGTCCATGCGTTCGGCCAGGTCCTTGAGGCTCTCGGACACTTCGCGGCCATAGGCGCTTTCGTCGGCGATCATGCCGAATTCGGTGCCGAGCGGGTCGGGAACCTCCTTCGCGACGATCTGGATCGCCGAGGAGAAGGGGTGGCCGACACGCAAGCTCCGCACCATCAGTTCGACCGCATCGGGAAGCTGTTCCTCGACGAGGTCCATGCGTTTCTTGGCCTTCTTGCTGACCCAGAAATAGACCGCGCCGATCCCCATCACGATGGAGACGGCGATCTGCACCGGGGTCGAGGCCGCGGTGCCGATCTTGAGGCCGAGGAAAGCGACCACCGACAGAAGCCCCATGATGGCCACCAGGGCTTTGGGTGAGAATGCGATGTTTGCCTTCTGGGCCTTGGCCGCAAGGATCGAATAGAGCGGGATGCCCTTTGCCTTGAGGTGCTGGCTGGCTTCCTTGCGGAGTTGTTCCAGGACCTGTTCGCGCTGCCCCCCCTTTTCCAGAAGGTCGAGCCGGCGATTGACCTTGGAGTTGAGCGAGATCGACTTGCCGAAGACGACAAGGTAGATGCCCTCGACCAGAAGGAGAACGGCAAGGAAGATCAGGCCGTAGATGATTGGTGTCGGGCTGATGATCATGCGCGTTACTCCGCTGCAATGGGTTCGTAGATCGATGGCGGCAGGTCATAGCCCCAGGACCGGAAGCGGTCCGCGTAGGCGGAGCGCACGCCGGTCGCGGTGAAGCGACCGATGATCTTGCCGTCGGGCGCAAGGCCGAGCCGTTCGTAGCGGAAGATCTCCTGCATCGAGATGACGTCGCCTTCCATGCCGGTGATCTCGGTGATCGAGGTCATGCGGCGCGAGCCGTCCTGCAGACGCGAGGCCTGAACGATGAGGTTGACGGCCGAGGCGATCTGCGAGCGCACGGCCTTGATCGGCATCTCGATCCCGGCCATCGCGATCATGTTTTCCAGACGGCTGATGCCGTCGCGGGCGGAGTTCGCGTGGATCGTGGTCATCGACCCGTCGTGGCCGGTGTTCATGGCCTGGAGCATGTCGATGACTTCCTCGCCGCGCGTTTCGCCGACGATGATGCGGTCGGGACGCATCCGGAGCGCGTTCCTCAGACAGTCGCGCTGGGTGACGGCGCCCTTGCCCTCGACGTTCGCGGGGCGGCTTTCCATCCGGCCCACATGGACCTGCTGGAGCTGAAGTTCCGCCGTGTCCTCGATCGTCAGGATCCGTTCGGAGTTGTCGATGAAGGAGGAGAGGGCGTTGAGCGTGGTCGTCTTACCGGAACCCGTACCGCCCGAGACGATGACGTTGAGGCGGGTCGAGACGGCGGCCTGAAGATAGGCGGCCATCTCTTCGGTGAAGGCGCCGAAGCGGACGAGGTCGTCGACCGCGAGCTTTTCCTTCTTGAACTTACGAATGGAGACGAGCGAGCCGTCGACCGCGATGGGCGGCACCATCGCGTTGAAACGCGAACCGTCCGCAAGGCGGGCGTCGACATAGGGGTTCGATTCATCAACGCGCCGACCCACGGCCGACACGATCTTGTCGATGATCCTGAGAAGGTGGCGTTCGTCCTTGAACGTCGTGTCGGTCAGCTCGAGCTTGCCGGCGCGTTCGACGAAGACCTGCTGCGGGCCGTTGACGAGAATATCGTTGACCGTGTCGTCCTGAAGCAGCGGCTCCAGCGGGCCGAGGCCCATGACCTCGTGATAAAGCTCCTGAAAGAGGGTGGAGCGCTCGTCCTTGTTGAGAACGACGCTCATGTCTTCCAGCGCCTCGGTCGTGATCGAGACGATTTCCTGGCGCAGGTCGGCTTCGGTGGCGTGTTCCAGCGCGCCGAGGTTGAGGTTGTCGAGAAGCCGCTTGTGCAGCTCCACTTTCAACTCGCCCATCCGCTCCTTGCGCTTCTTCTCCTTGTCCATCGCCAGGGCCTGGGCCGGCGCCGTGGCGTTTCCGGCCATGGGACGTCGCGCGATGGCCGGGCGGCCGCCTTCACCCGATGCGGGCGCGGCGGCCTGGGGCTTCGCGGTGGCGGCAGGTGCCGGAGCTGCGGCGGTGGGCTTCTTGTAGCGAGAAAACATCTCAGGCTCCCGGTGTTAGGCAGTGGCCGCTTCCGCTGCCACGTTGACGTCGAAGATCGACTTGGCGAGCTTCGCGATTTCACGGCGGAGCGGGTTCTTGGCCGCGGTCTCGGCCAGCGGCAGGCCGTGGTCGTTGGACTGCGTCACCTGCTTGGCCCCGTCGGGGAGCTGCAGTTCGATCGTGATATCAAGGCTTTCCGCCAACCGCTTGACGCGGCCCTTGCCGGACAGGTCGGTGAACTTCGGCGCCCGGTTGAGAACGTAGCGCAGCTTCTCGTAGGGGAGTTCCTCGGCTTTGAGCGCGCGGATCATGCGCAGCGTGTTCTGGGCCGAACGCATGTCGAGCTCCATCGTCGCGAAGTAGACATGGGCGTGGTTCAAGACCGCCTCGGTCCATTGGACGACCGTCGAGGGCATGTCGATGACGACGAAGTCGAAGTTCGCCCGCGCCACGTCGAGAACCCGGTTGATGTCTTCGGAGGTGACGATGTCGAGCGGCAGCATTTCCGACGGCGCGGTCATGACATGCATCTTGTCGTTGAAGCTCAGGAGCGCCTGAAGGAAGCTCACATTGTCGATCGAGGCGGTATCGGACAGCATCTCGTAAACCGCTTCGCGGCGCGGCAGGTCGAGATAGGTGGAGACCGAGCCGTACTGGAAATCGAAGTCGAGCAGGCAGACGCGGGGGGCGTTGTCCTTCTGGACGGTCGCAAGCTCCCAGGCGAGGTTCACCGCGAGGGTAGTGGCACCGGTGCCGCCGGCAAGTCCGTGGACCGGCAGGATGACCCCGTCCCGGTCGCCCCTGGGCTTGAAGCTTGGCGACGCGGGGGCGTCGTGCAGGACCATGTCCGCGGCCGGTGCCTTGTGCAGACGCTCGATCGAGTCGTGCAGGGCATTCTCGGGAAGCGGGTAGGGGACGAAATCATCGGCGCCGAGCTTGAGAAGCTGGTGAAGCGCGATCGGGCTGACCTCTTCGGCGATGAGGATCACCTTAAGGCCCTTGTCCTTGGCAGTGGTGATGATTCCGGAGATCCGGGCGAGGTCGTTTTCATCCTGCGCATCGACAGCGATGGCGACGAATTCGAGCGAATCGGCGTCGGGCTGGTTCAGGAAGAGGACCGCATCGTCGAAGGTCAGGTCGCCCCAGCTTTCCCCAAGCTCGGTTTCCATGTCTTCGATCAGTAGGTCGAAGTTGCTGACATCGCGCGAAATCGTGCACGCGACGATCGGTGCCGGTTCCGGCTGCAAGGCTGCTACACTGCTCATTCCCACACGTCCTTTTTCACGCGGGGCCGAATTCTGGTTCCGTTTGTCGCGCTCTTGCATCGAATCACCACGGTCCAAATTCCAACCACCCAGCGCGACTCTGAGGCCACGCCATTACTCCCGAGTTTCGAAACTCCGTGAAAATCTTGGCAAGATTTGGGCTAAAAGATCGTAAATATGCGATTTCTGGACACGATCAAAAGGAAAGGGCGGCCTTTGTTGCCAAAGACCGCCCAAAGGTAGAAACAATCGCGTCGTTTCGCGTCAACCGCCGGAACCCGCGGCCTGACCGCCGCCGGACACCTCTTCCTGGGTGTGGATCGGCTGGGCGCTCTGGACGTATTCGCGGAAGATCACCTCGGCATATTTGCCGTTGAGGAGGGCGGGGTTCTTTTCGACCAGCCCGGACACTTCGGTCACGGTGCGACGGTTGCGCCGTTCCTCGCTCTGCACGAAGACCAGAGGCTGGGTTTCGCCGTAGGAGACCACCGCCTCGAGCCGCGAGCGGCTGATGCCCTGGGTCGAGAGGAAGGCGACGACCGCATTCGCGCGACGCAGGCCGAGCCCCTTGTTGTAGGCGTTTGAGCCCACGAGGTCGGTATGGCCGTAGACGCGGAAGCGGACTTCCGGGAACTGCCGGATCCAGTCGGCCTGCTGCATCAGGGCCGCCTGTGCGCCGGCATCGAGAACCGCGCTGTCGAAGGCGAAGTTCACGGTGTTCGGCACATCGGCCGCGAACCGCCGCGTCAGGTCGATGATGTAGGACCGCTCGCCAGACTGGACCATGGTGTTGTTCATGGTCGCATTGCCGAAATCGCGGGTTTCGATCTCGGAACCGGCTTCGGAATAGAAGGACCGGGCGATGTTGGTTTCCTTCGAGCAGCCCGCCATCACCGCAAGGCCGGTCGAAAGAAGGAGAAGGCTCACACGCTTCTGCATCGTCTCACTCCATCACATAGCCGTAGGACCCGGAATAGTCCTGACGGGCAACTTCACCGATGGCACCCTTCGACGCCCCCTGCGATGCGGTCTTGCCGAAGAGGAAGAGTTCGGCTTCGGTGGGCGCCTTCACCCGGTCGGTCGGCAGGGCCAGCGCCTCGCCGCGCGTCGGCGAAACGAGGTGCGGGGTGATGATGATCACGAGCTCGGTCTGGTTGCGCTGGAAGTCGGCGCTACGGAACAGCGCGCCGAGCACCGGAACGTCACCGAGCCAGGGGATCTGGCCGCTCGAGTCGTTGAAGTCGTCCTGAAGAAGACCGGCGATCGCAAAGCTTTCGCCGTCTCGCATCTCCACGGTGGTTTCGGCCTCGCGCCGCTTGAAGGCGTTGAGCGTGATGCCCGTTCCGACGCTGGTCTGCACCGTGGTGTCGATGCTCGACACAGCCGCGTTGATCATCAGGTTGATCACGTCGCCATCGACGACGCGCGGCGTGAATGCCAATTCAACGCCGAAGGGCTTGTATTCGACCGTCACGGTATCATTGGTGTTGCGAACCGGGATCGGATATTCGCCGCCGGCAAGGAATTTCGCCTCCTGGCCTGAGAGGGCCGTCAGGTTCGGTTCCGAAAGCGTGCGCACGAGCCCCTTGCTCTCAAGCGCTTCGAGCAGGATACCGAACTGGACGCTGCCGGCCGTGAAACCGATGCCGAAGCCGCCGGTCTGAGCCGTCGTGAAGCCGCCGCCGCGCGCGACACTGACCGCACCATTGAGGTTGGCGCCGGTCCCAGCCTCTACGTTGACGGACCGCGTCGGATCCGGCGTCGACACGCCGAGGCTCGAGCTCAGGCGCTTGGTGACGGACCGCTGCATTTCCGCGAAGCGGACCTTCAGCATGACTTGCTGGACGCCGCCGACGCTCATGAGGTTCGAAACCCGGTCGGGCGCGTAGCGTTCGGCTAGATCGAGCGCACGGTCGAGTTTCGCGGTCGAGGACACGACGCCCGAAAGCACGATGCCGTCGTTCGCTGTGCGAACCTCGATCTTCTCGCCCGGAAGGATCTGCTGCAGCCGCTCCTTGAATTCGGCGACGTCGAGCGAGACCTGGACATCCACGTTGGTGATCAACTTCCCGTCCGGCGCCAGAAGCGTCAGTGTCGTGCGCCCCGGTGCCTTGCCGAGCACGTAGATCGACTTGTCCGAAAGGGTCGAGATGTCGGCAATGCCGGGATTGGCGATCGACAGCTCCGCGAATGGCTGGTCGGATTCTACAACCACCGCGCGGTTCATCGGTACGGTAAGCGCGCTCGATACCGAGCCGTTGATGATTTTCAGGGTTTCCGCCTGAGCGGATGGGATGGCCGTCATGGTGAGCGAAACGCCCAGCATTCCTGCCGCAAATAGTCTGTTCATGCTCATGTGACCTGCCTCTCCGATCACGCCTCATTGATGGGTCTTTGATGCCCGCTTGAAGGGGTCTTTATCGCCCAGATTGCAGTCACAATGCGGGAAGACACGTTTTTTTGCAAGAATCAACGTGTTGCGCCGACGTCTTTATGTGGACAAGCCGCAACAGTCGGGAAGCAGTAGTAAAATGCGAAGGCGCCGGCCACACCATGTGGTGGCCGGCGCCCGGTTGAACCGCATGCCGCGGATCGGGTCAGTTTGTGCAGGGGATCACCGTTTCGATGATCTCGCCGCCCTTGTTGGTGCGGATGGTGCAGACCTTCTCCGGTTCGGGCGCCGCGACCGGCGCGGCCTCCACGATCCCGAGAAGGGTCTTGCGGTCGATCTCGATCGCGCCGACCTGCTCGACATCGCCGGTGCCGACAAGCGACAGAGTCAGCCGGCCCGTCTGCTGGGCCAACGCCAGTGCCGCGATCTGTTTCGGCGTCGCCTCGACCGTCACGGTGCGAGCGATCACGGTTTCCTCGCTGCGGTCGGCATCGGCGCTCTGGTTGATCGCGATGAGCCGGACGGCTTCGTCGATCAGCTTCGTCACGTCCTGGCCATTGACCGCGCCCGACCAGTAGACGTCCACGCGGTCGCCCGGGCGCAGGAAGCCCGAGACGCCCGACGTCACGTCGACGTTGACCGCGAAGGCGCGCATGCCGGCAGAGAGGTTGGCGTTGATCCCCGCGTCGATGCCGGGTTCGGTCACCTTGGCGCCGAGAATCGGCTCGAACGGTTCATAGCTGCGCAACGCCGCGCGGGGCCGGGTCTCGCCTTCCCAGAAGACCGGAACGACCGACTTGTCGCCACCTTGCGGGGCGACGACGGTGGTGAAAGTACCGGCCGGCACCTTGCCGGCCTGCACCTTGATCACTTCGAGATCGTTCCGCGTGAACCGGTCGCCGTAGTTCATCGCCTTCTTGGCGACAACGACATCAACCAGACGCACTGCCCGCGCCTGCTCCGCAGCAAGCCGGTCCCGCTCAGCCTGGGTCTGGGCGATGAAGCCCTGGGCCATGTAGACGGCAAAGCCCGCCAACGCGACACCCAGTACCAAAACCAAACCAAATACCAGACGCATAGTCGTTCCTTTCGTCGATCAGGCAAAGCACGCTCGCCGGATCCCGGCAGACTCGCGCGCCTCTTTAGCGTGGAATATCCGAATGGAATACGGCGAAATGGTGGTCAAAGCACGCCGGTTGGGTGGAATCTTGCCGAGACTGGAAACATTCCTGCTCTTTTTCCAGTCCCGAATGGCTGAGAGCGCCCCGTTCGCGGAGCGCTCTAATTCTTGCCGGAACAGTTCTTCCGCGTGGGATGCGATCAGAACGTCGTGTTGATCGTCTGGGCGGATAGGAACTGCTCGGTCTTCTGACCGATGCTGGTCATGTTGCCCTTGAGCCCCGCCATCGCCAACGCCACCAGTCCGCAGACGCTTGCCGTCAGCACGACCCAGTCGACGGTCACCGCGCCGGCTTCGTCAGCCTGAAACCGCGAGATCATCCTCCAAATCTTCATCACATGCTCCGTTTTGTAGAGAGGCCGTCGCCGTGCCGGCTTCCGAACTCGTATGTCGCCCTTTGCCCTTGATCCAAGTAAAGCCTGCCAAGATGGCATGATTTGGGCAGTGGTCGTTCATTTTCGCGCTATGCGATAGCAAAAGCGAAACGACTCGTGGCGCTGGTGGAAACAGAAAACCGCGCCCGGAGGGGCGCGGCCTTTGCTGGTCTTGTCCGATCCGGGATCAGAAGGTCGAGTTGATCGACTGGCTGGACAGGTAGTTGTTGATCTTCGTGGTGAGGGAGCCGGTGCCCTTCTTGACGGCGGCCAGGGCGGCCACACCGAGGCCGACGACGGCGGCGGTCAGCACGACCCAGTCAACGGTCACGGCGCCGTCTTCTTCGTTGTTGAACTTCTTCGCAAGCTTGAACAGTTTCATGTCTCTCTCCGTAGGTTCGCCCGTTACACCATCCGCTCCGTGTCGTCCGGGGAGTTACGCCAGGTCCCGTCTCCGTCGCGGCATGGAGGTGTTTTGCCCGCGAATCGTGACGCAAGTTGGGCGGACATCGTGCAATACGCGGGCATTTCATCAGGGCTTGACGTAACGCGCCGTGTGGTCGAGGCGGACGCCGCGCGCAGCTGCACCGCCACCGGCGTCCACGCGTCAAAGCAGAAGGCCGCGCCCCGAGGGGCGCGGCCTTTGCTGGTCTTGTCCGGTCCGGGATCAGAAGGTCGAGTTGATCGACTGGCTGGACAGGTAGTTGTTGATCTTCGTGGTGAGGGAGCCGGTGCCCTTCTTGACGGCGGCCAGAGCGGCCACACCGAGGCCGACGACGGCGGCGGTCAGCACGACCCAGTCAACGGTCACGGCGCCGTCTTCTTCGTTGTTGAACTTCTTCGCAAGCTTGAACAGTTTCATGTCTCTCTCCGTAGTAGGTTTAAGGTTCGCTTTTGCTCCATCCGCGAACCGTATTGCCGGGTCTTCATCCGGCCCCGTCTCCGTCGCGGCATGAGACTGTTTTGCTCTCGAATCGTGACACAACTTGGGCGCGTGTCGTGCATTTCCATGTAAATCTCGGGGAGTTTGGAAACGATGAGGTCCGGGTGTTTCCTGTCGGGCGTCAGTATGCCGGACGCGCTGCGGCCGCCGGACCCGGGCGGGAATCGTCACCCAGCCCTTGGATGCAAAAAAACCGCGCCCGGAGGGGCGCGGCCTTTGCTGGTCTTGTCCGATCCGGGATCAGAAGGTCGAGTTGATCGACTGGCTGGACAGGTAGTTGTTGATCTTCGTGGTGAGGGAGCCGGTGCCCTTCTTGACGGCGGCCAGGGCGGCCACACCGAGGCCGACGACGGCGGCGGTCAGCACGACCCAGTCGACAGTCACGGCGCCGTCTTCTTCGTTGTTGAACTTCTTCGCAAGCTTGAACAGTTTCATGTCTCTCTCCGTAGGTTCGCCCGTTACACCATCCGCTCCGTGTCGTCCGGGGAGTTACACCAAGTCCCGTCTCCGTCGCGGCATGGGCTTATGAGGCCGTCGAATCGTGGCAGGAGTTGGGCATTGGTCGTACATTTTATAGTTGCGGTCACTTTTTCGAAATTTGCATGTAAAACTCTGTTTTTAATAGATAAAAATCTTCATTCGTGACCGTATTCGCTGGTTTTGCCTGTTGCCAAAAGGCCGAATCTTCAGCGAATCCGGCGCCGTCAAGCACGGAAATGCTAGTCCGGCCTCTGGTTTTCTGAGACAAGTGGGGCAAGAAAAAACAAGAGCAGTCAGGACAGGCGGCATGCTGAAAAGCATCGGACCGGTACTATCGTGTGGCGCCGCCCTGTTGCTCGCGGCGAATGTCGCGTCGGCCGAGACCCCGGCGAAAACGGCGGCGAACGGGTATCCGGATTTCACGTTCAAGCGGATCAGCGCGCCGAAGGGATCGGCCTCAGTGTCGGCGACCGGGGCAAAGCGCATCACTGTCCAGATCGATCCCGAGGAACAGGCGCGCAGGCTCGCTACGCGGCTGCCGCCCCCGGAACATCCGATCCCGCGCGGCGGCGTCGCGCCGGGGCTCGAACCGGCGCTGCCGCAGCCGAGTGCGTTCGACTGGTACTGGAATGTCGTTTCGCCGACGCTCGCCGACGGGGCCGGCCGGTTCTCGACCGCGCTTTCCGCGCTGACGCAGGGGCCGGGCGGCAAGTCCGTCGCCGCCCCCCGTCTTCAGCACCTTCAGGACATCGCCGCCGCGCACGGCACCGAGATCCTCAAGGCGACGATCGGCACCGAGGTGTCGCCTGCGCTTGTCCTCGCCGTCATCGGCATCGAAAGCGCGGGGCGCAAGGACGCGGTATCGACCGCCGGGGCGGTGGGGCTCATGCAGCTCATCCCGGCGACGGCGGACCGGTTCGGCGTCTCGGACAGCACCGATCCGATCCAGAATATCAAGGGCGGGGTTGCCTATCTCGACTGGTTGATGAAGGAATTCAACCGCGATCCGCTGATGGTGCTCGCCGCCTACAATGCCGGCGAGAACGCGGTGAAGAACAATGGCGGGGTGCCGCCCTACGCGGAAACCCGGGCCTATGTGCCGAAGGTCCTGGCGGCCTGGGCGGTGGCGCGCGGACTGTGCGTCACCCCGCCGGAACTGGTGACGGACGGCTGCGTGTTCGCCGTGAAAGGATGAGTTTCCGAAGATGACCGAAGTGAAGCCGCTCGTCCTCGACGTCGACGGCACGTTTTTGAAGACCGACATGCTGTTCGAGTCGTTCTGGGCGGGGCTTGGCCACGATCCGATCGCGACGTTGCGCGCCGCGGCGCTGCATTTCCGCCATCCGGAGCGGCTCAAGGCCGAACTGGTGGAGATTGCGCCGATCCGCACCGACCTTCTGCCGGTCAATCCCGAGGTCGCCGACCTCGCCCTCAGAAGCCGGATGGCGGGGCGCGAGGTGGTGCTGGCCTCCGCCTCCGATCGTCGCCTCGTGGAGCGGCTGGCGGGGGAATACGGGCTGTCGGAGACGGTTTTCGCTTCGGACTCGACGACGAACCTCAAGGGCGCCCACAAGGCCAAGGCGCTGGTGGCGGCCTATGGCGAGGGCGGCTTCGACTATGCTGGCGACGACGCGGTCGACATGGCGGTCTGGGAAAAGGCCGAAAACGCGCTGGTCGTCGGCCGGGTGCCGCGCGCGCGGGAACTGGCGGCGCGGGGGCAGAACGTCGTCGAGCTGGCGGGTGGCTGGAGCTGGCGGGCGCTCCTGAAGGCGATGAGGCCGCATCAGTGGGTCAAGAACGTCCTGCTCCTCCTCGCCATGATCGCGGCGCACCGTTTCGATCTGGTGACACTGGTTCCGATCCTTTGGGGCATCGTCGCGTTTTCCGCGGCCGCCTCCTCCATCTATATCGTCAACGATCTTCTCGACCTCGAAGCCGACCGGCTGCATCCGACGAAATGCCGGCGGCCATTTGCCAGCGGCGATGTGCCGATTGCGGTCGGGATGGCCACGTTCGGGGGGCTCATGCTCCTCGCGCTCGGGGTCGCGGCGGCGCTCAACTGGGCGTTCTTCGGGGTCGTCGTGCTCTACATGGTCACCTCGCTCGCCTATTCGTTGAAGCTGAAGCGGCTGCGCTGGGTGGATATCTCGACCCTGGCAGCGCTCTACACGATCCGGGTGATCGCCGGAGCCGCGGCCGGTCAGGTCGAGGTCTCGATCTACATGCTGATCTTCATCTTCCCGATCTTCATCACGCTCGGATGCGTAAAGCGGCTGACGGAACTGACGCTCGCGACCTCGGACGAACGATTGCCGGGGCGGGGTTACGGACGGCCGGACCGGGGCGATCTTCTCAACGTCGCCTGGCTCGGCACGATCGGCGCCGTCCTCATCTTCTTTCTCTATTCGATCAGCGATCAGGGGCAGGAGCTTTATCCGACGACCTGGATCCTTTGGCTCGCGATGATCCCGATGACGCTCTGGCTCGTGCGGATGGTGATGCTCGGCTGGTTCGGCAAGCAGGATTACGACCCGATCGTCTTCGCGATGCGCGACAAGTTCGGCATTGGCATCCTGATGATCACGCTCAGCCTGATGTTCTGGGCCGCCGGGCTCTGGTCGCAGTGGTTCGGGGGCTGAGGCTCTAGCGCTTCGGCGAAAGCCGGTAGACGCCTTCCGGAAGGTTGAGCGCGGCCGCCAGTTCGCGCACCTGGGCCATCGACATGACGATCTTTACCACCTCGTCGCGGCGCGGATCGAATTGCTCGATCGTGACGCATTCCTCGAACGTCTGGATCGTCACATCTTCTTCAAGATGCGGGCTACCCTCGTCGACGAGGGTAATCACGGTGGCGTCGAAATCGTGCTCGATGGTAAACATGAATTCAGTCTAGCGCGATGCCGGCCGGTCCTCAATGGACTGAAGTGCGCGGGGAAGGCCCGGGCGGACCCCACCCGAAAAAACTGCCGTATTTCGGGGGCTTTCGCGATCCGCCTCGGGACGGTAGGATTCGCGCGGCAGACATGAGCAGCCAAAAGCCCCGGAGAGGCTTATGAAAAGAACGCTAGTCTTCGTCTTTCTCGCGCTGTCCGGATGCGTGGAGCCGGCACCGCCGGTGTCCGCGCCATCCTCTGTCAGCTATGGGGCCGCGCCGCCGGTTGCGCCCGATGTGGCCGCCAGCAACTTCATGTCCGTCGTCGCGCGGATGGAGCCGGTGATCGAACGCGAATGCCGTGCTCGCAGCGTCGGGAACAACTGCGATTTCCGCATCGTCGTCGACGACCGCCCTCGTCAGCCGCCGAATGCCTATCAAACGCTCGACCCGAACGGACGGCCAATCATCGCATTCACCCTGCCGCTCATCGCCGAGGCGCGGAACGAGGACGAAATCGCCTTCGTCCTCGGCCATGAAGCGGCCCACCATATTGCCGAACATATTCCGCGCCAGCGACAGACGGCCATGACCGGGGCGCTGGTTCTTGGCGTCCTGACCGCGGCGAGCGGCGGGGATCCGGAGGCTGTCCGAAGCGCGCAGGATCTCGGCGGCACACTCGGCGCGCGGCGCTATGCAAAGGATTTCGAGCTGGAGGCCGATGCGCTTGGTACCATCCTGGCCTGGGATGCCGGCTACGACCCCGAGCGTGGCGCCGTGTTCTTCACGCGCATTCCCGATCCCGGCAACCAGTTCCTCGGCACCCACCCGCCGAATGCCAGCCGCATCGAAACTGTGCGGCGGACATTGGCTGGGCTCCGATAACGGCGTCCGCGCTTGATCCAGATCATTGCGGCACGACTGGTTGCGGCCCGATGCTGAAGCCATCACGCGCGCGTAAAGGAGCATCGCGATGGGCAAGGTCGTTTCGATTTCCGCACAAACGGAGGTGCCGGACCTGCCGTATTTCCTGACCGAGGAAGAGACGCGGCGCCACGGGGTCGACGTCGGCTGCGCGGTGCAGGCCGGAATCCTGACACCTGACGATTTCCGCGCGATGCTGGAGATGTGCCGGGTCTGCGACGAGGGACAGGCCCTGCGCGGCCAGCCCGGGCATGACCGAACCGCCGCCGAGGCCCCGGACTGGTGCGCCAACCGTGCCGTTCTCGAAGGTCTGCGCGGCATCGTCTGACCGCCGGTACCCGTGACATTCCCGCCACCGCCGGTCATCCGGCGCGCGGTTCCCGATTGGCAGGGCGCTGCGGCACCCGTTACGTTGCCCGAAACGATGCGGGAGGGATTCATGCGCGCATTCATCGGCGGCGAAATCCGGCGCTTCGCCAACACCTGCCGCTGGTCGCTCCAGGGGTGGCGGGCGGCTTGGGCGAGCGAAAAGTCACTTCGGCAATGGAGTGTGATCAACCTCCTGTCGGTGGCGCTCGCGTTTTCGCTCGACCTCACGACGGGTGAGCGGGCGCTGATCGTGGCACTCGGTCTGCTGGTCCTTGCGGCGGAGCTTTTCAACACGGCGATCGAGGAGATTGTCGACCTCGCCTCGCCCGAGCGGCATCCGCGCGCGGGGAAGGCCAAGGATTGCGGCTCGGCTGCCGTTGCGCTTACGGCAAGCGCGGGCGGCCTGGCTTGGCTCGTCATCCTTTTGGGGTAGGGGATACCCGTATCGTCATGGGGGCAGGTCGGTGATATGCTTTCGAGGCGCGGAAGGAGTGTTCACGATGCGTCCTGTTATTGCTTCCTTCTTGGTTCCCTTCGCCCTGGCTGCCTGCACGGCGCCGGTTCCGGTCGGCGATCCGCTGCCGGTGATGAGCGGCTATCGAAGCCCCGGTGACCTCTGCAAACGGGTGGGCGAGAACGCTTTTACCAACCAGTTCCTCGACGACAGCGCCGACCTCGTCGGTTGTCCGGGCGGAGGCGGCGCGGCCGCCGCATTCGTGTCCGAGACCGGAGCCGTCGAAGTGGCCCGGTATCAGGGCTGGATCCTTTACAGCGTGTCGCGCGGGTAGGGTGCGCGCATGCCGATGGCCCGCCCCGCTTGCTCCCGGCGGTGGCGGGCCAGGATCCCGGAACGCGAGGGGTCACCGGTTCAGGAAGACCATGAGCCAGAGGAGGAGGAAGAGGTTGAGCGCGAGGCTTCCGATCAGCATCTTTCCGCGCCAGGTCTCGGGCTTTTCGGCCCGGTGGACCCGACCGGCCACCGGCTCTGACAGGCGCTGAACGTAAAGGCCGTAGAGCATCTCGAAACCCTGGCCCCTGAAGGTCGCGGCCGAGGCGTGGTTGCCGCGCCAGATATGGGCATCGACCCGGGTCGCCCCCATCTCTTTCAAAGTCTGCCGGGCCTCGTCGAGAAGCCGCGTGCCGAGCCCCTTACGCCGGTACTCCGGCAGGAGGGAGATATCGAGGACCGTGCCGACCACGTCGTGATCGTCGGTCTGCCGGTCGAACCGCTGAACGCGCAGGAAGGCATGACCGACGATGCGGCCGCCGTCGCGGCAAAGAAGGATCCGGGTCGCAGGAAAGGCCGGCGCGCCATGAGGCGCCTTGAAATGATCCCGGAACATCTGGTTCAGCTCGTTGTCAAGGCCGGGGGGAAAGGCCTCGGGCAGACGGTCCTGATGCTCCCGGTGGGTCATCGCCGAGATCGCGATCACCGTGTCGAGATCTTCCGGCCGCGCCTCGTCGAAGCGGATCGCCGTCACGCGAGGCGACCCCAGAGGTCGTACTCCCCGGCCTCGTCGACTTCGACTGTCACGATATCTCCCGGCGACAGGGTTTCAAACCCCTCGTCGATGAAGAGGTTGCCATCGATCTCGGGGGCATCGGCCTTCGTCCGGCAGGTTGCGCCTTCCTCGTCAACGGTATCCACGATGGCCTGGATCCGGCTGCCAACCTTCGCCGCGAGCTTCGCTTCGGAAATCGCCTGGGCCTTTTCCATGAACCGCTCCCACCGCTCCTGCTTCACGTCGGCGGCGACATGGTCCGGCAGCGTATTCGACCGCGCGCCGGCGACGTTTTCATACTGGAAGCAGCCCACCCGGTCGAGCTGCGCCTCGTCCATCCAGTCGAGGAGGGTCTGGAACTCTTCCTCGGTCTCGCCGGGATAGCCGACGATGAAGGTGGAGCGCAGGGTGATCTCGGGGCAGATGGCGCGCCAGGCGGCGATCTCGTCCAGCGTCTTCGCCGCGGCCGCTGGCCGCGCCATCCGTTTCAGCGTATCCGGGTGGGCGTGCTGGAAGGGAATGTCGAGGTATGGCAGGATCAATCCCTCTGCCATCAGCGGGATCAGATCGCGCACATGCGGGTAAGGATAGACGTAATGGAGCCGCACCCAGGCGCCGAGGCTTCCCAGATCGCGGGCGAGGTCGGTGATATGCGCCCGGTGTCCCTTCGCCTCGGCATGCTTAAGGTCCACCCCGTAGGCCGAGGTGTCCTGACTGATGACCAGAAGCTCCTTCACCCCCGCCTCGACCAGCTTTTCCGCCTCTCGCACGACCGCGTGGGCCGGGCGGGAAACGAGCCGGCCGCGCATGTCGGGGATGATGCAGAAGCGGCACTTGTGATTGCAGCCTTCTGAAATCTTCACGTAGCTGTAGTGGCGTGGCGTCAGGCTGACGCCCGTCGCCGGAAGAAGATCGACGAACGGATCGGGCGAGGGCGGCACGGCGGCGTGGACGGCGTCGAGCACCTGTTCGTACTGATGCGGGCCGGTGACGGCAAGGACGGAGGGATGCGCGCCGGTGATATAATCGGGCTCGGCTCCGAGGCAGCCGGTCACGATCACCCTGCCGTTCGCCGTCAACGCCTCGCCGATCGCTTCAAGGCTCTCGGCCTTTGCGCTGTCGAGGAAGCCGCAGGTATTCACGATGACCGCGTCGGCGCCGCCGTAGTCGGGCGAGATCGCATAGCCTTCCGCGCGGAGCCGGGTCAGGATCCGCTCGCTGTCCACCAGCGCCTTCGGGCAACCGAGCGAAACCATGCCGATCCTCGGCTGTCCTGGACGTGCAGCGGTATCGAAGACGGGCTTCGGCGCGAGGTCGGGGCGAAGGTTCGGCGGGTTCATGGGCATCCGCGCCATATAATGGAACGCGGTGAAGGCGGGAAGATGCTTCGCCCAAGGAATTTCCCGATGCGCGGGAATGAGGTGTCAGGCCCGAAGCCGCCAGCCGGTGCGGAAGATGAACCAGACAGCGCAGATTCCGAGGCCGAGGAAGACCGAGACCGCCAGCAAAGACGCTGCGACGGGCACATCCGCCTGCCCGAAGAACGACCAACGGAAGCCCGAAACGAGATAGAGGACCGGGTTGAACCGGGCGACCCCTTCCCAGAAGGGCGGCAGCATCGAGGCGGAATAGAAGGCGCCGCCGAGGAAGACGAGCGGGGTCACCACCATCAGCGGGATGAATTGCAGCTGCTGCCAGTCCTTGGCCCAGATGCCGAGCAGGAACCCGAAGAGCGAGAAGCTGAAGGCCGTCAGGATCAGGAACGCCAGTGCCCAGACTGGGTGAGCAACGGGAAGATCGACGAAGAACAGCGCGGTCAGGTAGATCACCACCGCGATGATCACCGATTTCAGCGCCGCCGCGCCGACATAGCCGAGCACGACTTCGATGAACGACACCGGAGCGGCGAGGATTTCGTAGATCGTGCCTGCGAACTTCGGAAAGAAGATCCCGAAGGAGGCATTGGCGATCGACTGCTGCAACACCGTCAGCATGATCAGCCCCGGCACGATGAAGGCGCCATAGGTGACACCTTCGACCGACTGGATCCGTCCCCCGATCGCCGCCCCGAAGACGACGAAATAGAGGACGGTCGAAACGACCGGAGAGGCGAGCGACTCCCAAGGCGTCCGCCAGAACCGGGCCATTTCGTGCTGAAAGATCGTCCGCATGGCCTGCCAGTTCATGCGCCTTCCTCCACCAGTCTCAGAAACACGTCTTCGAGTGAGCTCTGCTCGGTCTCCAGATCCCGCACGCCGATGCCTGCCGCGGCGAACCCCGCCAGAAGCCGGGCTATGCCGCTGCGGTCGGCGCGCGTGTCATAGTCGTAGCTGACATGAGTACCATCCGCCGAAAGCGTGAGATCCTGCCCCGTCAGCGTCGAGGGCAGTTCCGCGAGCGGTTCCACCAGTTCCACGACCAGCCGCTTGCGGCCGAATTCGTGCATGAGCTTCGCCTTGTCTTCCAGGAGCAGCAGCCGCCCCTTGTCGATGATGCCGATCCGGTCGGCCATCTCCTCGGCCTCTTCGAGGTAGTGGGTGGTCAGGATGATCGTCACGCCCGATTTTTGCAAGTCGCGGACCACCGACCACATCTCGCGCCTCAGGTTCACGTCGACGCCCGCCGTCGGTTCGTCGAGGAAGAGTACGCGCGGCCCGTGGGAGAGGGCCTTTCCGATCAGCACACGGCGTTTCATGCCGCCCGAAAGCTCGTTGAGCCGCGCATCGCGCTTGTCCCAGAGCGTGAGCGCCTTCAGCACCTTCTCCAGATGCGCGTCATCCGGTCGCCGTCCGAACAGCCCCCGCGAAAACCGCAGCGTATTCATCACCGTCTCGAACGGCTCCACCGCGATTTCCTGTGGCACAAGGCCGATGAGGGCCCGCGCCGCGCGATAGTCGCGCACGATGTCGTGCCCGCCGACCCGGGCGCTGCCGCCCGTCGGCGTGACGAGGCCGCAAAGGATCGAGATGAAGGTCGTCTTGCCGGCGCCGTTCGGGCCGAGCAGTGCGAGGATCTCACCCTCGCGGATATCGAGCGTCACGCCCGACAGGGCGGCCGTGCCGCTGGCATAGGTCTTGGAAAGGTCGCTGACCTCGATGATCGGGCTCATGGAAGTCTCCTGCTCGCGTGCGGCAGGCTAGACCTTGGGCGCGGCGAAGGAAAGCGGGCTCTTGCCGCTTCCCGACACGATCAGCGCCGCCGGTCGCGGCGCGACGACATCGGCTGGAATGCGACGCCGACATGGGCCTCGCAATAAGGCTTGCCCTGCTGGGTGGAGAGGCCGCAGAACCAGAAATCCTCGGTCGCGGGGTCGCCGATCGGCCATTTGCAGGTGCGCTCGGTCAGTTCCATCAGGCTGATCTTACGCGCCTTCTTCTCGACCTCGCGGACGGAGGCGAGCGCCTCGGGGCTAATTTCGCCGGCCGAGGGCTGCGGCGGCAGCGGCTGGCCTGCGGGAATGATCGGCTTGCGGCCCGGTGCCGCCTGCGGGGCCACCGGGGCGGGTTCCGGGCGCTGGGCGGCGGGCTTTTCTTCCGTCCGCGCGGGTTTCGCGACGGCGGGGCGGGCCTCCGGTTTGGGCGCCGGGTCGGCGGGCTTCGCCTTCACGGGCTCGGGCGCGCCGCCGACGCGGTTCGAGAGGCCGAGGCGGTGGACCTTGCCGATCACGGCATTGCGGGTGACGCCGCCCAGTTCCTTTGCGATCTGGCTCGCCGACTGGCCTTCGCCCCACATCTTCTTCAGCGTCTCGACGCGTTCGTCGGTCCAGGACATGACAGATCCTCGGGTTTGGGACCGGCAGTGGCGGCAAGAGGCCGGCAGGTCCTGAATTCGGTTGGTCCCATTCTAATCGGGACGCACTGAGATACAAGCTCAGGGCGGCCGCGACAAGGGGGAGGGGCGCATTTGACTTGGGAGCGGCGCGTGCGACGGCGCGGCAGCGATCCGGATCACCGGCCACGGCATTCCCGGACCGTGCCTTTGCCGCCTGACTCCGGAACGGCGCCAGCTCGAGCATGTTCTGATTTCCGACGCGTCCAACATCGTGCATAAAGACAATCCCAGGGCCGTCAGGGCCGCGCCCGGCCGGTTTCTCGACAGTTGCGCCTATGGTCCGGCGCACGAATTCCCGATGGACAGGCGCGCCCTTTGACGATATGCGGCAGGCATGACGCACCGGACCCGCCTTTTTGCCCGTCCCCGACGCCGCCGCATCCGCGCCTGACGTCCGTCGCCCCGTGGCCCCGCCACACCCCCCCTCACATCGTTGACATGGCCCGCCCCTTGAGGCACCCCTTGGCCTTCCCTATCGGAGTTCTCGCATGATCCCGACCGTTCTGCCGACCTATAACCGCGCGCCCCTCTCCTTCGTGAAGGGCGAGGGCTCCTGGCTGATCGAGGCGGGCGGGTCGCGATACCTCGATCTCGGCGCCGGGATCGCGGTGAATGCGCTCGGCCATGCCAATCCCGATCTGGTGGCCGCGCTGACCGAACAGGCCGGCAAGCTCTGGCATGTCTCGAACCTCTATCTGATCCCCGAGCAGCAGCGGCTGGCCGACCTTCTCGTCGCCCATACCTTTGCCGACACCGTCTTCTTCACCAATTCCGGCACCGAGGCGGCCGAACTCGCCATCAAGATGGCGCGGAAATACTGGTACGAGAAGGGCGACCCCGACCGGATCGAGATCCTGACCTTCGAGGGGGCCTTCCACGGCCGCTCGACCGGCGCCATCGCTGCTGCCGGGTCCGAGAAGATGGTCAAGGGCTTCGGCCCGCTGATGCCGGGCTTCCGGCAGTTGCCCTGGGCCGACATCGCGGCGCTGAAGGAGGCGATATCGGACCGGACGGCCGCCGTGATGGTCGAGCCGATCCAGGGCGAGGGCGGCATCCGGCCACTCACCGACGCCGAGATGAAGGCCATCCGCCAGCTTTGCGACGAGACGGGCGCGCTTCTCATCCTCGACGAGGTGCAATGCGGCGTCGGCCGCACGGGGCGGCTTTTCGCGCATGAATTTTCGGGGATCACGCCCGACATCATGATGGTCGCCAAGGGCATCGGCGGCGGCTTCCCGCTCGGCGCGGTCCTGGCCAGCGAACGCGCCGCCGCCGGCATGGTCGCGGGTAGCCATGGCTCCACCTATGGCGGCAATCCCCTTGGTTGCGCCGTCGGCGCCAAGGTTCTGGAGATCATCGCCGACCCGGCTTTCCTCGGAGAGGTGAACCGCAAGGCCGCGCTCTTCCGGCAAAAGCTCGAAGGACTCGTTGCCGCCCATCCCGACGTCTTCGAAGGGGTGCGCGGTCAGGGCCTGATGCTCGGCCTCGTCTGCAAGGTCGCCCCGGTCGATGTGGTGAAGGCAGGCTACGACCAGCATGTTCTCACCGTTCCCGCCGCTCACGATGCGCTGCGGCTCCTGCCGCCCTTGACGATCACCGACGACGAGATCGCCGAGGCGGTCCGACGGCTCGACGCGGCCGCCACGCAACTCGCCCTCACCCCTTCTTCTGTTTGAAAATACTCTCGGGGGTCCGGGGGCAGACAGCCCCCGGCTCCAGACGTGGAAAGACCGTGACATGACCCATTTCCTCGATATCAACAAGACCGCCCCGGACGCGCTCCGGTCGATGATCGACAACGCCCACGCGATGAAAACGGCGCGGAACGGCCGGCCGAAGGGCACGCCCGACGACGACCAGCCACTGAAGGGCCGCATGGTCGCGTTGATCTTCGAAAAGCCCTCGACCCGGACCCGGATCTCCTTCGATGTCGGTGTTCGGCAGATGGGCGGCCAGACGATGGTTCTCTCGGGCGCCGACATGCAGCTGGGCCACGGCGAAACCATCGCCGATACGGCGCGCGTCCTGTCGCGCTATGTCGACCTCATCATGATCCGGACGTTCGAGGAGGCAACGCTGCTCGAAATGGCCGAATACGCCGATGTGCCTGTCATCAATGGCCTGACGAACCGCAGCCATCCGTGCCAGATCATGGCCGACGTGATGACCTTCGAGGAGCATCGCGGGCCAATCGCCGGCCGCAAGGTCGTGTGGTCGGGCGACGGCAACAATGTCTGCGCGTCCTTCCTTCATGCCGCCGGTCAGTTCGGCTTCGACTTCACCTTCACCGGGCCCGAGACGCTCGATCCCGAACCGGGTTTCGTCGCCGAGGCCCGCGCCAAGGGCGTCACGATCGCTATCGAGCGCGACCCGATGAAGGCGGTCAAGGGCGCCGACCTCGTCGTCACCGACACCTGGGTCTCCATGCACGACCCGCAATCGGCACGCGAGCGGCGGCACAACCAGCTGCGCGGCTACCAGGTCAACGAGCGGCTGATGCAAGAGGCCAAGCCGGACGCGCTTTTCATGCATTGCCTGCCGGCGCACCGCGACGACGAGGCGACGAGCGCGGTGATGGACGGCCCGCATTCGGTGATCTGGGACGAGGCGGAGAACCGCCTCCACGCCCAGAAGGCCGTGATGCGCTGGTGCCTCGGCGTCTGACATGCGGGCGGGCGGCAGAGCCCCCTAGCTCCCGCGCGGCTTGGCCCTGAGCGTGGGCGCGTGTGCCGTCGGGTCCTCGGGCCACGGATGCCTGGGATATTGGCCGCGCATGTCTTTCCTGACCTCTGCGTAGCTTGTGGCCCAGAAGCCCGGCAGGTCGAGCGTGGTCTGGACCGGGCGTTGCGCGGGCGACAGAAGCGTGATCCGCAGGGGCAGGCGCTTCGGCCCCACGGTCGGATGCCCGGTCACGCCGAACATTTCCTGAAGCCGGAGCGTGATCGACGGATGGTCGCCCTCGTAGTCGATCGCGATATGGCGGCCGAGAGGCGTCTCGAAACTCGCCGGAGCGAGCCGGTCGAGAAGCTGACGCTGGTCCCAATCGAGGCGTGCCTTGAGTGCTTCGGTGAGGTCGAGCGCCCGCAACTCCGCCTCGGTCCGCTTGCCGGCGAGATGCGGAAGGAGCCAGCCGTCAGCGCTGTCGAGGAGGGCCGCGTCGGTGCAGTCCGGCAGGTCCGCCCCTTCGCGCCGCAAGAACTCGATGCGGGCCCTGAGGCGCCCTGCGGGCGCGGACCACGGCAGCCCGATCTGGCGAAGACCGTCAAGGGCGGCTTGCGCCAGCGCCTCCGGCGGGGCGTCGGGCCAGTGCCGCTCGGCAAGCGCGAGTGCGCCGAAGCGTTCCTGCCGCCGGACGATCACCTTGCCGTCGCGGCGCGACCATTCCGCGATGTCCTGCCAGTGGATGCGGTCGGCGAAAAGACGGCGAAGCGCCGCCTCGGAAAACGCGATGCCTTGCCGGACCCGCGCCTCGCGCGGATCGCCGTCGAGATCGGTCGCGACGATCAGCCGCGCGGTGCCAAGTGGATCACCCTCGGCGACGACCGCGCCCTTGCCGCCCGAAAGCACGTAGCGCGGCGCCTCGCCCTTGCGCCGGAGGCCAATGCGGTCGGGATAGGCGAGGGCAGACTGCTCGGCGGCATCGTACCCGTCCGCGACCGGACGCACCATCCGCGAGAGCCGTTTCGGCTCGGCGCGGATGCGTTCGACCGTGCCACGGTCCACGCGGTGTGGATGGTCAGCCTCGTATCCTTTTGGATCTCGGATCGCGGAAAGCCGCAGGGAAAGATCGGCAGGTGCCCCGCGCAAGGGGTCTTTCTCGGCGAGAAGGGCGGCAAGCGTCGCAGCCTCCGGTCCCGCCGTGACCAGCATGTGGCCGAGCCGGGGATGGAGCGGGAGTGCAGCGAGCGCCCGCCCGTGCGAGGTGATGCGTCCGCCATCGTCCAGCGCGCCGAGGCCGGTCAGGAGCGCCCGCGCCTCGGCCAGCGCCGGGGCCGGGGGCGGCGTGAGGAAGGCGAGGTCGCCGCCGTCCGATCCCCAGAGCGCCAGTTCGAGGGCAAGCCCGGTGAGATCCGACGCGGCGATTTCCGGAGGCGGAAACAGACCCAATCCGCCTTCCTCTCCCTTCGTCCAGAGCCGGTAGCAGGTGCCGGGCGCGACCCGCCCGGCGCGGCCACGGCGTTGTTCGGCCTCGGCCTTCGTCACCCGTTCGGTGACAAGCCGGGCCATGCCGGAGGCCGGGTCGAAGCGTGCCCGCCGCGAGCGGCCGGCATCGACGACAACGCGGATATCCTCGATCGTCAACGAGGTTTCGGCGATGGCGGTGGCGAGCACGACCTTCCGGCCCGCCTTCGCCGGCGCGATGGCGGCGCGCTGCGCGACGAAGTCCATCGCGCCGAAAAGCGGGCGGATCGCGCAATCTGCGGGCAGCCGGCCTTTCAGCAACGCCTCGACGCGGCGAATCTCGCCCTCGCCGGGGAGGAAGACGAGGATACCGCCTTCGGTTTCCCCGGCGGCCTCCGCCACCAGCCCCGCGACCGCCGCCTCGAAGCGCAGCGAGGCGTCCGTCGGGCGGGGGAGCCACCTGGTCTCGACCGGAAAGGCGCGGCCCTCGGAGGTGATCACCGGGGCGGCGCCAAGCATCGCGGCCACCGGTTCGGCATCAAGCGTCGCCGACATGACGAGGATCACGAGGTCGGGCCGCAGCGCCTGGCGCACCTCCCAGGCGAGCGCGAGTCCGAGATCGGCGTTGAGCGAGCGTTCGTGAAACTCGTCGAAGATGACCGCGCCGATGCCGCCGAGTTCGGGGTCGGACTGCAACATCCGCGTGAGGATGCCTTCAGTCACGACCTCGATTCGGGTGGCCTTCGACACCTTCGCCTCGCCCCGGATTCGGTAGCCGACGGTCTGGCCCACGGTCTCGCCCAGGGTTTCGGCCATGCGCTCGGCGGCGGCGCGTGCGGCAAGGCGGCGGGGTTCGAGCATGACGATGCGGCCGGCGACAAACCCAGCGTCGAGAAGCGCCAGCGGCACCCGCGTCGTCTTGCCGGCGCCGGGGGGCGCTTGCAGCACCGCGCGACCCTCGGCGCGGAGGGCGGCAATCAGCCCCGGCAGGGCCTCGTCTATGGGAAGGCGGTCACGCACACCGGCGTTATCGCCGTTTCAGCCTGCCTTTGCCATAGATCGTGTCCATCGAGATCTCGGTCACGCGCAACCGGCCATCGCCGGTCGTTGCATAGGTCATGGTGAAGGGAAACCGGCTTTTATCGGCCATTTCCCTCTCCGAAAAGCCTTCGAGGCGGCGGTATTCGCCTGCGCAGGCCGTTCCTCCGTTCACCGGCCTTGGATCGCTCAGAACCACCTGGCTTTTCCGGCGGCCGTCGAAAAGGGCGAGCGTCTGGTTGCAGGCCTCCGCTGCCGGCACGTCGCGAAGGGCCGCATATAGCGCGGTCAGGGGATCAATGGTGCCACCCTGCGTCGCCGCGTCGACGTCGCCGGGGCGCGGCGATTTCGGCGGATTATAGACCTTCACCTGCGGCACCCCGGCCTTGTAGTCCATCACCGACTGCGACTGGCGCTTGCCGGTATCGGCGTCCTCTTCGTAGCGCGATGGGGTGAAGCGACCGTCTGCAACGGTCCCGTAGGCGCGGGCATCGTAGCGGATCTTCCGGACGAGCGCGACGAGGCCGCCGCTTTTCAGGACGCCTGAGACGGCATAGGAACGCCCCTCGATCGCGCCGCTGATGGAGAGGGTTCCGGCATGGATGCCTTTCAGGGTCAGGTCGAAGACCGCACTGTCCTTCTGATCGGCGACGGCTGAGCCTGCGGCGACAGCCAGCAAGAGCGCCGCTGGGGCGAGGAAACGGGAGGTGATCGTCATGGCGCTGCTCGCTTTTTTCATGCCTCTGCTCTGGACATCGGCCCGCCGGAACAGGCAAGAAAACCCGGCGAAGGTCAATTCACAACCCCGTACACTCAGCGAAAGGCTGCCGGTTGCGTAACATGGAGATGAGCGAGCTTGCGGAACGCGTTGCGCGCGGCGACCGGCGGGCGCTGGCACGGGCGATCACGCTTGTCGAGAGCGGCCGGGCCGATCACCGGGCCGAGGCGACGGCACTGCTGGAGGCACTCGGCACCCGCCGGCAGGCCTTGCGGATCGGCCTGTCGGGTACGCCCGGCGTCGGCAAATCGAGCTTCATCGAGGCGTTCGGGTCGATGCTGACCGGGCAGGGGCTGCGCGTCGCGGTGCTGGCGGTCGACCCGTCCTCCGCGCGCTCCGGCGGCTCGATCCTCGGCGACAAGACGCGGATGGAACGGCTGGCCCGCGATCCCAACGCCTTTATCCGGCCCTCGCCAAGCCAGACCCATCTCGGCGGCGTCGCCCGGCGCACGCGCGAGGCGGTGGCCCTGTGCGAGGCGGCGGGGTTCGACGTCGTGCTGGTCGAAACGGTGGGTGTCGGCCAGTCCGAGACACTGGTCGCGGAGATGGCCGACATCTTCGTGCTGCTGCTCGCCCCGGCCGGCGGGGACGAGTTGCAGGGCGTCAAACGCGGGATCATGGAGATGGCGGACCTGATCCTCGTCAACAAGGCGGATGGAGAACTGAAATCGACGGCGACTCGAACCTGCGCGGATTATTCCGGGGCGCTTCGCCTGCTGCGCAAGCGGCCGCAGGATCCGGAAGGGTTCCCGAAGGCGATGTGCGTCTCGGCGGCGGAACGGATGGGGCTCGACACCGCCTGGGCCGAGATACAGGCGCTGACCGCCTGGCGACGCGAAACCGGGCATTTCGCCGAGCGGCGCGCCGAACAGGCTCGGCACTGGTTCGAGGAGGAGGTGCGGCAGGGCCTCCTTGCCCGGCTGAACGCCGATCCGACGATCCGGGCACGGATGGAGGCGCTGGGCGGCGCGGTCGCCGAAGGCCGCACCGCGCCGGGAAAAGCGGCGGCCGAGGTTCTCGCGGCGCTTGGCGGCGGCTGATCGCTTTCAGATCTTCATCTTCTTGAAGATCGGCTCCGGGATGTGCCGGATGATCAGCATGATGTAGCGCCAGAAGAATGGCGTGTAGACCGTGTTCCGCCTCTTGCGGACCGCCTTTAGGATATCGCCCGCCACGGCCTCCGGCGCGGCGACGAGGAACATCCCCGGCAGGCCCCAAGTCATCGCGGTATCGACGAAGCCGGGTTTGACCGTGACCACATGCCCGCCGGCCCGCGTCAGGCGGTTCCGAAGGCCGGATAAATAGGTCGCGAAGCCCGCCTTGGCGGACCCGTAGACGTAATTTCCGATCCGTCCCCTGTCGCCGGCGACCGAGGCGACGCCAACCACGGTGCCGCCGCCGCGTGCCTCCATGACGGGCGCGAGCATCTGCAGGAAGCGGGCGGGGCCGGTATGGCTGTCGGTCACGACGCCGTCGATCAGCGAGGGATCGGCGTCGATCGCCGACTGTTCTGGCATCGACCCGACGAAGACCGCGGCGTTGAGTTCTCCCTCCTCCGCCTCCATCCGCTCGATCAGCGCGGCGAAGCTCTTGGGCTTGCGGGCGTCGAACTCGACCGCTTCGGCCAGCCGTGCGCCGCGCAAGGCGCAGTCTGACGCGAGGGCCGCGAGGTCGTCCTTGTCGCGCCCGGCAAGAAGGACGGCCGCGCCTTCGGCCGACACCGCGCGAGCGAAGGCGCGGGCCATCGCCGAGGTAGCGCCGAGAATGATCCAGGTCGAATTCATGCGGCGCTCCTGAGGTTGAGGCGGCGGACAAGGTCGGTGATCAGCGCACCATCCGGATCGGCCTTCGTGACCTCCGCCTGCCACTCGGCAAGATCCGGATACATCGCGGGTATGTCGGTGCCGCGGGCGAGGCTGTCCTTGGCGAAATAAAGCCGCCCTCCGGCATCGACCGACAGCGCTTCGAGTCGGCGGATCAGTTCGCGCGCCTCAGCGCGGTTGGGGAAGTCGACGGCAAGGGTGTAGCCCTCCATCGGGAAGCTCAGGTAACCGGCCCGCCCCGGTCCCATGCGTTTCAGGACGGCGAGCGGCGAGGCGAGGCCGGAACTGGCGATCTCATCCAGCATGTCGCGAAGGGCGGGGGCGGAGGCCAGCGGCACGACGCATTGGAACTGGTGGAAGCCGCGCTTTCCGTAAAGCCGGTTCCAGTCGTGGATCTTGTCGAGCGGAAAGAAGAAATCCGAGATCGGTTTCACAACGGTCCGCCCCGTCGCGGGCACCCGGCGGTAATAGGCGGCGTTGAAGCTGCGCACCACCGGCCCGGCCAGCGAGAAGTGCGGCGCGTCGAAGGGCACCTTGCGGTACTTGACCCGCTTCGGGACAAGGCCCGATCCGGTCTCACCCTCCTCCAGAATACCGCGCCCCAGGGCGGCGCCGGTCGCGGTGGCGTCGATCCAACCGACCGTATAGGTCGCCTCGGACGCGTCGAGGAGGGCGAGGAATTCGTCCCACCCCTCGACCCGACGCTCGGTCACGACCATCACGTCGCCCTTGCAGGGCAGGAGCTTCAGGCGCGCCGAGGCGATCACCCCGGTCTGGCCCAGCCCGCCGGCGGTGGCGCTGAACAGCTCCGGTGTCTTGTCGCGCGACACTTCGACCGCGCCTTTGGCCGTCAGCAGCGTGAGCGAAACCACATGTTCGCAGAACGAACCCGCATGATGGTGGTTCTTGCCATGCACGTCCTGGCCGATGCAGCCGCCCACAGTGGCGAAGCCGGTGCCGGGCATGACGGCCGGAAGCCAGCCCCTGGGGGCGAAGGTGGCGGCGATCTCGCCCACCCGCGCGCCGGCCTCGACATCGAGGATACCGGTCGCGGGATCGAAGCCGAGCATCCGGTCAAGCCGCGTCATGTCGATCACGCGGCCGCCGTCGTTCAATGCGGCGTCGCCATAGCTGCGGCGCATGCCGATCGCCGGGACAAGCCCGTCTTTCAGAAGCGCGTCGAGGGCGCGGCGCCGTTCCGGCCGGGCGATCTCGCCCTTGGCGGTCAGCGCGCGGCCCCAGCCGGCATAATCAGCGGTCTTCCAGAGCATTTGCCCCCCTCAGGGAATGGCGTTCGGCGAAGGGGAAGACGGCCATGCCGATCCCGAGCGCGAACCAGAGTGTGGTGACGCGGATGATCGCAGTGGCGGGCACCGAGACTTCCATCGGAATGCCTTCGAATGCCAGAAGCGCGATCATCGCCGCCTCGGCCCCGCCGACCCCGCCCGGTGCCCCGGTCAGGCCGCCGGCGAGGGTGGCGAAGACAAAAATGGCGATGGCCTTCATGAGACCGATATCGGCGCCCATCCAGCCGAGAAGCAGGTGGAAGGCGTAGCCCTCGGCGAACCAGCCGCCGATGCCGAGAAAAAGTGCCGGGATCGTGGCGCCCGCGCCGGCGAAACGGTCGAGCGATCGGGCGGAGGCGCGGAGCCGCCCGAAGATCCGGGGCACCCGCCCTGTCATCCGGTGGGCGAGGGTGACGAGCCCGGCAAGAAGCTTTGGCCGCGTCGCGACGACCGCCGCCGCCAGCGCCAGGAGCGTCACCGGCACCGCGCCTCTTACCCCGGTCGTGGCGAGCGAGACGGACAACCCGAGGAGCAGCGCCATCGCGGCAAGGTCGGAGGCGCGGTCCACCAGCGCCAGCGGCGCCGTGCGTTCGAAGGCCCAACCCGTCTCGCGCTTCAGCCAGCGCATGCGGACCAGTTCACCGACCCGGCCGGGCGTCACAACCATCGCGAAGCCGCCGAGAAAATGCCGCAGGTCCTGCGGAAGTGTCGTCGCGAGGCCGAGGCGACGGGCGAAGAAGTGCCAGCGCAACCCGCGCAGCAGGTAATTGGCGAGCGACAGAGCCAGCAGAACCGCCCCCTGCCAAAGCGCGAGGCGGGCAATCTGGGCGCGCGTCTCTTCCCAGCCGGTGGCGGCGGCGAGGCCGATGAGCCCGGCGGCGAACAGCACGAGAAGACCGCCGATCACGACGATGTCCCGCAGCCGCCGCGTTGGCGCCGGGGAAGGGGATTTGGGAAGGGGCAGGTCTGCGCTCATCATTGCCCCGGTCGCTAGCAACGGATTGGGGCAGGATTATGGATTTGTTTCGAAAAAGTCGACAGTCCGATGCGGCCGGATGGGGAAAGCCCGTCCGGCCGCATCAGACGTTTTCGATCAGGTCAGACGATCGTTGCCTCGGTCGCGGCGCGAAGGTCATCCTCGGTGACGCCATCGGCGAGTTCGACAATGTGAAGGCCCTTGTGGCCGACATCGAGGACGCCGAGATTGGTGATGATCCGGTCGACGACCGCCTTGCCGGTCAGCGGCAGGGTGCAGTCGCGCAGCACCTTCGATTCACCGTGCTTGGAGGTGTGGTCCATCACCACGACGACCCGGCCGACGCCGGCCACCAGATCCATGGCCCCGCCCATGCCCTTGACGAGCTTGCCCGGGATCATCCAGTTCGCGAGATCACCCTTTTCGCTGACTTCCATCGCGCCGAGAATCGCCATCGCGATCTTGCCGCCGCGAATCATGCCGAAGCTCTGCGCGCTGTCGAAATAGGCCGAATGCGGCAGTTCGGTGATCGTCTGCTTGCCGGCGTTGATCAGATCGGGGTCTTCTTCGCCTTCGTAGGGGAAGGGACCCATGCCGAGCATGCCGTTTTCCGATTGCAGCGTCACATGGACGCCTTCGGGGATGTAGTTCGAGACCAGCGTCGGAATGCCGATGCCGAGGTTCACATACATCCCGTCCTTCAGTTCCTGCGCGGCCCGCGCCGCCATCTGATTGCGATCCCAAGGCATCAGGCTTCCTCCCGCTTGCGCACGGTGCGCTGTTCGATGCGTTTTTCATGCGCGCCCTGGATGATCCGGTGCACGTAGATGCCGGGCAGGTGGATGTGGTCGGGATCGATACTGCCGGTCGGCACGATCTCTTCGACCTCCACCACGCAGGTCCGCCCGCACATCGCGGCCGGCGGGTTGAAGTTGCGCGCGGTCTTGCGGAAGACGAGGTTGCCGGTCTCGTCCGCCTTCCAGGCCTTGACGATGGAGAGGTCGGCGAAGATCCCGCGTTCGAGGATATAGGTCTCGCCGTCGAAGTCCTTGTGCTCCTTGCCCTCGGCGATCACCGTGCCGACGCCGGTCTTGGTGTAGAAGCCCGGGATGCCGCAGCCGCCTGCCCGCATGCGCTCGGCAAGCGTGCCTTGCGGGTTGAATTCCAGCTCCAGCTCTCCGGAAAGGTACTGGCGCATGAATTCGGCGTTCTCGCCGACATAGGACGACATCATCTTCCTGATCTGCCTGGTATCGAGCAGCTTGCCGAGCCCGAAGCCATCCACGCCGCAGTTGTTGGAGGCGATGGTGAGATCCTTGACGCCGCTTTCGACCAGAGCGTCAATCAGCAGTTCCGGGATGCCGCAGAGGCCGAAGCCGCCCGCCGCGATGAACATGCCGTCGTGAAGAAGGCCGTCGAGGGCCTCCTTCGCCGTACCGAATACCTTCTTCATGGTTTCTCCCCGAAATGTCTTCGCGGGAGTTGTGGCGCGGGGGGCTTCCCAAGTCAATCGCCGCGGCGCAGCGGTGCTCAGATCAGGCGGACCTGCGTACCGATGGGCGTGATCTCGAATAGTTCGGCGATGCTGGAGTTGAAGAGCCCGATGCAGCCGTCCGACGACCGCCGGCCGATCTTCCTCGTGTCGTGCGTGCCGTGGATGACATAGGCCGGCCAGCCGAGATACATCGCATGGGTGCCAAGCGGGTTGTCCGGTCCCGGCGGCATGTATTTCCAGTCGGGAAAGCGTTCGCGCTGTGATGCCGTGGGGGTCCAGTCCGGTCCGACCTTCTTGCGCACGATTTCGGTGTAGCCCCGCTTGGTCAGCTCTTCCGTCTTCGGAACCGAGGTCGGGTAGATCCGGTAGTCGCTGCCGTCGCCGCTCCAGTAGTGAAGGGCGCGCGACACGGTGTCGGCGAGGATCGTGCCCTTGCCGAGATCGCTGAAATGGTCGCGCCAGTCATGTGCCGCAAAGCTCGACACGTTGCGGCGGGTGAAGTCATCCTCCACCTCGGCCGGTTGCAGCGCCATCTGTGCCCGTGCGGTCGCCGGAAGCACGACCGCCGCCGCCGCGGCGCCGAGAAGGTGACGCCGGGTAATTGTCTTTTTGTTCATGGCGTTGCTCCGCGTTCTTGCCTGATTCAGGCGGCAAGGTGACGGCTTCCGGCCGCGATTGCCAGTCACATATTCTTGAAGCTGTATGTGATCGGACCGCGTCCGCCGGAGCGGGCGCCGGATGCGGATCAGCCGGATTTCGCGGCCGTCTTCTTCGTGGCTGTCTTCGCCGCAGGCTTCTTTGCAGCCGCCGTCCTGGCGCCCGCCTTCTTCGCCGCGGGCTTCTTTGCCGTCTTCCGCCCGCCGCCCTTCTTCGCCGCCTTCTCGGCGATCAGCGCCAGCGCCTCGTCGAGCGTCACGGCCTCGGGCGTCAGCTCCTTCGGCAGGGTCGCGTTCACCTTTTCCCATTTGACGTAAGGACCGTAGCGGCCGGCCATGACCTGGACCGCGCCGCCATCCGGGTGGTCGCCAAGCTCACGCAAGGGGGCTGTGGCGGCGGGGCGGCCGCGCTGCGCCTTCTCCGCCAGAACCTCGACCGCGCGGTTCATGCCGATGGTGAAGACCTCCTCCACATCGGGGAGATTGGCGTAGATACGGCCATGCTTGACGTAGGGGCCATAGCGTCCGATCCCGGCCTCGACCATTTCGCCATCCTCGGGATGCGCCCCGATCTCGCGCGGCAGGTTGAGGAGTGTCAGCGCCTTTTCGAGGTCCATCGCATCCGGCGTCCAGCCTTTCGGCAGGCTGGCGCGTGGCGGCTTCGGCGTGTCTTCGGTCGCTTCTCCGCGCTGTACATAGGGGCCGAAACGGCCGGATTTCAGCCAGATATCATCGCCGCCATCCTCGCCCAGAACCCGGTCCGCCGTGCCGCTGTCTTCGCCGTTCAGGGCTGAAAGCGCGCGGGTATAGCGGCAGTTCGGGTAGTTCGAGCAGCCGATGAACGCGCCGCCGGAGCGCGCGGTCTTGAGGTTGAGCCGGCCTTCGCCGCAGGTCGGGCAGACGCGCGGGTCCGACCCGTCCTCGCGCGGCGGATAGAGATGGGGGGCGAGGAACTCGTCGATCTTCTCCAGAACCTCGCCGATTCTCAGATCGGCGGTCTCCGCGATGGCGGCGGTGAAGTCGCGCCAGAACCGGGCGAGCACCTCCTTGTAGTTCCGGTCGCCCGCCGAAATCTCGTCGAGCTCGTTCTCGAGATCGGCGGTGAAGTCGTATTCGACGTAGCGGCGGAAGAAGTTCGTGAGGAACGCGGTGACGAGCCGGCCCTTGTCCTCGGGGATCAGCCGGTTCTTGTCCTTGCGGACATAGTCGCGATCCTGGATCGTGGTGACGATCGAGGCATAGGTGGACGGGCGGCCGATCCCAAGCTCTTCCATCCGCTTGACCAGCGTCGCCTCGGTGTAGCGCGGCGGCGGCTGGGTGAAATGCTGCTCGGGCGTGATCGTCCGCTTCTCGGCCTTTTCGCCTTCCATGATCTGCGGCAGGCGGGCGCTGTCCTCGTCGCCCTCGTCGTCGCGGCCTTCGTCATAGACCTTGAGGAAACCGTCGAACATGACGACCTGCCCGGTGGCGCGCAGCACGACCTGGCCATCGGCGCTGCCGACGTCGACGGTGGTGCGCTCAAGACGCGCGGCTTCCATCTGGCTGGCGATGGTGCGCTTCCAGATCAGGTCGTAGAGCTTCTTCTGCTCGCCCTCGGCCCGAAGCTTGTCGGGCGACAGCGACATGTCGGTCGGCCGGATGCATTCATGCGCTTCCTGCGCGTTCTTGGCCTTGTTCTTGTAAAGGCGCGGGCTGGCGGGAACGTAGTCGCCCCCGAACCGGCTCTTGATCTCTTCGCGCGCCGCCGTCACCGCCTCGGGGGCCATGTCGATGCCGTCGGTCCGCATGTAGGTGATGTGGCCGGCCTCGTAGAGGCGCTGGGCGGCGGACATCGTGGCCTTCGCCCCCATGCCGAACTTGCGGCTCGCCTCCTGCTGGAGGGTCGAGGTCATGAAGGGGGCGTAAGGGTTGCGCGTTGCAGGCTTCGCCTCGACCGACTTGACGAGCAGGTCGCGCGATTTGATCGCCTGCACCGCCAGTTCGGCCGCCGTTTCGTTGGCGATGTCGAACTTGTCGAGCTTCTTGCCGCCGAGAACGGTGAGGCGGGCCTGGTACTCCTGCCCGCGCGGCGTCGTCAGCGCGGTGGTCACGGTCCAGTATTCGCGGGCGCGGAACGCCTCGATCTCCATCTCGCGCTCGACGATGAGGCGAAGGCAGACGGACTGGACGCGCCCGGCGGATTTCGCGCCGGGGAGCTTCCGCCAGAGGACGGGCGACAGATTGAAGCCGACGAGGTAGTCGAGCGCTCGGCGGGCGAGGTAGGCCTCGACCAGCGCGGTGTCGACGTCGCGGGGATGGGCCATCGCCTCACTCACGGCGGCCTTGGTGATCGCGTTGAAGGTGACGCGGCGGACGGTCTTGCCCTTCTTCAGGCTCGGCGCCAGCGCTTCCTGAAGGTGCCAGGAAATCGCCTCGCCCTCGCGGTCGGGGTCGGTGGCGAGGATCAGCGTGTCGTCGGATTTGAGCGCCTCGGTGATCGCGCGGATGTGCTTCCTGCTGTCCGACGCGACCTCCCATTTCATGTCGAATCCGTGCTCGGGGTCGACCGATCCGTCTTTCGGGGGCAGGTCCCGGACATGGCCGTAGGAGGCGAGAACCGTGTAGTCGGAACCGAGATACTTGTTGATTGTCTTGGCCTTGGCGGGGGATTCTACGACGACGACGGCCATGACTTCCTCTTGAAAACGGGTCTTTCGCTATGGGCGCGGAACATGTGGGGCAAGGGTGCCGAATGTCAATGGACCCGCGGGCACGTTGTTCCGATGACGGGTTCGCTGCTAACCTGCACGATGCCGACTTGCCGGATTGCGCAGGGTGCGGCGCCATGAAGCTGCGGCTGCTTGGAACGGCCGCCGGGCGACGTCGAAGGGGGAGTGACGATGGCACGGGCATTGGCGGCCGTTGTGTTGGTCTGGGCGGGGACAGCGGCCGCTCAGGGCTGGTATGAGCCGGAAAGGGGCAGCGCGGATCGGCGCGGGATCATGAACGCGATGCGCCCGCAGGCCGAGGTCATCTTTGGCCCGCCGGTGGAGTTCGTGGTCGGCGGCTTGCGGGTCGCCGGCGACGTTGCCTTCGCGATGGTCAGCGCCCAGCGGCCCGGCGGAACGGCGATCGACATCGCCGCGACGCCCGGTTGGCAGTCCGGCTATTTCTTGCCGGATGCGGACTGGACCGGCGGGCAGGCGTTCTTCCGGCGGACGGCCACCGGCTGGGTGGCCACCGAGGTGGTCTTCGGTGCGACCGATGTGTGGTGGGCGGAACCGATGTATTGCGCGCAGTTCCGCCCCGTCATTGCCGAGGTCTGCCCCTGAACCCGGGCCCGGCGACACAGCCGGAAAATCGCCAGCGTTGTATTGGGGGGGGTCACTCGGCCCGCGACAGGAGACCGCCCGCCTGCCTTTCGATCCGGCCGTCGAGTTCGAGCGTGAGGAGTTCCGGCGCGATGGTGGCGGCGGGAAGGGCGAGGTCGCGGATGAGTTGATCTTCGGCCACCGGGCTCGGCCCGAGCCGGTCGAGGATCTGGCGGTGAAGGGCGGCCATGCCGCGCCAGATGCGTTCGGGGGCGGGTGACGCGGCGACAGCGGGTTCCGCGATGCGCGGCTCGGCCGGGGGATCGAGCGTGAGGGCGGCAAGCACGTCGTCGACGCCGCGCACCAGCGTTGCGCCATCGCGGATCAGCATGTTGCAGCCGGAGGCGCGGCCGTCGAACGGGTGGCCGGGCACGGCCAGAACGTCCCGGCCCTGGTCAAGGGCGGTGCGCGCGGTGATCAGGCTGCCCGACCGTGCGGCCGCTTCCACCACCACGACGGCGCGGGCGAGGCCGGAAATGATGCGGTTGCGAAGGGGAAAGTGCCGGGCGAGCGGGGCAAGCCCCATCGGTTGTTCCGACAGGCGCAGCCCTTTCTCGGTGATCTCTCCCGCGAGGGCCGTGTTCTCGGCCGGATAGATCGCATCGACACCGCCCGCCATCACCGCGACGGTGCCGGTCGGCAGGGCGGCGGTATGGGCGGCAGCATCCACGCCCCGAGCGAGGCCGGAGACGACAGTGAACCCGGCGGCGCCGAGGCCCTCGGCCAGTTTCCGCGCCATGCGCGTGCCAAGCGAGGACGCGCTGCGGGCGCCGACCAGCGCCACCATCGGCCGCGCGAGGTGCGCGGGATCGCCCATCGCCCAAAGCACGGGGGGCGCGTCGGGAAGGTCGGCGAGCGCTTGTGGATAGGCGGGCTCGCCCCGGCAGAGAAGCCGCGCCCCGGCGGCTTGGCCCGCCTTGAGTTCCGCAAGGGCGACGCCTTCGGGACAGGGTTCGTAGGCCTGGACACCGGCGGCCCTGGCGATCTCCGGCAAGGCCAGGATCGCCGCCCGGGCGGTGCCGTGTTCCTCGATAAGCCGATAGAATGTCGCGACGCCGACGCGGCGGGAGCGAATGAGGCGGAGCCACGACAGTCTGTCGTCTTCCGTGGTGGGTGGGGTGAAGGGGGTGGGGTAAGAAAACAAACCTTGATCCCTCGTGCCTTCGCCTCATTCGCACGGGCAATCTGCAACCTTAAGGTTAATCAATGGTTACGATTCGCGCGGGATTGCAGGGCCTTGTGGCGAAAAATTCGCAGCCCGGGGCAGATTGCGGGCGCATCGGCCGATCGAAGTGCCGCTTTTCCCTGTCCGAGGGCGAATTTATCGCCCGGCCGTGCTACGCTCCCGCCCGTTGTTTGATCGGTATCCACCAGTGAAAACGTCGCAACAGGAAGGGAGGGGATCGTGCCCAGCGAGTTCGACCTCGGCCGCCATACGCGGACCATCACCACTTCATCGCCCGTCGCACAGAAGGCATTCGACCACGGGCTTGTCTGGCTTTACGGCTACAACCACGAGGCCGCCGTGGACGATTTCCAGCAGGCCATCGATGCCGACCCCGGATGCGGCGCGGCCTATTGGGCGCTCGCCCATGCTCTCGGCCCCAACTACAACAAGCCCTGGGAAATCTTCGACGCCGCCGAACGCAAGGCCACGTTGAAGCGCGCCCACGCGGCGATCGCGTCGGCGCTGGCGTTGAGGGACGGCCTTTCCCGCGTCGAAGCCGATCTCATAGACGCGCTCACGCACCGTTTCCCTGACGACCCGGAGGTCGAGGACTACACACCCTGGACCGACGCATTCGCCGACGCGATGCGAAAGGTCCACGCCGCCCATACCGACGACCTCGACGTCGTGGCGATCTTTGCCGAGGCGCTGATGAACCGGACGCCCTGGCATCTGTGGGACCTCGTGAAGGGCGGTCCCATGGAAGGCGCCTCGACGCTGGAGGCGCAGGCGGTCCTGGAAAAGGCGTTCGAGGAGCGCGCCGACGCCTGGGACCATCCAGGACTTCTCCACTTCTACATCCACCTGATGGAGATGTCGCCGACGCCGGAAAAGGCGTTGAAACATGGCGACCGGCTGACGGACCTCGTGCCCGACAGCGGTCATCTGATCCACATGGCGACGCATATCGACGTCCTTTGCGGGGATTATCAGAGCGTCGTCGCGCGAAACCGGTGGGCCGCCGAGATCGACCGCAAGTACGAAGCCTTTGCGGGCGGGGAGAACTTCTACACCGTCTACCGCATTCACAATGTCCATTTCGAGGCTTACGGCGCGATGTTCCTCGGCCAGCCGGAGGTCGCGCTCGCCGCGTCGGAACGGCTGATGGAGATGCTGCCCGATCCGGTCGTGCGCTACATGCCGGAGCTGTTCGAAAGCTTCTACGGCAAGAAGATCCACGCCATGATCCGGTTCGGCAACTGGCAGGGGATACTCGACGAACCTTTCCCCGAGGATCGCGCGCTTTACTGCTACACGACCGCCGCGATGCATCAGGCGCGGGCCATCGCGCTGGCCAATCTCGGGCGGCATGGGGAGGCGGCGGACGAGCGCGAGCGGGCCGTGTCCGCGCGAAAGGCGATTCCGGAGCAGTGGATGGTCTTCAACAACACCTGCGAGGACGTGCTTCAGGTCGGCGAGGCGATGATGGACGGCGAGATCGCGTTCAAGGCCGGCCGCATCGACGAAGGGCTCGCCCATCTGCGGAGGAGCGTCGAACTGGACGACAATCTCGTCTACGACGAGCCCTGGGGCTGGATGCAGCCGACCCGCCACGCGCTCGGCGCGCTACTGATGGAGGCGCAGAAGTTCGACGAGGCGGAGGCGGTGTATCGCGCCGATCTCGGGCTCGACGATACGCTGGCACGGCCCTGCCAGCATCCTCGCAACGTCTGGAGCCTGCACGGGCTTCATGAATGCCTTGTCCGACGCGGGGAACTGACCGAAGCAAGGCATATCAAGCTGCAACTCGATCAGGCGGCGGCGCGGGCCACGGTGCCGATCCGTGCCTCCTGCTATTGCCGGAGCAAGCTGCGCGCCGCGTGAAATTCGGCGGTTCGGCGTCTCAGGCCGCCGAGCCGCCCACCGTCAGTCCGCCGATCAGCAGGGTGGGCTGGCCGACGCCCACCGGGACCCACTGACCCGCCTTGCCACAATTGCCGATGCCGGGGTCGAGGGTCATGTCGTTGCCGATCGCGCGGATGTTCTTGAGCGCGGTCGCCCCGTCGCCGATCAGCGTGGCGCCCTTCACCGGGTCGCCCACGACACCGTTCTTCACCCGGTAGGCCTCGGTGCAGGAAAAGACGAACTTGCCGTTGGTGATGTCGACCTGTCCGCCGCCGAAGCCCACGGCATAGATGCCGTCCTTGACATCGGCCACCACATCTTCGGGGCGGGCGTCGCCACCCAGCATGTAGGTGTTGGTCATCCGCGGCATCGGGATGTGGGCGAAGCTTTCACGGCGTCCGTTGCCGGTCGGTTTTACCCCCATCAGGCGGGCATTCTGCCGGTCCTGCATGAACCCAACGAGCACGCCGTCCTCGATCAGGACGTTCTTGCCCGAGGGTGTGCCCTCATCGTCGACGGTGATGGAGCCGCGCCGGTCCGGGATCGTGCCGTCGTCCAGAACCGTCACGCCTTTCGCGGCGACCTGTTGGCCCATCAGCCCGGCGAACGCCGAGGTCTTCTTGCGGTTGAAGTCGCCCTCAAGCCCATGGCCCACCGCTTCATGCAGAAGGATGCCGGGCCAGCCGGCGCCGAGCGCCACGTCCATCACGCCGGCCGGGGCGGGCACCGCGCGCAGGTTGACGAGCGCGATCCGCAGCGCCTCGCGCGCCGTCGCCTGCCAGTGATCCTCGGTCATCAGCGCCGCGAGACCGGCGCGGCCGCCGCCCCCGTGACTGCCGGATTCGCGGCGTCCGTTCTCTTCGACGATCACCGAGACGTTGAGCCGGGCCATCGGCCGGATGTCCGAGACGAGGCCACCCTCGGGGCGAAGGATGAAGACCTCCTGCAAGGATGCGGCGATGGTGGCCGAGACCTGCACGACGCGGGGGTCGAGGGCGCGGGCATAGGCGTCGATCTCGCGCAGCGTCTCTACCTTCACGCCGAAGGTGGCGTCGGCCATCGGGTCGGCGTCGGTGTAGAGCTTCAGGTTCGTGCCCCGCGGCGGGGCCGCGAGTGTGCCGCCGCCCTCGCCGACGGCGAGGCGCGCGGTCTCGGCCGCGCGCCGCAATGCAGCCTCGGAAATCTCGGTCGAATGCGCATAGCCCGCGACCTCGCCCCGGATCGCGCGAAGGCCGAACCCTTCGGAGGCGTCGTAGCTGGCATTCCGCAGCCGGCCGTCGTCGAAGACCAGCGATTCCGAGCGCCGGCGTTCGAGGAAAAGTTCCCCGTCATCGGCGCCCGAGGTCGCCTCGCGCAGAATCGCGAGCGCGCCTTCGGGGTCGAGATGGGTCTCGAACGGGGAAAACCGGCCGTCTGTCATTGTCATCGCCCCCAGCAGTCTTTGATTTGGATCAAAAGTGGCTCTTTGCCGCAATGGTTTCGCTTGTCGCACTCCCTCTAATATGATTTTAGAGTGCGCGGATACAACCGCCCGGCCCGAGGGAGTTTTCGGGGTCGGACGAGACTGAAAGCGGCGGGTAGAAGCCGCGGCAGGAACGGGAACACGACATGCGCTTTGCGACCATTCTTTCCGGCCTCGGGGCCATCTTCACCTCCAGCCTCATCGCTGGCGCCGTATGGGCGCAGGACGGAATCACCGGGCTTGAGGTCGTCGGGGCGCCGCATCCCGGTGGCACCGGCTTCCACCCGGCGGTAACGGAACTCGCACACGAACAGCAGTGGCTGGACCACATGCTGCTCTACCTCTGCATCGCGGTCGTCGCCGTCGTGGTGACCCTGCTCTTGGTGGTAATCCTGCGGTTCAACAGCCGCGCCAACCCGACGCCGGCGAAGTTCACCCACAACACGCCGCTCGAAATCGCATGGACGCTGGTTCCTGTGCTGATTCTCGTGGTGCTCGGCTCGTTCTCGCTGCCGACGCTGTTCAAGCAGGTGGAGATTCCGAAGGCGGACATCGTGGTGAAGGTGATCGGGAACCAGTGGTTCTGGTCCTACGAGTACCCGGATGAGGGCATTTCCTTCGACGCGTTCCTGCTAGGGCGCGAGGAGTTGGAAGCCGCGGGCTATACCCAGGATGAATACCTGCTGGCCGCTGACAATGCGGTCGTGCTGCCGGTCAACAAGACCGTCGTCGTCCAGGTGACGGCCACCGACGTGATCCATGCCTGGTACGTGCCGGCCTTCGCGGTGCAGCATTCGGCCGTTCCGGGCCGCATCGGCGAGCTTTGGTTCAAGCCGGAGAAGGAAGGCATCTACTTCGGCCAGTGCACCACGCTTTGCGGCAAGGACCACGCCTACATGCCGATCACCGTCAAGGTGGTCAGCCAGGAGGTCTACGACGACTGGGTCGCGCGCACCAAGACCGCCGCTCTCGGCACGTCCGCGCCGGTTCAGGTGGCATCGGCCGACTGACGGCCGCCAGGCGAGCGCGGAACGCCGCGCCCGCCTGACAGGGAGGGGACCCGATGAGCGATCTGAGCGCCATTGACCACGGGCAGGAGGCGGGCTTCGGCGATTACGTCCAGCTCCTGAAGCCGCGTGTCATGTCGCTGGTGGTCTTCACCGCGATGGTCGGGCTGATCGTGGCGCCCGTTTCGGTCCATCCGTTCGTCGCCTTCACCGCGATCCTCTTCATCGCGCTCGGTGGCGGTGCGTCGGGCGCCCTGAACATGTGGTATGACGCCGATATCGACCGGGTAATGCGGCGGACGCAGTCGCGGCCGATCCCGTCCGGCCGTGTCACCGAAGGCGAGGCGCTGGGCCTTGGCCTTGCGCTTTCGGGCCTCTCTTGCCTGATGCTCGGGCTCGCCGCGAACTGGTTCGCGGGCGCGTTCCTGGGCTTCACGATCTTCTTTTACGTCGTCGTTTACACGATGTGGCTCAAGCGTTCGACGCCGCAGAACATCGTCATCGGCGGCGCGGCCGGGGCCTTTCCTCCGATGATCGGCTGGGCCGTGGCGACGGGCGGCGTTTCGCTCGAATCGCTTTTGATGTTCGGTCTGATCTTCATGTGGACGCCGCCGCATTTCTGGGCGCTCGCGCTTTTCATGAAGGACGACTATTCCAAGGCAGGCGTGCCGATGCTGACGGTCACGCATGGCCGGGCGGCAACCCGCAAACACATCCTCGTCTACACGCTCCTGCTCGCGCCGATGGCGCTGGCGCTGGCGCTTACCTCGATCGGCGGGCCGGTCACGCTGGTGACGGCCGTGGTCCTGAACCTGATGTTCATCCGCGGCGCGATCCGCATCGTCCGTCGCGACGAGGGACAGGCCGAGGCGGACGGCTACAAGGCCGAGAAGGCGTTCTTCCGCTTCTCGCTCGCCTATCTTTTCCTGCATTTCGGTGCGCTTCTGGTCGAGACGAGCCTGGCGCCCTTTGGGCTTGGAGGGTGGTAATGGCCATTCACCGCGATCATGAGATTCACGGCCGCCGCTTCGGGCGCAACCTCGGTCTCGGTCTCGTCCTCGGCGCCTTCGTTGCGCTGGTGTTCGGTCTGACGGTCGTGAAGATCTCGCATCTTGAGGAGGGCCAGCTTCCGGCCTCGGAGGCGAAGCAATGAAGCGGCTGGAGGGCAACAACCGCGTGGCGGCGATGCTGGTCGGCGTGGTCGTGACGATGGGAGCGCTCGCCTGGGCGGCGGTGCCATTCTACTCCTGGTTCTGCCGGGTGACCGGCTATGCCGGCACGCCGAGCATACGGGCCGATGGCGCAGCCGAAGTGCTGGACGAACTCGTCACCGTGCGGTTCGACGCGAATACCGATCCCGACATGCCGTGGGAATTCCACCCGGCCCAGCGCGAGATGACGCTGAAGATCGGCGAAACCGGAATGGCCTTCTACGAGGCCTACAATCCGACCGATCATCCCGTCGCCGGCACGGCGAGCTACAATGTCGCCCCCGACCTCGCGGGCTATTACTTCACCAAGATCCAGTGCTTCTGCTTTACCGAACAGGTGTTGCAGCCGGGCGAGCGGGTCGAGATGCCGGTCATCTTCTACGTCGACCCGGACCTCGTGAAGGACCGTGACGCCGGGCGTATCCGGAATATCACGCTCTCCTACACATTCTACCAAACCGAACTGCCGGGCGAGCAGGCGAGTCTTTCGCACGCAAAAACGGCCGACTATAACTGAGGCCAAATCAGGGAAACCGACATGGCGCACGCAAAAAACCACGACTACCACATCCTTCCGCCCTCGCTTTGGCCGTTCCTCGGGGCCCTCGGCGGCTTCGTCATGCTTTTCGGTGCCGTCCTGTGGATGAAGTCGATCACGCCCTTCATGTTCCTGATCGGCGTCGCGCTGGTCCTCTACGTCATGTACGGCTGGTGGTCGGACGTGGTGCACGAGGGCAATACCGGCGACCATACGCCTGTCGTGCGGATCGGCCTGCGCTACGGCTTCATCCTCTTCATCATGTCCGAGGTCATGTTCTTCTCGGCATGGTTCTGGACCTTCTTCAAGCACGCGCTTTATCCGATGGGGCCGATGAGCCCGATCGTCGACGGTGTCTGGCCGCCGGCGGGGATCGAGACCTTTGACCCCTGGCACCTGCCGCTCATGAACACGCTGATCCTGCTTTGCTCGGGGGCGGCGGCGACTTGGGCGCACCATGCGATCGCGCATGATAACAACCGCAAGGACATGATCAACGGCCTCGCGCTGGCCGTGTTCCTCGGGGTCTGCTTCACCATCCTTCAGGCCTTCGAATACAGCCATGCCGCCTTCGGCTTCGCCGGCAACATCTACGGCGCCTCGTTCTTCATGGCGACAGGCTTCCACGGCGCCCATGTCATCATCGGAACGATCTTCCTTCTGGTCTGCATGATCCGTGCGACGAAGGGCGACTTCACGCCCGAGCAGCATGTCGGCTTCGAGGCCGCCGCCTGGTACTGGCACTTCGTCGACGTCGTGTGGCTTTTCCTCTTCGCCGCGATCTATATCTGGGGCAGCGCCTGATCCGGCCGGTCGGATTTGAGTATTTTTTCCAAGAAGAAATGAGGGGCGCGGGGTCATCCGGCGCCCCTTCGATGTGGAGCCGATGAAGCGTTATCTCTCCGCCCTGATCCTCGGTGCCGGCGGCATCGCCATCCTGATGTCGCTCGGCTTCTGGCAGGTGCGCCGGTTGGCATGGAAAGAGGGCGTCATCGCCGCGATCGAGGCGAAGATCGGCGACGAACCGGCGGCTTTTGACGGTATCGCCGGCCCCGATCCGGAGCGCGACCAGTACCGGCCGGTGACGGCGACAGGGAGGATCGGGCAGGCGTATCTCAGGATTCTGTCCGGCCAGAAATATGTCGGCAGCGGTTACCGCATCATCTCTCCGTTCATAGTCGGCGACCGCACCGTGATGATCGACCGGGGGTTCGTCGCCGAGGATGAAGGGCCGCCACCGATGCACGCCGCGCCTGTCACGATCACCGGAAACCTGCTCTGGCCGCAGGACGCCGACAGCTACACCCCGGCACCGGATCTCGCGAAGAATATCTGGTTCGCGCGCGACGTCGAGGCAATGGCCGGGGCACTGCATGCCGAACCCGTGCTGATCGTCGGGCGCGACGGTCCCGATGACCGGCCGGTCACGCCTGATCCGGTCGATACCGCGTCGATCCCCAACGACCACCGGCAATACGCGATCACCTGGTTTTCGCTCGCGGGGGTCTGGGCGGGGATGACAGCGTTTCTTCTCTGGCGTATCAGGCAGCGGACGAATTGAGGACCGACATGCGTTATGTATCCACCCGGGGGCAGGCCCCGACCTTGGGCTTCGGCGAGGCGATGCTGACCGGCCTTGCCCGTGACGGCGGCCTCTATGTGCCCGAGACCGTCCCGGTGCTCACGGCAGACGAGATCGCGGATCTTGGCGGGCTGTCCTACGAGGAGGCCGCCTTCCGGGTGATGCGCCCCTTCGTCGGCGACGCCTTCACCGATGCCGAGTTCCGAGCCGCCATCGATGCCGCCTATGCCGGGTTCGGCCATACCGCCCGGGCCCCCTTGGTGCAGCTCGCGCCGAACCACTTCCTGCTGGAGCTTTTCCACGGCCCGACGCTCGCCTTCAAGGACTTCGCGATGCAGCTCATCGGCCAGCTCTTCCAGATCGCGCTCGCGCGCGACGGAAAGCGGGTGACGATCGTCGGCGCGACCTCCGGCGACACGGGTTCGGCGGCGATCGAGGCGTTCCGGGGCCTTGCCAATGTCGATGTCTTCATCCTCTTCCCGCATGGCCGGGTGTCCGACGTCCAGCGCCGGCAGATGACGACGCCCTCGGAGGACAATGTCCACGCCCTCGCGCTCGACGGCGATTTCGACGATTGTCAGGCGCGGCTCAAGGACATGTTCAACCATTTCGAGTTCCGCGACGCGGTCGGCCTTGCCGGTGTGAACTCGATCAACTGGGCGCGGGTGCTGGCGCAGGTCGTCTATTACTTCACCTCGGCGGTGTCGCTCGGCGCGCCGGGGCGGAGGGTAAGCTTCACCGTTCCCACCGGCAATTTCGGCGACATCTTCGCCGGCACCATCGCGAAGCGTATGGGGCTCCCCGTCGACAAGCTGGTGATCGCGACGAACCAGAACGACATCCTCCACCGCTGCCTCACCACCGGGCGCTATGAGACGACGGGGGTGACGCCCTCGATCTCGCCCTCGATGGATATCCAGGTCTCCTCGAACTTCGAACGCGCGCTCTTCGATGCCTATGGCCGCGACGGAAGGGCTGTGGCGCAGCTCATGGACGAGATGAAGGCCGAGGGCGGCTTCAGCGTCAGCCAGGGCGCGCTTCAGTCCCTGCGCGATCTCTACGCCTCGGGCCACGTGTCCGAGGAGGAGACGCTTGCCACCATCGCGCGGATGCGGGCGACGACCGGAGAGCTTCTCTGCCCGCATTCCGCCGTCGGCGTCGCGGTCGCCGAGGCGCATCGCGATCCGTCGGTGCCGATGATCACGCTCGCCACCGCCCATCCGGCGAAGTTTCCCGACGCGGTCGAGAAGGCGAGCGGCCACCGTCCGCCCTTGCCCGACCGCATGGCCGATCTTTTCTCGCGCCCCGAACGTGTTACACGTGTTCCGAACGACCTCGCCGCCCTTGAGGCGCTGGTACATGAAAGGCGCAGGCGGTGACCACGCAACTGACGACGCTTCCGAACGGCCTGAGGATCGTGACCGAGCGGATGCCGGGCCTTGCCTCGGCCTCCATCGGTATCTGGCTGACCGCCGGCGGACGGCATGAACGGCCCGAGCAGAACGGCATCGCGCATTTCCTCGAACACATGGCGTTCAAGGGTACGGCCCGGCGCAGCGCCTTGCAGATCGCCGAGGAGATCGAGGATGTCGGCGGCTACATCAACGCCTATACCAGCCGCGAGATGACCGCCTATTACGCGCGGGTGCTGGAGGCGGACGTGCCGCTCGCGCTTGACGTGATCTCGGACATCGTTCTCAATCCGGCCTTCGATCCGAAGGAGATCGAGACCGAGCGCCACGTCATCCTGCAGGAGATCGGCCAGGCGCTGGATACGCCCGACGACATCATCTTCGACTGGCTGCAGGAAGCGGCCTTTCCCGATCAGGCGCTTGGCCGCACCATCCTCGGCCCGGCCGAGCGGGTCTCGGCCTTCGGTCGTGCCGACCTCACAGACTTTGTCGGCGAGCATTACGGTCCGGACCAGATGATCCTTTCGGCCGCCGGCGCCGTCGATCACGCTGCCATCGTCCGAGAGGCGGAGGCGCTGTTCGGCCACCTGAAGCCGGTGGGACGTCGGATGCTTCAGCCGGCGCGCTGGTCCGGCGGGGAGCGGCGCGAGACGAAAGACCTCGAACAGGTGCATTTCGCGCTCGGCTTCCAGGGGCCGGGCGTGCGGGACGTCGATTTCTTCACCGCGCAGGTCTATACGACGGCGCTCGGCGGCGGCATGTCCTCGCGCCTCTTCCAGAAGATCCGCGAGGAACGCGGGCTCTGCTATTCGATCTACGCGCAGTCCGGCAGCTACGACGACACCGGCATGATCACCATCTATGCCGGCACCTCGGCCGAGGAGATCGCCGATCTCTCCGGGCTGACCATCGACGAGATGAAGCGCGCGGCCGAGGACATGACCGAGGCCGAGATCGCGCGGGCGCGGGCGCAGATGAAGGCGGGATTGCTGATGGGGTTGGAGAGCCCCTCGGGGCGCGCCGAACGGATGGCGCGTCATATCGCGATCTGGGGGCGGGTGCAGTCCGCCGAGGAAACGACCGCCGAGATCGAAGCGGTGGGCCGGTCTGCGGTCCTCGACTTTGCCGAGCGGCTGGTCGGCGGCGCCACGACGGCACTCGCACTTTACGGCCCGGTCGGGGGCGCGCCGGCGCTGGACGCCTTGCGCGGCAGGCTCGCGGCTTGATGCTCGTCCGCCGGCGCAAGGTCCGGATCGAAACTGAGCGGATGACGCTGCGGTTGCCGCAACATTCGGACTTTCGGGCCTGGGCATCCCTGCGGGCCGAAAGCCGCGCGTTCCTGGAGCCGTGGGAGCCCGTCTGGTCGGCAGACCACCTGAGCCGCAAGGCGTTCACCAACCGGGTCTACTGGGCGGCGCGGGCGCATGCGGGCGGCACGGCGCTGCCGCTCTTTCTGATCAGGCGGTCGGACGACAGCCTTCTTGGCGCGGTGACGGTCGACAA